>JAOQAJ010000375.1 GCA_025963675.1 Segetibacter sp.
TGCTGACCTTCAATCATCATTCGTTGTGTCACTCACTTGTACTGCATTTTTTCATATCGCCTTTTTAACGTTCACATTAAGAAGGAAAAATCTAGAGTAACTATCCTGCTTACGAGGAAAACTGAAATTATGTGGAAAAAAGGCTAACATCAATGATTACACTGACCCTTATTTTGCATCGATGAAATAAATTGGCTTGAAAGTCAAACCACTGTTAAAAGTAGAGCGTTTTCGCTATTCTGCTGTTAAGAGTAGTGAGTTACCTGTTAGCTTTCAAGTTGTTAAACTAAGTTTGCAGCATCGTCAAAAAGATAATAAATTCCGTAGATGATAACACAAGTTATACGTATGAGGTATTTTTTAATCAGCAACCTGTTTGCCGCTTTCACACTTATCTCATGCGCCCAGAAACAGTCTTCAACTATGAATACAACAAATTTAAGCAGCATAACAAATAGTAAGACCGATACTGCCACTTTTGGCGCAGGATGTTTTTGGTGTGTAGAAGCAGTTTTTCAACAACTGGATGGAGTTCTAAAAGTTACCAGCGGTTATAGTGGCGGCCATGTTGTAAATCCAACATACGAGCAGGTTTGCAGCAAAACAACCGGGCACGTTGAAGTTGCTCAAATTATTTATGACCCGGCTAAAATTACTTTTGACGACTTGCTGCAGGTTTTTTGGAAAACACATGACCCTACCACGATCGACCAGCAGGGAAATGACCAGGGCCCGCAGTATAGAAGCGTAGTTTTTTATCACAACGACGAACAAAAAAAGGCCACCGAACATTATAAAGACGAATTGAATAAATCAGGTGCGTGGGCAAGTCCCATTGTTACTTCAATAGAGCCTTTAAAGAAGTTTTATGTAGCTGAAGATTATCATCAGAATTATTACAACGCAAATTCCGATCAGATGTATTGCCGCTACGTAATACAACCGAAACTCGAGAAATTTCAAAAAGTTTTCAAGGATAAATTGAAGAAGAGTAAAAGTTAATAATAGTAGTATTTATACCGCTTTAAAGCCATCTTATTCACAGGTGGCTTTTTTGTTCTCAATATTACTCATCTGATTACACACCAAGATAAAACAGCGTTATTTCAGAGCGGGCGCCAAAACGAAACGGAAGTGTGGAGGTTCCAAAGCCGCGTGAAAGGTATAAAAAGGGCGCTTTTTTATTATACCAGCCATTTAAATAGTTTCCAGCCATTTTAGGTCGTATAGGAGCAAAACCAAAAATACAAAGTTGCCCACCATGATTGTGACCAGCAAAAATGTATTGAATATTTAATTTCTCATCTTCTGGCCGCGACTTATTGATTTCAATTATTTCTTTTAAAATTGTTTCCTGCTGTAATGGACTATGTACTAACAATAGATGATTATCTTCTTTTCCGACGCCTTCTATTGCCATCGAAAAAGATGGAATTCCATTAATGAAATCATCAACCCCGGTAATCATTATTTGCTTACCGCCAAGTGTAAACGCTTTTGATTCATTCAACAATAACTCGCAGTTGTTTTGTACGTACAACTTTTTATAGGTTTCAAACCTTATCCGGTTTTTGTGATCATGATTGCCCAGTATCGCAACTTTCGGTATGGACAATTCTACCATACTAAAAAACTCTTTCGCAGGAGCGTACATTCCGTCTTCATCAATTACGTCTCCTGAAATCAAGATCAGGTCAGGAGAGATTAGATTGATCTTCCCGGCAAGTTTTTTATAAGATGGATCGAGGAATCTTTTGAAATGGAGGTCGGTTAAGAATAAGAGTTTGACTTGTCGATTACTCTCTTTTTTTCCTATGTGAAATGTTTTTATTTCGAAGAAATACTTTTCGAGAAACAAAGCGTCCAGTATTCCAACTACTATTCCTGTGGCCGCTGCTATTATTAGCTTTCTTTTGGTGTTTTTAGTCATTTCTCTAATCCTTGCTACTTTACGCATTAAAACAGGACCAGCCTTTTTTCCAGTGTATTGGCACACTTATTTACGCATTAACCATAATTCTACAACTATGAAAAGGTCAACAAGAGCTACAATGAATTATAGGCCGCTGCAGGAAAAAACAATTGTAATAACCGGCGCTTCAAGCGGCGCTGGTCGTGCGGCAGCTATAGAATTTGCCCGACAAGGAGCAAAAATTGTGCTTGCAGCGCGAAACATGGAAGCATTAGATGAGGTAGAAGCGACATGCCGGGAAATGGGGGCCTTAGCCCTGGCTGTAAAAACAGATGTAACAGATGCAGAGCAAATGAAAAAGCTTGCAGAAACTGCTGTAGAATTTGGTGGGTCAATAGATGTTTGGGTCAATAATGCAGGTGTTTTGGCAGCAGGGGAATTTACCGAAACGCCCATTGAAATACATGACCAGGTAATCAGGATAAACCTGATGGGTTATATTCATGGTGCTCATGCAGTGGTGCCTTACTTCAAGAGGCAGCAATATGGGGTACTCATCAACAACATTTCTATTGGCGGTTGGTTTCCGGTTCCGTATGGAGTGGGGTATTCTGCAAGCAAGTTTGGCTTACGGGGTTACTCAGAGGCGCTGAGAGGAGAATTAAGCCAATATAGAAATATTCATGTTTGCGATCTTTTTCCCGCCTTTTTGGATACTCCGGGAATACAACACGCAGCTAACTATTCAGGAAAAATTTTACGTCCCGCGCCACCCGTTTACGACCCGCAGAAAGTGGCGAGGGCAATTGTTTCAGTGGCCCAACGACCTAGAAAATCTGTGGTCATAGGCAGTGTAACAAATCTTTTAAGACTTGCTCATTTTCTGGCTCCGGGAGTCACCCGATCTGTAACTGCAAAAGTCGTAACTAGTTATCTTAAGAAGGCGCATCCGGCGCCGGAAACCAGCGGCAACTTATTTGCTCCACTTACATACGGCACCAGTATTCATGGTGGCTGGAAGTTGGCAACTGATGCACAAACGCGAAAAAGAAATCTCATTACCTCAATTGCAGTCACTGGCATTGCCAGCGGAATGGTGCTATTGGGAATTTTAAAATCAAGAAAAAAGAATAGCTTTTAATTAGGCAGATATTTTAAATCAGAATGGGCCTCGTTCAGTTCTTGCTGAAGTTGCAGTGAGTGACACAACAATGTTTCATAATTATTCTACCGCTTGTTCCCAAACATTCTTCTTCTTTATTGATTCTATAATGGCATCCTGTTTGCCGCAAACTATACTTACCTACCTCCTTCTTTTAACTATTAAAATAAATACATGCCTACAAAATACTTAACCAAGCAGGAATTTATCGATGAAGTTTTTGATTATGAGAATAATGAAGAATGGAAATATAAGGGGAAGCTACCGGCTATCATTGATTTTTACGCTGACTGGTGCGGCCCGTGTAAAGCAGTAGCACCAACACTGGAGCAGTTGTCAGAGGAATATGAAAATAAGATAGAAATCTATAAGATCGATACAGACAAGGAGGCAGAGTTGTCAGAGTTATTCGCCATCCAAAGTATACCAACTTTTCTCTTTATACCTGTAGACGGAGCACCAATGGTACAACGGGGAGCGCTTCCAAAAAATGTTTTCAAACAAGTAATAGATGAACGTTTGTTAAAAGAAAAGCAGGTAGAAGAAGGTTGAGTTATTTAAAAAAGCCGATTAATAAAAAATTAAAAAAAAGTCGTTCTGAAACAATAACTTGTGTAATCAGAGAGTTATTAAAATAAAAATTAAATATTGAAAACATATTTTCTTATTTAACAGTTTTGTCGCGTTTTTCTTATTAATTTACAGCACTCTGAAAACAGATGGGTAATAGAGTTTAGATTATCAAACCTTAAAAGTATTATATGAGTGTGAAAGAAGTTTTATCAATTTTATTTGGCCTTAAACAGCCTGAGTTGATACCTGTTCCAGTAGAAAACAATAACAATCAACAGAAAAGATAAATAGCAATTTTTGTTGTAAAAGAAAAATAAGCTTCGCAAACGCGAGGCTTATTTTTTGCCCCTGACCGTCATCGCCAGTTAATTATAAGGATTATTAAAAGAATAAAAATTTGATGGTTCTAAAAATGTTACTGAAAAAGATAAATAACGAATATGAAAAATGCTGCGCCTGCTGTGTTTAAAAAATTAACCGCATTGTTATTTAAATAACTTTTTCGTTCGAAAGTGGCGCCTAAAACAGAGTCACATAAGTTACCTATCGTACCCGCAATTACTATCAATAAAAACGTTTCATTAAATCCATAGCTAAAGGAATAAATTGAGGCTATACAAATACTTCCTGCAACACCAAACATCGTTCCCTCAAGGCTCACTACTCCATTTAAGCCTCGCGTATCTTTTTTAAAAGTAAGGATGTTATAAAATCTTCTGCCATACAAATTACCTAACTCAGATGATAAAGTATCGGCAGCGGCTGAAGAGAAACTCGCCGCCATCATTATAGCAAACAGATCTTTAGAGGCAGAATTTGTCAAAACTAACAAACCAAGTATTGCAGCCACACCTGCATTGGCTACAACCTGTCCTGCCGTTCGTTTACCTTTATTATGTTCAGCCAATCCCTTGCGCTGCTTCTCCGCTATTCCCCACGATGTAGCTGACGTTCCTAATACAAAAAAGACAGCCAACATTGTTATGCCGGTATATCCTGCGCCAGCAAAAATCGACAACCCAACAATAACGCCTGTAAGTCCGGCAACTGCAGTTAGTTTACCTGCCCGTACACTTGCAACTGCACCGGCGATAAGAATAGAAATGATAAGCCAATAGTGAGAAAGCATGACTGTAAAGTAAAATGTTTAGTCTTAGACCAATAAAGAAATAACAGATTTTATTGGCAGCCGTGCCTCAGATTAGCCTTTATACTATTTGCCAAATTCGTAAAATCTTCTTTGCACCTTTGCAACACAAAAATCAGATAACAATATTAATCAATGGCAGCACCTGTATTAGAAAGACGGCTTGGACTTATGCAGGCTACTGCAATCAATATGATTGATATGGTCGGTATTGGTCCGTTTATAACATTACCAATGGTTATAGCGACAATGAACGGACCATGGTTTTTGTATGCCTGGATAGCAGGAGCAGTGTTATCTTTTATTGATGCATTTATCTGGAGCGAACTGGGGACAGCTTTTCCAAAAGCCGGAGGTAGCTATAATTTTCTGAAAGAGGCTTACGGCGCAAATGGTGCAGGCAGAATGATGAGCTTTTTATTTGTATGGCAAACGATGATACAAGCGCCACTCGTGATTGCCTCGGCTGCCATCGGTTTTGCCTCTTATTTTTCTTACCTCGTTCCTTTAACCACCATAGAAAGCAAATTATTAGCCGGCTGTGTAGTTATTTTAATCGTGATATTATTATATAGAAAAATAGATGCTATAGGTAAGATCAGTGTTTTTTTATGGGCTGGTGTTATTGTTACACTCTTTTGGATTATCGGTGCAGGCGTCGTTCACGGAAACTTTGCTGCTCCCATCCAACATATTAATGACGGGCTAACTATCAATCACGCATTTGTTACCGCAATTGGTTTTGCCAGTGTAAAGTCTGTATACAGTTATTTAGGATATTACAACGTTTGTCATTTAGGTGGCGAAATAACCAATCCGTCGAAGAATATTCCGCGAAGCATGTTTTTATCCATCGCGGGCATTGCCCTTCTATACCTGTTAATGAATGTAAGTGTGGTAAGTGTAATACCATGGCAACGTGCAAAGGACACCGAGTTTGTGTTAAGCCTTTTTATGCATGAACTGGCAGGAAGCACAGCCGCTACAATCATCACATGTTTAATACTGTGGGTTGCTTTCGCGTCTGTTTTTTCTGCAACACTCGGTTATAGCCGGATACCTTATGCTGCGGCTGCAGATGGTGCTTTTTTTAAGGTATTTGCCCGGTTACATCCTACGAAGCATTTTCCGTATTTCTCACTGTTAGTACTAGGAAGTATTGCTTTCGTTTTTAGCTTGCTCTTTAGGCTTGGCGAAGTGATCAGTGCCATTCTTGCCATGCGGATACTGATACAATTTATCGGGCAGGCAATTGGTCTGTTGTTATTGAGAAAAGCAAGAGCAGCAAGTTCCTTTCCTTATAAAATGCCCTTATTTCCTTTACCTGTATACGTTGCGATCGCTATATGGCTATTTATTTTGTATTCAACAGGACTGAAGTTAGCAACTTACGGGCTCATCGTAATTGCCATAGGAATAATTGTATTTTTTATAAAAGCTAAGGTAAATAAAGAGTGGCCGTTTGTAACAGCATCAGGAAATGATCCAGTAATAAAAGAAGCCTAAGCATAGAAAAAGTTCTATGAACCAAAGCCAATAGTTCTTTGTTAGAAAGCGCTTTAAAATGACGTCGACTACAATAAAGATGACCAGGTAAAGAAGTAGCCGCAGCAACAAAGGATGTCTCCATTCATCTGGTCCACCTCTTTCAAATATCAGCTGGTATAAAAATAAAAAAGCAGTAATAACGGAAAGTATAACAAAAGGCGACGTTCTGGTAAACCACTTTTTAAACATTGATCCCCCCCGCCTTAAAAGGTGTTTTTAACCAGTCAATTAAATGATGTAACAACGTTTATAGTACAGTTATTGATTTCGACAGCTATCACTAATAGAGTAGCTCTCCTCTGTTCAAACCCAAGGTTTATATAGCCTCAGCCATATCTGGTATTTTCTCGGCTTTGTATGCTCCTGAGTCAAGTTTCTTTTTCGTTTCTTCAAATGCTTTCAGGGTCAGATCGATATCTTCTTCGCTATGTACAGCTGTTGGAATAATTCTAAATATAATCTCACCTTTAGGAATTACAGGGTAAACCACAACAGAGCAAAAAATGTGGTAATTCTCCCGCAAGTCCATAACCATCGATGTAGCTTCAGGCAGCTCGCCTTTCATATATATGGGTGTAACCGGAGAATTAGTGTTACGAATATCAAAACCTCGTGCCTTTAAACCTTCCTGTAAGCGGCTGACGTTATACCATAATTTCTCTCGAAGCTCAGGCATCGTCTTTACCATCTCCATCCGATGCAGCATACCTTCCACAATTAACAACGGAAGGCTTTTGGCAAAGATCTGGCTGCGGGTATTATACCTCAGATACCGCAGCACATTTCTGGGGCCACTAATAAATGCCCCGATACTTCCCATGCTTTTCACGAACGTAGAAAAGTATAAATCAATACCATCAGTACAACCCTGGGCAGAGTCAGCTCCCGCACCATTTGGGCCCATATACCCAAAGCCATGAGCATCATCAATCAAGATTCGAAATTCATATTTGTTTTTCAGCTCAACGATCTCTTTCAACTTTCCCTGTTCACCATCCATTCCAAATACCCCTTCAGTAATGAGCAAAATGCCACCATTATTTCTATTAGCGATTTCACTGGCGCGTTGTAGTTGCTTTTCGCAATCAGCAATATCATTGTGCTTATACGCATAACGCTGACCCATATGCAAACGAACCCCATCCACGATACAGGCATGTGCCTGCGAATCGTAAACTATCACATCTCTTCGGTTAACCAATGCATCAATACAACTCATTATTCCCTGGTACCCAAAATTTAAAAGCATAGTATCTTCACGGTCAATAAATGCACTGATCACTTTCTCCAGTTCTTCATGCTTAACCGTATTTCCGCTCATCATTCTGGATCCCATTGGGTTTCCCATGCCATACATTGCCGCTGCTTCCGCATCTACCCTTCTCACCTCAGGATGATTAACCAGCCCCAGATAATTATTTAAGCTCCATACGATCATCTCCTTTCCTCTAAAAGTCATTCGGGGGCCAAGCTCACCTTCCAACTTAGGAAAAGCAAAATAACCATGAGCCCTGTCCATGTATTGACCAAGAGGACCGCCATCCTTTACAAGCTTCTCAAAAACATCTGCCATTCGAATTAATATTTGTTGTTTTTATTTTTTGGTACAGGCATTTGTAATACTGTTTAACATCGTTGTGTCACTCACTTGTACGGTAAATTAATAGCGACAATGCACACAGTAAAAACAGCACTAAAAAGTTCGGCAAAGGTAAGGCAATGAAAGTAAAAACATATTTATCAAAATAGGCGACTGCCATGAGGACGGCTGAGGATTAGATTTTGAAAAATGGGAAAAACAATTGTTTTTCTTAAATTCAAAAAAACGTTTTTCATTACATAAAACGAATTCCGAATTTATCAGCGACCGCTCTTAAATCTTCAACTACAGACACAAACAAAGGTATCCCTTCTTGTTGCCTGATTGATTCCATTTCCCGTTCGGGATCTCCTGGTATCAAAATTTTTTCATAACCATCGGCAGGCTTCGCACTCCTAAATCTTCTGATCCAGTTGTCCATATTTTCTGTAAACTCAGAAGCCGGCCTGAAAGCATCAACCCGCATAGCTCCTAAAAAATGTCCTAATCCCTCTCCGGGCATATTTTCCGGCATCGGTACATAAGCTGGAAAAGGTGGTGCCCATGGACCATAACTAGCTCCGCTCAATACTGCGGAGAATATATCTACAATACTACCGAGTGCGTAACCTTTATGGCTGCCGTGTTCCCTGTCTCCTCCCAGTGGCAACATAGCACCACCGGATTTTAAAGCATTTGCATTTGTTGTCGAATTGCCCTCCAAATCCTGCACCCATCCTGCCGGGGCTTCCTGGTTCTTTCTTTGTAGAATTTCCAGCTTTCCGTTTGAGGCAGTCGTGGTAGCAAAATCAGCAACAAAAGCAGGTTCATTGTTAGCGGGAATAGCGACAGCAATCGGGTTGGTACCAAGCATGCGTTCAACAGAAAAAGTAGGTGCAACCAATGCACTTGCATTAGTCATAGCCATTCCGATCATTTCATGCTCAAGGGCCATCATTGCATGATATCCCGCAATACCAAAATGATTACTATTTTTTACACTTACCCAACCAGTACCAACCTTTTGTGCTTTTTCGATTGCTACCTGCATTGCAAAGGGTGCAACCACCAATCCTAGCCCGGCATCCCCATCAACAACTGCAGTTGAAGGAGTTTCATAGATGACTTTTATGTTTGGATTTGCATTTATTCTTTTCGCCTCCCAAAGTCTCACATATCCACTTAATCTTGCTACCCCGTGGCTGTCGACCCCGCGCAGATCTGCTGATAATAAAACCTCTGTTGCTAAAGTTGCATGAGCTTTATTACACCCCATTTTTGAAAACACGGAAAAGACGAATTCGAATAGCTGTTGGTAAAATATTGTATGTGTCATAAGTTTTCTGCAGACGCCAGCCGCCGGGCTGGTGACGATGTTTACGGCATCCTGCCGTTATTAATTTCCCTTAAGATCAGTATTATATTGAATAAGAACTTCATAAAAATAAGCCGGAGGCTTTTATATACCATCACCAGGCTGAGGTTGGCAAATGCAGATCAACGATGAATAGAATTTTTACAAGTACAAGTGAGTGACACAACGATGTTGAAAGATGTTTAAATGATGGCCACAAAAACCATTAATTGGCCTTATTTCTCTCGTGACATACTGCCTGGCACTTCAGACATTTGAGCACCAAAAAGCTTGTTTGGTCTCGGACCCATTCTTATCGTTAAGATTCCACCTACCAAAATATCGTGGTGGGTAATGTAACTTTTTGTATAGGGTTTGCCGTTTAGCATAATCGATTGAATGTATATATTCTCCTTGCTGTTATCCAAAACCTTCATTTGGAAGGTGCTTCCGCTAGGCAAAACGAGAATAGCCTGATCAACAAGTGGACTGCCAAAGACATATTCTCCACTTACCGGATTGACGGGGTAAAAACCGAGGGCACTGAAAATATACCAGGCACTCATCTGACCGCAGTCTTCATTGCCTGGTAATCCGTCGGGCTTGTTGTCATAAAATTTGTTTGTGATTTCCCTGACCTTCTCGGCAGACTTCCATTGCTTTTGCAGGTAAGCATACATATACGCAATGTGATGACTAGGCTCGTTCCCCTGAGCATATTGTCCTAACAAACCCGAAACATCTGGTGGCGTTTCTCCCGTTTGCTTGCTCGAAACAGTAAATAAAGAATCCAATTTATTTTCCAGGCCTTCGGCGGTTGGGTAGCTATTTTTCAAGCCTTCAATATCGTGAGGTACAAAAAAGGTATGTTGCCACGCGTTACCTTCTGTGTAAGGACCACCGCCAGCATAAGGATCAAAAGGTTTTACAAAACTACCGTTTGTATTTTTCCCTCTTAAAAAGCCTGTGGTTTCATCAAAAACATTTTTCCAGTATGTCGCTCTTTTGGCCAGGGCTGCAGTATCTGAATATTTCTTTAATTTTTTGGCGACTTGCAAAAGGCACCAATCATCGTAGGCATATTCTGCAGTCATCGTAACACTTTGCCCCATCTTATCGGCAGGTACAAAACCAAAGTTGCGATACATTTCTGTACCCCTGATGTTCTGCATCGCGCTTTTGCGCATGGCTTTGTAGGCCCTTTCGTAATCGAAGTTGCGAAGGTTCTTCATAATAGCATCAGCAATCACAGGTACTGCATGGTAGCCCGTCATCGTGTTTGTTTCATTGAAGTGAAGATCCCACACAGGCAGATAACCGTACTGGTCATAGAAGGCAAGAAAACTATTAACGATGGAGGGAACCATCTCTGTCTGTGTAATCGTGAGCAAAGGGTTCTGAGCGCGGAAAGTGTCCCAAAGAGAACTGGTGGTAAGAATCATCTTTCCATTATAAACTTCACTTCTTACACCTTTATAATTTCCAAAGCGATCGCTAAAGATTGTCGGAGCGAGGTAAGTGTGATAAAGCGCGGTATAAAAGATCTGCTTTACTTTTTTATCGTCAGTATTGATTTGAACTTTTCTTAGCTCTCTTTCCCATAGATCAGATGCACCTCTTTTTGCCATGTTAAAGTCCCATGTACGAATTTCATTCAGACTCTCAACTGCACCTTCTACATCGGCGAAGCTTAGACCAACTTTCATCGTAATTGCTTCCCCCGCTTTTGTATCAAAATTCAGGTAGGCAAGAATATCTTTACCCGTATTCTCGGTCATTTCCTGCCTTTTCTTATCAACAAAAACCGTTGTACTTTTTACAGGTTTGCTTAGTCTTACGGCGAAATAAACTTTTTGAATTTTGGCCCAGCCTGTAGAAAAACGATAACCGACAAAAGTGCTATCATCCACTTTTCTCCAGTAACTTTCCATTGTTCTATCAGTATTGATTGCAAAGCCCAGGTCAAATCTTATTGACGCATTGGTGCTTGCAGGGAAAGCGTATCTATGAATAGCAGCCCTTAATGATGCTGTCATTTCAGCATATATATTAAACTTCCGCAACTTCACACCATAAAAGCCAGGGCTTGCTCTTTCTTCTTTATGTGAAAAATTGCTGCTTACTTTTCCCGTATCGGGGGTGCCAATCATTGGCAAAACGGAGATATCATTCAAGTCACCAACACCAGTTCCACTCAAATGGGTATGACTAAACCCTGCAATCACGGTATCTGAATAATGATAACCACTACTCCAATCCCACCCTTCGGAACCGTTGTCAGGACCGACCTGAACCATTCCGAAAGGTAAGGTTGCTGCCGGATATGTATGTCCGTGACCGCCCGTGCCAATAAAAGGATTAACAAAATCAACCAACCTCTGCCCAAAACTTCCAGAAGCAACCGCCAATAAAAACGTGGTGATTAAAAGAATTTTTTTCATGATAACGATTAAACGTAGTGCAAATTAAAAGAGGATGGACCAATAAAGTTCCATCCTCTCTAAATTCAAATATATTTTAGCATTACGTGCTAGAACGGAAGGTCGTCCATCGGTTCTGTAATATCGCTTGCTGAGCTGGTGGCGGGCGCCGTCTGATTATAAGACGGTTGTTGATTTTGGTATGAGGTACCACCAGAGGTATCGTTGCCCTGGTTGTCGCTGCGGCCGCCTAATAATTGCACAGAACTTATACGTAAACTTAATGAAGTACCGGGCTGTCCTTCCTTAGTGGTATACGTACGCACATCCGGCTGACCTTCTGCATATACTTGTGTACCTTTCTTCAGGTAAGGTGCAATGGCCGTTCTATCTGTCCAATATGCACACTCGACCCAAATGGTCTTATCTCTTTGTACACCTTGTGCATCTTTAAATTTCTCTGCATGTGCCACGCTAAAATTGATGACGTTTTTTCCGTTTACATTATTTACCACGCAATCTTTTCCAAGGTGTCCTATAACTTGTAGCTTTATCATATAACGATTATTTTTACTGGTGTCAGGCAAAATAAGCAAAAAAGATCTATAATGCTAGTAAGAAAAGTAATTACCAGAATTCATTTAAATAAATATCAAAGACAAGTTGATCAATAAATATTTGTAAGACTAAGCCTATAATTATCACACATTTTTCTTTCCTCCCCGAAAATCTTCTTAAAACATCTTTTTTAACCGCCTGTCATTATCACATAATTGTGCGATTGCGAAAGAGAAGTTGGATGTATTCTTTTGTATTGAAAATTGTTGAACGACCATTTTTAAAAGTTGAAGAAATAACCAAATCAATCAATTAAAAAAATACATTAAAATGAAAAAGTTTGCCACTTCTATTGTCACCCTAATGCTTTTTGTAACTGCTATTACCGTTATCTCGTGTAATAACCAAAACGAAACAAAACCGGTTGCAGTTGATAGCAAGATGTCGCAAGACAGCATGATTAAAAGGGGAGAATACCTGGTTACCATTATGGGTTGTGATGATTGTCACTCCCCAAAAAAACTCGGTCCTAATGGTCCTGAGCCTGACATGGACAGGAGGCTTTCTGGTCATCCTTCCGGTATGCCTATTGGAACTTATAAGCAAAGTGATCTAAAGTCATGGATATTATTCAATCAAAACCTAACGGCCTTTGTTGGTCCATGGGGGGTTTCTTATGCTGCCAATGTAACCTCAGATGAAAGTGGAATTGGCTCGTGGTCAGAAAAGCAATTTATGAAAGCATTGCGCGAAGGAAAACTAAAAGGTATGGATAATTCAAGACCACTATTACCACCAATGCCGTGGCCTAGTTTCGCCAAGGCTTCTGATGAGGATTTAAAAGCAATCTTTGCTTTTTTAAAAGCCACAAAGCCAATCAAAAATGTTGTTCCGCCGCCTGTACCCCCGAAGACATTAGCCTCTTCAAAGTAAGGATAATACAGTGATCATAAACATTTGAAAACAAAACATGCTGTGCTACTATCTGAGACGGCATGTTTTGTTTTTACTAGTTTCGTTCAGCATTATTCGCTAACATCAACACCTTTCCAAAATGCTACATAATTTTTTATATTATCTGCTTCTGGCTTTGGGTTTGGATAATACCACGCAGCATCAGCATTTTCTTTTCCATTAACTCGTAAAGTATAATAAGATGCAAGACCTTTCCACCCGCAGGTTGTATGATTTGAGGAGTCTTCGAGAAATTCTTTCTTCACAGAATTTGCAGGAAAATAATGATTTCTTTCAACAACTATTGTTTCATCGCTTTCGGCAATTACTTCATTATTCCATTTTGCTTTCATAATTATAGATTTAACCTACCAGTATCATTACAACCTATACCAGCCAAATTGAATCGCAATTGAACTTGAGAAAAAATGTTGTCATGTATTTTCCGCAAGTGCAAAACAACATCTCTTTTAAAAAGTTGGTTTACTTGTTTGCTTTTTGCAAAGCATTTTTAAAATACCTGCCTTGTCTTGTTGGCGTAAAGTTCCAATCGCTGATCAGCATCGGCGCCCACTGAGGGTCAAAGACCCAAACACAATAGGAAATGCCTTTTTCCTTACAATATTTTGTAATTGCATCACCATATGATTCATCACTGATAACGGGCACGTGGGCCCCACGTTCATCTGCTCCTGAAAATCCTATTTCAGTTAAAATCACCGGGTATTTTTCTGCGACAAAACCCCAGTCTGCTGTCCATTTGGCTTCCCACGGCTTCTCCCGCTTCATAGGATAAGGGTGACTTACATAAGCAATACCTTCAGCATTTATGGGATCTTTTGCTACAGGTGTAAGATCATAAGCCCAATTAAAACCTGCTACCAGCGGAACGGCTTTTGAACCATTTGCCCTGATAACAACAATCATTTCTTCGTTCATTTCTTTCCATTGTTGCCAGGTACAAAGACCTAACTGACCGCTTTGAACAGTGGGTTCATTAAAAAGCTCAAAACATGCAACGGTAGTATTGCCTTTAAAGTGTTGAGACATCGTGCGCCAAAATTCGAGGGTCTCTTTTTTTGTTGTCTCATACATGGCATTTTGGTACATTTCGGATCTAAGATTTCCAATGCTATGCCAATCTATGATAACATATAGCCCGGTCCCGGTTGCCAACTCAACGCCCTGATCCAGCAACTTTAGATAGTTTTCTTTTCCGCGACTTCGCCATGCAGTCGGGTGAACAGGAAAGCGAACAATATTTGCGCCCCAACTTTTTACCTGTTCGAAGTACTCTTTATTCCAGTGACCATTTTTTTCTAACTTGTCGGGATCGCTCGCATCCAATCCTCTAAACACAATGGCCTTTCCATCTGCCGTCACAAACTGGTTTCCTTTTACAGATACCTGGCTCAGTTTGGTTGCCGGCTGTTGAGCAAATATTCCATTTGTCATCAACAGTGCTACGAGTAGTAATACCTTTTGCAAACTAATTGCTTTCATTTCTTTTTAGACTTCTTTGTTATTAACTATTGTTCAACTTAAAAAGAAGCCCAAAAGTAAACCTATAACTACGGACGATAATTTCTTAAATTAAAAATTTTCGCCGCATTTCATTTAGGCATTATTGAAATGAGTTAAGAAATAGCAGAAAACAAAAGAGGCTTTACAAAAATGTAAGCCTCTATTCTACCGATTGCCCTTAAAAACTGATGTAGGAAAAATAATCTAAGCGATAAATAATTTTGCAATGTTTAAAGCCTGGCTATAAGTTAATGGTTCATCGAATGCTTCTGTTGCAGCGGCCGTAGAAATGGTTACACCGTCAACTGATATTCCTGAAATTTTTACGCCTGCCTGTGTTTCTAATTCTTCACCATTATATACCGCCTGAGCTGCTGCCGGAATTGTACCCCTGCTATTGCCTGTAATCCATGGTTTCAGCATTGTATCACCTTGTGCTTTACGCATCTGGCGAATATGCGAGGCATGTCTTGCTTCTACAGAATGTATATTTAATGCAGCACCTAAAACTGTTTTATTGCTCATTAAGAATGGAGCCTGGCCTTTATACGCACGCACGCCTGTATCTTCAAATGCTTGTGCTAAAGCAAGAAAAACACCATAGTTACCAGCAGCAAATGGATCAGGGAAAGTGCCTTTAGCTGTGAAATCGAAAGTAGGTTTTGCAACGGCCGCGGTTGATAAAACAGATTTTAAAAAGGCAACGTGCTTGTTTTCATCATCTCTGATGACAGTCAATGCACCAATTGCGGGAGTGCCTGCAAGCTGACTACTATATGCAGTAACTCCTCTTGTATAAAACTCTGCTTCAAGATATTCTAATGTCAAAGCAAAGTTTAAAATATCATTGATAGCTGTTGGCTGCGTTTGTCCATATGCTTTGTTGAATAGACCTCCAATCGCAAATGGCATTGCACCCAGGGCTAATTTCTTTCCCAATCCCGTCATGTTTTTAATCGCCTGGCGACGTGGACTAATTCTGTCGTGAAATTCCGGGTCTACGGTTTCTATTTCTTTTATTATATTTAGTAAGTTCATGATGTTATAGTTTAAGAAGGTAAATTACTTATGTTGAGTTGCGTTTTTACGTACTTGCCTGCTATAGCTAATACCTGCGATGGTGATTTTGAAATTTCGAGTCCGTTTGACATATCAACCACATCACTTCCTACAAATGTTCCGTTAGAAAGTCTGTCGCGTATTAGTGCGGCATGACGCGCTTCAACCGAAACAATTTTTCCCGCAAGGGTTAGGTAATCTGCAGATTGTAGCAGTGGACCTGCACCATTATAAGCAGAAACACCAAGGTCTTCAAAAGCCTTAGCTGTACCAAGTACACTCATGCGGTCAGCGAAATTGATGGAACTGAAATCAACTTCAAGTGCCTGAATTGCACTACCTGCTAATGCAGCTTTAAACAATTCACGGTGTGCAACTTCATGATCACGGATATCTGTCAACAAACTTCTTTCCTCATCAGAAATGCCGGAATAAAATGATTTTGCAACCTGGATATAAAATGCTGCTTCAAGTTGTTCTAACGCGTATGCGTAATTTAAAATACCGGTATCTCCGCTTCCGAGATTAACCCCACCCGCATCGTCATCTTTGCTGCAGGATGCAAGTAAAATTAAACCAGTAGAGGCACCTGCATAATTCAAAAATTTCCTTCTCGACATATTGGCAAAGCCTGTCTGTGGGTCTGCCACTTTTTTGTTTTCAAATAGAGCCGTGTTCTTTGTCATAACGGTGTTTTTATAAGTAAATGTTTTTGCAAAAGGTAATCGCCTTCCTGTTCTACCTACGATAAATGGTTTATACTAGTTTTAATCTTCACAAAATTTTTTAGGGATTTTTAATATGCTATCGATTTATAGCTTTTTGAACATGCTGGTACATTTTTTATTCTTACAATATTTTAATGATTATAACCTAAAACATCATGGCAAAGTATTCTAAAGAAGCCGGAGAAAAAGTGGAAGAAGTAATGCATGAAATGAAAGAAGGGAAGCTAAAAACGGGAACAGGTAAAAAAGTTACCAGCCGCAAACAAGCTATTGCAATTGCACTATCCGAAGCAAGAGAAGAAGGTGATAAAGTACCTAAGAAACCATCTGGTAAAAAAGCCGCTGCAAAAAAGGCTTAAGCTACAGTGTTTTTAAAACATACAGGTACGTCAGATAAAGACCATTTGGGAACGAGCATCTGGCTTTACTCAACATCGTTGTGTCACTCACTGCAACTGCTTTTTCTTTGTTCAACGGAATTACAAAGACGATTTTAAACAGAAGATTTTTAAGCCAATTTTGAAAACGCTATCTTATTTCTCTATTTCAACTTATGAAATATTTTATCGGCATTGTACCGCCTGATGACATTTATCAAAAAGTTCTTTCTATTCAAAACCAGTTTGGTGACAACCGTTTAGAGCCGCACATTACCTTACGGCCGCCGGTAACAGTAACAGACGAAGCAGCCTGGATAAAAGCAATTGAAACAGTTTGTAATTCGTTGCCGGCATTAGAGATATCGTTGCCAAAAACAGGAAACTTTGGCAACCGTGTATTGTTTATTGATGTCAGATCACAACAGCTTGAGTCATTACATAAGCTACTTATAAAGGCAATCAAACCTTTTGAGCAACAGGAAAACGGTCCTGTTGAGAATCGGGCATTCAATCCTCACTTAACCCTCGGTCGTCTCTGGTGCGGTTTCACAAAACAAGACTTTGCTGCAATGAAAATACTTGCTGACGAATACCTCTCTCAAGAACCAAAAGTATTCAATGCAAACTTTGTAAGGTTATATTATAAGCCCTCAAGCCAGGGTAGATATCAAACCCTGCAGGACGTGTCTTTTAAACCGGACAAATGATAGTTTCTGCGACGATCTACAAGTTTTGAAAAGCGCGACGGCCAGGCCCAATAGCAAGACAAAAAGATGAACGGAGCGTCGCAAGAATGACGCATGAAGAACTAATGATTGCTAAAAAACAAAAAATTTAATCAACAATTTTTTCTGCAACAGATGGTTTTTTACGGCGACGCAGCCAAATCTGACCCTTGTGCCGCGTAGGCACTTCATCGCCCAGCAGTTTACCCCAGGGCTTAAGATCTTCAATGCGGTCAAATATAATTTTTATAATAGCAACCGTAGGTATCGAAAGAAACATACCGGGAACACCCCATAACGCTCCGCCCAGCAAAACAACCAAAATGGAAAACAAGGCATTGATCTGAACTTTTGAAGAGACAATTCTTGGCACTAAAATGTTATTATCGATAAACTGAATAATGCCATAAGCAATGATGATTCCCAACTGCGATGAAAATCCATCCTTTGTAACTGTAGCCATGAGAACGGGTAAGGCAATGGCAATAAGACCTCCGAGGTAAGGAATCATATTTAGTATTGCGCCGATAACGCCTAAAAGAATGGCATAATCAATTCCTAAAATCATTAATGCCGTTGAATTTAATGCGGCTACAATAAGTGCTTCAAGTAGTAAACCCACCATATAACTTTGGATGGCACTCTTGGTTTGGGTTAAGATCTCACCGACCTGTCTTGTATTTTCTTCGGCAAAAACTTCGTAGAGAAAATTTAAAATAAGCGCTTTATAAAAAAGCAATAAAAAAACATAAACAGGCAGTAAAAAAATGACTGCCAGCGTACCAAGAGCAGTGCCAACAGTTTGACCAAGAAATCCTTTACTGCTATTTAGCGCGTCACTTAATAATTGAACTTGTTTGTTAATTGCAAGTCCGAATTTTAGTTGCACCCATCCTTGTAGGCGGTGCAGCATGTCTGCAAACTTTGTTTTAAGAAGAGGTAGATTTTCACCAAAACCAACTATCTGCGAAGAAAGAAAATAAAGTATTGCACCAATAATAAATATGGCGATTAACATGGCAAAAATAATCGAAAAAACATGGGAGATCTTATAGCTTTTAAACTTATTAACCAAAGGATTAAGCAAAATAGCGATGATGACGGAGAAAGCTATCGGCACAAGAATATCGCGGAGATTTATTAATGAATAAACGAGCAAAATAATTCCAAAAAGAGTAACTGTGCTCTTAATAAAAAATGGGTATTGTTTCTCTTGCATAAGTTGTTTTTGTATAATTATTCACCATCTGCTGAAAGCATGCCATCCCCAATTTGAGTATTAATCAGGTGCTTACTTCTTCCATTCGAAATAAAAGATGCTTCCTTTTCCAGCATCGGACTCCACCCAAATTTTTCCCCCTTGTTCTTCGACAAGCACTTTTAAAATGTTAAGTCCTACACCGGTACTGCTGTCTTTATTAGACTTATTGTCGCCAGTTTCAAATAATTTAAAAATTCTATCAGTATCATTCGTTAGCATTCCGGGGCCGTTATCCTTTACCGAAAAGATATAAAAGTCTGCTGTCTCGTCTGCATCGATTTCTATAAGCCCTTGCTCTTTATCGTTATATTTTATTGCATTACTTATTAAGTTCAGAAAGACCTGCTGCAATTTGATTTTACGGGTGTGAATAACAGGCAGATTATGTGAAATCTTTATTGTTATGCTCTTTGGCGGAAAAAGTAAAAAAGCTATTTGATTTACTAATTCGTAAACATCTACCTCTTCTATTGTTTGTTGTGAAAGGCTTTGTTTTGAATATTCCAGTATTGAACTGATCATGTCTGAAAGATGGTTAGATGCCATATAAACAAGATCAATCTTTTGAGAAGTGGCCGGGTCACTTTCAATTATTTCATTTCCCCTTAAAGAAGACATGATAGTGATTATGGATGCGAGAGGAGACTTTAGATCATGCGACACCATATATACGAACTTTTCCAGTTGCTTGTTTACTTTCTCTGTTTCAAGCAAAGCTTCTTTTAACTCTTGCTGATAAAAATACAGCTTTTCAAAAACGTCTACTTTGGCCCGGGTTACATTTATATCAAGTGGTTTTTGAAGGTAATCGACTGCACCCTCGTTAAAACCCTGCAGAACATATTGTTCATCTTTGTTTATGGCTGTTACAAAAATGACGGCAATATCTTTCGTTTTTGAATTAGTCTTCAACATTCTTGCTACTTCGAATCCATCCATACCAGGCATTTGCACGTCAAGCATAATTAACCCGATTGCCGGATTCTTTAAAACAATTTTCAGGGCTTCATTTCCTGATGAAGCTGATATAAATTGCCTATTCTGTTTTTCAAGAATTTCCTCCAATAAAATAATATTCTCCGGCTTGTCGTCGACTAATAAAATAGAAAAGTCTCTTATAGCTTTTGCGCTCATTAATCAATAATTTAGTTCGTAGCTATTGCGATAATATAATCAGCAATTTTAGCAGGATCGAATACTTTAATACCTGGAACAAATGTTATAGCCGATTGCGGCATCGCCGGAAATTCTGCGGTTTCCGGATTTTGAGCTATACCTGTTCCGCCGTTTTCGACAACACTTTTTAGTCCTGCCGTACCGTCGTTGTTTGCTCCACTCAACAATATTGCTGCAAGATTGTTTTTATAGACTCTTGCCGCACTTTCAAAAGTAACGTCAATAGATGGGCGGCTAAATTTAATTGCTTCTGAATAATCAAGGCTGAAAGTGCGATCGGCCTCAATCAACAAATGATAGTTTTGAGGGGCGACATAAATAACAGATTCCCGTATCGGCTCCTTATCATCCGGTTCTATAATTTTTTTGCTTTTAAATGTTTGGGTAAGAATTTTGGTAAACTCACTTACAACATTTCTTTGCCTGTGAATAACAATAACTATCGGTAAAGAAAATTCGGAAGGAACCAATTTAATTATCTGCGTCAGGACAGAGAAGCTTCCTGCTGAGCCACCCATAAATACTATTTCTTTTTTATCCGATGTTATCAAAACTGCTTTCGTTTTTAGTGTTACGGTTTTTTACCTGGCTTTTTGAATTATTTGGTTCATTGCTATATTAAACTGAAGCCTAATAGCAGCAATAACGATGAACGAAATGCGTCGCAACAATGCTGCTGATAAAGACGATGCTGGTCACCAAAAAAACCTACCTGATCCTTTTAAAAATTTTTTCCTGGCTACTTACTGCTTCAAATTTGTTTTTTATATCAGAAAATAAAAGCGACTCTTTGATTCCTAAAGCCAGAAAACCAAATGATGAAAGACTGCTATGAAACAGTCGAATCACCCTGTTTTGTAATTCATGATTAAAGTAGATCATTACATTTCTGCAAAGAATTAACTGAAACTCGTTAAATACATGGTCAGTAACAAGGTTATGAAGTGAAAAAACAATGTTCTCCCTCAAGTCCTTTCTTATAATAGCATGATCGTACATGGCAGTATAATAAGAAGCAAAGTCACTTTCGCCGGCTGCATTCAGGTAGTTGGTTACATATTCCTTCATTACATCCAATGGTAAGATCCCTTTTTTGGCCTTTTCAATGTTATATGGGTTAATGTCTGTGGCGTATATTATAGACCGTTGGAGTAAACCAGCCTCGTGCAGCAGGATTGCCATCGAAAAAACCTCTTCGCCGGAAGAACAGCCTGCATGCCAGATCTTAATACGCGGATACGAAGCAATAACGGGAAGGACTTTTTGCCTGATAACTTTATAAAACTCAGGATCGCGAAACATCTCCGTGACGTTGACTGTAATCCTTTGCAAGAAAAAATCAAAGATGGCTTTATCTTTTAAAAGCCCGGCCTTCAGATCACAGGCATTGTGAAATCCTGCATCATTCATAAACCGGAAAACTCTTCTATGCATTGAAGCACGCGCATAATTGGTAAAGTCATAGCCATGTATTTCATTTACCAGGTTTAGCAAATCCTCGAGTTCCTCTTCGTTTATATCGACCTTTCTATTGGACATTTCTTAGGTTAGCCAAACTCTCATTAATGAAGCCAGTTTATGAACATCAACGGGTTTTGAAATATAATCTGATGCCCCTGCAGCCAAACATTTTTCCCTGTCACCTGCCATTGCTTTCGCTGTAAGGGCAATAACGGGAAGACGTGTAAGATTTAAATCGTTACGAATAATGTGGATGGCTTCGTATCCATCCATTTCAGGCATCATGACATCCATTAACACGATGTCTATAGCTTTGTTTCTTTTTAAAACATCTATTGCTTCTTTTCCATCGTGGGCTGTCACAACCTGCATCTGTTGGTTCTCGAGAGCGGCACTAAGTGCAAAAATGTTTCTCATATCATCATCTACTAACAGCACCTTCTTGTTTTGCAACGTGACGTCAAGGGCAACGGGTTTACTGGATTTTATATTAGAAAAAGGCTTTTTCTCCTGCACTTTATATAAGAACAATTCGAGTTCGTCCAACAGTCTTTTGTTGCTAAAAGTAGACTTCCTGACAACAACGTCAGCAACTCTGTTCATCTCCAATTCATCTGCCGTGGTAATATCACTGTCGAGGTAAATAATAGTTGGAATATGCTTAGGCCGCAGATGTGCATTTAACTCGGCTAGTTTTGAAATACCGAGTTCGATATTTGCCTCAATGTCGGCAATGATACAATCGTAGTTTTCTTTGTCGAGCATTGCAAAACCTTCTTCAAGTGAATCAGTTGTATCACAAACAATATCGAAATTTTTCTCGTTCGACAGTGCTTTAGCTACTTCATCTTTCAAATTATTTCTTGAAAATATTAATACCCTTTTTATCGATGATTTTAAATATTCACTAATAAGGGTAAAGGCATTGTCGAGGTCTCCTTTCTCAATTGGTTTTTTTAGATAGGCGAGCGCACCTGCAGATAACGCGCTTGTGTTTTCAGATCCCGAAATTACATGGACTGGTATATGTTTTAAGTTGTCATCTTCCTTAAATAACTTTAATAAGGTCCATCCGTTGATACCAGGGAGGGTCATATCGAGTATAACAGCGGAAGGCAGATATTTTTTGGCGCAATACAAACCCTCATCTCCGGTTAAAGCTATAATCGATTTAAAACCATTTGATTTCGCGAATTCCTTTATAATCATTGCAAAATCTTTATCGTCTTCAATTATCAGCATCACCTTATCATCTTTGGCAATGGAATGTCTTTGATCTGGTATTGCAGTTTGCTCAACAACATTCTTCAACAAACCTGTTTTATCTTGCCCATTAACTGGCTTTGCAGAGCTTTCAATAGTTGCATTATTTATAGGAATCAATACAGTAAACGTACTTCCTACATTCTCCCGGCTGTGCACAGTTACTTTGCCTTTGAGCAGCCGTATGAGTTCCTTTGTGATTGACAGGCCTAATCCCGTGCCTCCATACTTTCTATTAGTGGACCCATCGGCCTGTTGAAACGCTTCAAAAATCACCTGTTGTTTCGCTTGAGGAATACCTATACCTGTATCGTTTACCTCAATTGACAAATAGTCATCATTATTTTCTTTTACCTTATTAAACCGAAGGCTAATCTCACCTTTCTCCGAAGTAAATTTAAATGCATTGGAAAGAAGATTCTTTAATACCTGCTCGACTTTTTGCTTATCGGTTTTAATCTTTTCGGGTACCCCATCAAGTATTTCAACAACATAATGGATACCTTTCTCTTCTGCAACAACTGCAAACAATTGCTCCAGGTCAGTTGCAATGCTTTTTACTGCAACACTTTCTACATTTAAATTGACTTTTCCAGCTTCAATTTTCGATAAGTCTAAAATATCATTGATTAATTCCAGAAGATCTGACCCTGATTTATGAATAATCTTAGCATGAGCCATTTGCTTTTCGGTCAGGTTCTTATCTTTATTTTCCGCAAGTAATTTGGCCAGAATTAAGACGCTGTTCAACGGTGTTCTTAATTCGTGCGACATGTTTGCGAGAAACTCTGATTTATATTTACTCGACTCTTCCAGCTCTTTAGCTTTTCTTGATAATGAAACACCGGCATTTTCTATAGCACTGTTCTTTTCTTTCAATTCTGCATTTATCTGTCTTAATTCTTCTTCCTGCACCCGTAGTTCTTCTTCAGAAGTTTGAAGGACTTCGGCCTGCACCGTTAGTTCTTCGTTCGTCTGTCTTAGCTCCTCTTGCTGATGCTCCAACGCTTCTTTTTGTCTTTGCACCTGCTCGAGTAACTGCTGTACTTTTTCTCTTTCGTTTACCGCATGTAACGCAACTGCTATATTGTTGCTAATCAGCTTTAACAGATGAATCGTTTCGTTTCTGATCGGTGCAAAAGAAAGTACCTCAATGATCCCCTTCAACTGATCGTTATGAAACAACGATGCATACACCGCGTGCACAGGTTCTAATCTTACAGTCCCGCCGTCTATTGTTGCATATTTAGAAGGAATATCGGTAATGATGAGCGGTTCTTTTTCGACTGCAGCCTGCCCTACAAAGCCTTCGTGTAAATTGTATTCCTTTTTTGCAGTATTCGGCAAAGCATATGAAGCGGTCAGCAGTAAATTTTGTTTGTCGTCGTTATAGATGTAGAAGGCGCCAGCCTTTAAATCTACATACTTGACAAGGGTGTCTAAAACCGTCTGAGATAAGGTGGCTGCATCTAAATGTCCCTGAAGAATATCATTCACTTTTGCTAATCCATCTAAGAGCCAGTTTCTTTCAGCGCTTTCGCTATTGACAAGTGAAAGTTCCCGATTATTATTTAGTAAATTTTCCTCGGCTTTTCTCCTGCTGTTGAGCTCGTTTAGAATCTGATTTATTAAAAGAATAACCGTGATAAGAATTAGGGAAATTCCTATTATTAATCCCCGTTTTGCATATTTAACTGAATTATCATTAACGATTTCACGACTCACCAGTAAGTCATTTTCTACTTTTTCCATTTCAGATATCTGGCTTTTTATACCATCCATCTTAATTCTTTCCGCTGTTGTAATTTCAGAAATTTTCTGCCTCGTATAATTACTGGCGTCATCGCCTAATCCATTCCAGTACTGCAGCAAATCATTGATCGAACTTCTAAGGCCAATTGTTTTTTGTATTTGCCGGGGATTATCATTCACTAGTTCCTGTAATTGTGCCAGCAATGTTTGTATTACCGCTGACCCCGCGTAATATGGTTGTAGAAAAGCTTTTTCATTCGTACTTCTAAACCCGCGGCAAGCGGTCTCCATGTCAACCAATGCACTTTGAACCGATTCAATTTGATTAATGACCCGGTAAGTACGTTTAACCAGTTCACCTTCTTTGTATTGGTTATGAAAAGTAATGAACGATATCGCACCCACAATTAATACTAAGAATATTGCAAATGCAAAACCAATTCTCAGCCTTCTTTTAATAATCACAGTCATTTGCAACTAATAGCTTTGATAATATAAGATGAAGATATTATTAATTCCTATTCATTTCGTTAATACAACTTATAACGAAAACAGGATAAATTCATTTATACAATTATGTTACCCCAATGTCTGCAAAAGAGAAAAGCCCTTTATTAAGGGCTTTCTCAAATTTTATTAATAAGTAAATTTATATTCCGATAGCTGTACTTTTTTTGTTTGATTTATGTTGTATAATGTTTCTTAGTATTGCTTTCGCCCTTGAAAACTGTGACTTACTGGTGCTTTCTGTAATACCAAGTTTGCTTGCAATTTCTTTATGTGAATATCCGTCTATAGCATATAAATTAAAAACGGTTCTATAACCGTCACTTAAAGTCAGGGAACTATTAATGATATCTTTTTCATACAGCTTATCCAATGCATTTTGCTGTTTGTCAGCCACTGAATTTTCAAGTCCTTCACCAACTGTAGTATTTAAACTTTTACGCCTGATATGCTCAATAGCAGTATTTACAAAAATTCTTCTTACCCAACCATCAAACGATCCTTCGCCACGGAACCGCTGCAGGTTATTGAATAACTTTACAAAACCTTCCTGTAAAATATCTTCCGCATCCATCTGGTTTTTCGAGTATTTCAAGCAGATCGAATACATCTTAGAAGAGTACATATCATAGAGCGCTTTTTGGCTCTTTCTCTCCCCTTTAATACAGTTTTCAATGAGTTGACCTTCAAGGGTAAAAGTTGCGTTCATATAACTTAGTTTAGGTGCGATTTCACTTTTGCTATATTAATGCCAAAACGTAACCAGCTGAATATCAATGTGTTATAAATTACGGCTAGTTTGGCATTTCCAAAATCCAACATTCCTCTCCCAAAATTGGAAATCGCGCTAAAGTATCTTAAAAGTTGGACGGGCATAGTTAAAATGAGATAACCACTCCAAGCCCCGGAGCATTTGAAACACTTACTTTACCACTGTCATAACTAAGACCTGTTGCAATATCCTCGTTAAGCAATAAAGGCCCGTCGACATCTGCATAGTCAACCTGGGCCATAAGATGAGCAATAGCAGCCGAACCTATTGTGGACTCATTCATCGAGCCTATCATTACTTTCATATTCAGTTGTCTAGCTTTGGTGATCATTCTTCGTGCGGGTGTAATGCCGCTGCATTTTGTAAGCTTAATATTTATTCCATGAAAGTGTTGATAGCATTTTTCAACGTCTTGTTCAAACACACAGCTCTCGTCAGCAAATAATGGCAAAACCGATTCTTTGTATAAAATCTTCATCCCGGCCAAATTGTCTTTTGCCAGGGGTTGCTCAACCATCTCTACCCCCATTTTTGCTAAAAGTGGTATTTTCTCCAATGCTTCTTCGGTTGTCCAACCCGCGTTTGCATCAACTCTAAAAATGGATGTTGTTTGCTGGCGCAGGGCTCGAATGATGGCAATATCTTCAGGCGTTCCCAGTTTTATCTTATAAATTGGCCATGGCTTTTCCTGCATTTTTGCAACCATTTTTTCAATTGTATCAATTCCGATGGTGTAGTCTGTAAGAGGCGAAGTACTGGTATCTGTCTTCCAGAGTTTATACAAAGGTTGTCCTTTCATTTTCCCCCATAGATCCCACGCCGCGATATCGAGGGCACAAACCAGGAAAGGATTGTTTGGAAATAAATGATGCAGATAATGCCAGTAGCGTTCCGGATCGGTAAGAGCAAATTTCTCAACAAAGGATTTTTTTCTTTCAAGGTCCTCGATCATTTTCTCAACCGGAATATTATAGTAAGTGATTGCAGGAGCTTCGCCATAACCTACATATTGACCCAGTGCTAACTCCACCACAAAAATTGGCTGGTGTGTTTTCGTTCCCTTTGATATAGTAAAAGGATATTTGAACGGAAGATTAAAATGCCAATATTTTACTTTCAATCTGTTAGCTTTTAGTTTTGGTATGTATTGAGAACCGGCCTTTTTATAAGCAATATCATTATTAGCTTAAAATGATTGCACCATCCCTTTTAAAGTTTGCATGCTCTGAAAAAAGTTTTTTTTATGAGCCAGAGATTTTAGCATGTATTAAACATTGTTGCGTCGCACTCTTGTGCAAAGATACTTTATGCGGCTTCTTTAAAGAAACCAAAGAAAGTGGAAGGCTAATGTGCCTACGTTAAACACTAATTCAGAACACCCATCCGGCACGTTGAAGAGGGTAATGCCTGTACAAGTGCTACGGTGAGCACACAAGTTTTTTTGGAACACGGATAACACAGATTGAGAGGATCAGGCAGATTACCGAGGTAAGAAAACCTGAACCAATCCGTTTTTATCCGGAAAAACAGAGTTAGCGAAGTGATATTACCAGGGAAACAATTTTAAAATCGGTTTTATCAGTTTGATCCGTGTCATCCGTGTTCTATTGTTTCGAGAAAAAAGATGAGTACACACGGTAGAGTTGAAGGGTGCGACGCAACAATTGTTGAAAAAATAGTTATTGCTGGCTACAAAAAATTTCTCTCTCAATAGAAACATTTGT
>JAOQAJ010000380.1 GCA_025963675.1 Segetibacter sp.
ACATTTCTTTCATCGGGCTTTTCTTGCGTCGCACTCTTGTACATTTTTTCTTTATTCATCCTAAAATGTTCCATATTCCTCTAAAAGCATAAATTCCAAAACATGGAAGCATCATTAGAAACGCCAATAAAACCGAAACCGATGGCAACATCTTCCAGTGCTATTAAACCGGAAGCTGCGCCTACTCAAAGGCTCTACTCATTAGATGCACTTAGAGGTTTCGACATGTTTTGGATCATGGGTGCAGAAGAGGTCTTTCATGAAATGGCCAAGGTTACCGGTTCTCCGTTTTGGAGAGCCATTTCAAATCAATTCACTCATCCGTCCTGGAATGGCTTTCATATTTATGATTTAATTTTCCCTCTTTTCCTCTTCCTTGCAGGGGTATCAATTCCTTATTCTGTAGGCCGCGAATTGGAGAAAGGAAAGAGCCGTCAACAGCTGATGCTTCGGGTCATCAAACGTGGATTGATCCTCGTGGTTTTAGGAATGATCTATAATAACGGCTTACAAATTCGTCCACTCTCAGATTTTCGTATTTCAAGTGTTTTGGGAAGAATTGGTATAGCATATATGCTTGCTAATATCATTTATCTCTATGCAAAAGAACGCACGCAATACATTTGGTTTGCAGGCTTACTCATTGGTTATTGGCTGATTTTAAAACTTACCTCCGCCCCGGGTTTTCCTGCAGGTGACCTAACCATGGAAGGAAACTTTGCTTCTTATGTCGACCGTACAATATTACCTGGAAAGCTTTCTTTAAAAATTCATGATACTGTCGGCTTTTTCAATAATATACCAGCTATCAGCACTGCATTAGCAGGAATATTGGTTGGTTCATTTTTAAAGAATAATTCAATAACACCACAAAAAAAGGCTATGTGGTTAGCAGGACTTGGCACAGCTTCCTCGCTTCTTGCACTATTATGGAACCTCGACTTTCCAATCAATAAAAATATGTGGTCAAGCTCATTTGTATTATTAACCACAGGCTTAAGCCTTCTATTGCTATCTGCCTTCTATTATGTGATTGATGTACTCGGTTATAAAAGCTGGGCCTTTTTCTTCAAAGTCATCGGTATGAACTCCATCCTTATTTACCTGTCCGGAAAATTTATAAACTGGAATTATACAACAACAGGATTTTTTAAGTGGCTGGGACAATTAGTTGGAGAACCGTTTAATGTTGTTGTATTGGCAATTTGTGCTGTAATGATAAAGTGGCTCTTTCTTTATTTTTTGTACAAAAAGAAAGTCTTCCTACGGGTATAAAGAAGGTTTGTTAAATAGCAGATTGACCTTTTAAGTAAGGATATTTCAAAAACATTAAAAGGCGTACCCATTTTAAATGATGCAATTAAAATTAATACTATCCTTTATTTCGTGCTTGCTCCTTACCATAACGACGTTGACAACTGCCGGCCAGAAGCAGATTCGGAAAGGATGGAAAGCAGGTGTGAGTAGGGTAATCATTACACCAAAGCAACCAATGTGGATGGCCGGTTACGCCAATCGCGACCGGCCATCAGAAGGTAAGTTGGTTGATCTGTGGGCAAAGGCATTAGCGTTAGAAGATGAGAACGGTAAACAAGCAGTAATCGTTACGGCAGATTTGGTAGGCATTCCACGAAAATTATCAAACCACGTAAGGGATCAGTTAGAAAGCAAGTTTCATCTTACCCGTTCTCAAATAATCATCAACACCTCTCACACGCATTCAGGTCCGGTTTTGACAGATGCGTTGGTTGATATCTATCCTGTAAATTCAACGCAGCAGCAAACCATTGACAGATACACCAAAGAACTCGGTGATGATATAGTTAAGCTCGTAGGCAAAGCTATCGGGGCAATGCAACCGGCACAAGTGTATGCGGGTAACGGCGTTACACGTTTCCAGGTAAACAGGCGAAATAACAATGAATCAATTCTTACGAAACTAACTGAATTAAAAGGCCCAAACGATTACGCTGTTCCAGTTATCAAAGTGGTAAACAATACAGGGAAATTAATGGCAGTAGCTTTCGGCTACGCTTGTCACAATACCGTTTTAAATGGTTATAAATTTTCAGGCGATTACGCTGGTTATGCGCAGCTTAAATTGGAAAGAGCCTATCCTGGTACAGCTGCTTTATTCTTTCAAGGCTGTGGCGCAAATCAAAATCCTCTACCCCGCCGAACAGTAGCCCTGGCTCAACAATATGGAGAGGAACTTGCCGCAGCAGTAAAAAGAGTGCTTAATGAAGATATGCGTGCATTGACACCTCAATTAACAACCGCTTACGCAGAAATAGACTTGCCATTAAATTCACCACCGGGTAAAGAAGAGCTGGCGAAAATGGCGACACAATTACCTGAGGCTTACCAAAAGCGATCGGCCGCACGTTTGCTCAAAAAAATCGAAGCCGGGGAAATGCTAATGCAATCTTATCCCTACCCGGTAGAAGTTTGGAAACTGGGCGATCAGCCTATTATTGCTCTAGGAGGTGAGGTTGTGGTAGAATATGCTAATGAACTTAAAAAGATCTTTGGACAGGAGATCTTTGTTTTAGGTTATTCAAATGATGTTATGGCTTACATTCCAAATGTTGCCATTTTAAGGGAAGGTGGTTACGAAGGCGCATCATCACAAATGGTGTATGGTTTGCCAAACACGTGGAAAGAAAATATCGAATCACTAATAATTCAACAAGTACTTACACTGGCAAAGCAGGTGGGAGTTCCAATACCGGAATCAAAAATCAATTGAAAGGAATAAACGATTTGATGCATGATTTCTAAATTGGTTTAAAACAACTTTTACATTTAAAACTACAACGCTTAATGGGCTTCAACTGGCTGGATCTAATTGTAATCATTCTTTTCTTTGCGAGCATGGTGGTGATAGGCATCATGTCCTATTTCAAAAGCAAAAATTCTGAAGACTATTTTGTTGCAGGCGGAAAACTGCCCTGGTGGCTTGCTGGCATTTCGCATCATGTATCCGGCCATAGTGGTGCTGTCTTTGTTGCCTATGCTGCCGTTTCTTATACCCACGGTTTTACCATGTATATGTGGTGGGCTTTACCTGTAGCGCTTGTTATAATAACCACTTCCAAAATCTTTCCCGTCTATTGGGTTCGTTTAAGGCAGGCACTACAGGTGCAATCGCCATTAGAGTACTTAAGGATAAGATATAACGTAGTAACACAACAAATCGTAGCCTGGTCGGGCGTATTACTTAAAGTATTTGATGTAGGCGCTAAGTGGGCTGCTATTGGTATTTTACTTCATGTGGTTGCCGGCATTTCAATGACTACCGGCATCCTCGTTTCTGGCTTTGTCACTTTGATCTATGTTACGTTTGGAGGTTTATGGGGAGTGATTATTACAGACTTAATTCAATTTATTGTTCAGGTACTTGGTGGAATTGTAATGTTCGTACTTGTAGTAAACCGGTTAGGAGGAATAAATTCAATTACCGGAATTTGGGAGCAACTACCACCTAATCATGGTGCTTTGTTTAATGATCCGTACACTGCCGGTTTTGCCGCTGCTATGCTATTTATTTATTTCTTCAGTTATAACGGAGGCATCTGGAGTTTGGCAACGAGGTACATCTCGTCACCCAATGAAAAAGAAGCTTCAAAAGCCGCGAGGCTTTCAGGAATACTTTATCTCATCTGGCCATTGATCTTGTTTTTTCCAATGTGGGCTGCGCCAATCATTCTTCCTAACCTCGCAAACCCAAATGAATCGTATGGCTGGCTGATGGTGAAGATCTTGCCCCAGGGAATGATTGGACTTGTGATTGCTTCCCTGTTCGCAGCAACGATGGGAATGACTTCTTCTGATGTAAATACCATTGCCGCAGTCATTACAAGAGATATACTTCCCGTTGTTTCGCCACGGTTTCGTAATGATAAGAATTCCTTACGTACTGCACGGGTCACCACTTTCATATTTACACTTGCCACGGTTGTTATCGCACTTAATTACGAACAGTTTGGTGGAGTGTTAGGACTTATTGTAAATTGGTTCGCAGCCCTTATTGGCCCTACAGCAATGCCCATTATTTTTGGTCTTCTTCCGATATTTAAATCTTGTGGTCCAAAGGCCGCTATTTCCTCAATTATTGCAGGCTTGCTTACATTTATCATTACAAAAGAAACTAAAATAAATAGCCTTGCACTCGAGGTTGCATTGCCTACGCTGGTATCTGCAATTGTCTTTATTGGTGTTGGGATGGCCACCAAAACAGTTCCTGAAAAAGTGAACGAACTGGTGGCGGCGTTAAAAAAGCAACAGAGATAAAGCGGGAACGGAACAGCTTTTTATGCCCTAAAAGCCAGAACTTTAGAAAATCCAGATTAAGAAGTATGAGGACTTGAAAATTATTTTAATTAATAAAAATGAAAAGACAGTTTGGTTTTGGAATAATAGGAGCAGGAACAATTTCAGGAATTCATGCGATGGCAATTGATGCAATAGAAAATGCAAAACTGATCGGCATTTATAGCATCAACAAAAATAAAGCGGATGCGTTTGCAGCTAAACACAGTTGCGAGGCATACAGTAGCCTTGATGAAATGCTGCTTAATCCTGAAATAGATATTGTCTGCATTTGCACACCATCCGGCATTCACCTTGATCCTGCACTCAAAAGTATTGCAGCAGGAAAGCATTGCCTGATAGAAAAGCCACTAGAAGTTACGCTTGAGAAATGCGATAAAATAATTGAGGCAGCCGATAAAGCAGGTGTAAAAATTGGCGTTGTTTTCCCGTCCAGGTTTTATGAAGCAAGTAAGCAGATTAAGAAAGCGTTGGACGGAAACCGGTTCGGCGACTTAGTATTGGGTGACGCTTATGTAAAGTGGAGTAGAACTGAAGCCTATTATAATTCTTCCGCTTGGCGAGGCACCTGGGAACTAGATGGTGGCGGGGCGTTAATGAATCAAGGCATTCATTCTGTTGACTTAATTCAATGGTATATGGGACCAGTTGAATCAGTCCAATCTGTATCCGCCAATATTCGCCATAAAGGAATTGAAGTTGAAGATACCGTGGTGTCAACCTTGAAGTTTGTGAATGGGGCATTAGGAACGATTGAATGTTCAACTGCTGTTTTCCCCGGTGCATTTAAACGTATAGAAATTATGGGCACCGCAGGTACCGCAATCATGGAAGAAAACAGTTTAATTAAATGGGAATTTGAAAAAGAAAACGACGATGATAAAACCATAATAGCTGCGATGGCTGGTGGTACTACTTCACATGGTGGCGGTGTCTCTAATCCTGCCGACATTAGTTTCGCGGGTCATCAGAGCCAGATAGAAGATTTGATGCATGCAATTGAAACCGGAGACAAACCATTAATCGACGGGATTGATGGTCGCAAATCGGTGGAAATTGTTTTAGCGATATATGAAAGCGCACGTACCGAACGAACCATTAAGCTTCAAAAATCATAACTTCCTTAAACCATGGTTTTTGTTGTTTCCCGATAATGGCAAATAAAACGTCATTTTAAATATTCCTCGTAAAAGTGAAAAACGATTGTTTCGAAAATTGACTTATGAAAATTACCTACAAAATTGCACTGCTGTTTATAGTAATTCTTTCGATAACTGCTTATAGAAATAGAACAGTTAAAAGCTCTTCAATTTCTTTTGACAGCTATGTAATTGCAGATGGCTTCGAATTACAATTGGCGGCTTCTGAACCCTTGATTGAAGCACCCGTAGCAATGGACTTCGATGACCAGGGTAGAATGTGGGTGGTTGAGATGCGTGGCTATATGACTAACATTGCTGGTATAGATGACAACGCTTACAGCGGAAGAATTAGCATACTAACGGATGCGAATAAAGATGGAGTAGCAGAAAAATCAAAGGTGTTCCTTGATAGCCTGGTACTTCCAAGAGCTTTGGCACATGTGTACGGAGGGTTGCTTTATAATGCTCCTCCTAACCTTTGGTTTGTAGAGATAAAAAACGACAAACCCGGAAAAAAGACTTTGGTTGATTCTTTATACTCTGTTGGTGGCAGTCCTGAACAACAACCTAACGGACTTATGATGAATATCGATAACTGGATCTACAGCGCCAACTCGCAGTTCCGTTATCAACGAAAAAATGGAAAGTGGTTGAAAGAGCCCACTTCTCTTCGCGGGCAATTTGGGATCTCAAAAGACAACGTTGGAAGATTGTATTATAACTACAACGAGAATCATATTGTTGGTGATTATGTCTTACCGAATACCCTTATTGCCAATCCATATTACAGGCCTAAAGAGGCAATCAATAAATTACTAACAGAAAATCAAAGGGTTTACCCTTTACATCCCACGACTGTAAACCGCGGCTATGTTAGTGGCATTCTTGACAAAGACAGCCTGCTAATGAATTTCACTGCGTCTTGCGGAACGATGATTTATCGCGGAGATCAATTTCCTGATGAGTACAAGCTAAATGCGTTTGCATGTGAACCGCAGGCGAACCTGGTAAAAAGGGATATCCTCACGTTTGAAGACCTGAAGACTACTGCAACACAAGCATGGACTAACAAAGAATTCCTTGCTTCGACAGATGAAGCCTTTCGACCTGTAAACCTATTTAATGGTCCTGACGGAGCTATGTATGTGGTGGATATGCATCGGGGAATGATAGAATACAAAGCTTTTGCCACACCTTATTACAATAGTGGAATAGCGAAGAAAAAGCTTGATACGCTTTTGCGGGCGGGGCGAATCTTACGAATAAAAAATAAGGGTAAAGAACTTCCGAAAATTCCAAGTGTTACTAACAAATCAGTTGGTGATTTAGTCAGGTTATTATCCGGCTCAAACGGTTGGTTGAGGGATAGGGCCCAGCAGATCATTATTAACAAACAAGATAAATCGGTTATTCCGGTATTGCAGCGGCTGGCACAAGATGGTAAAAATGAAGTAACTGCCATACATGCTTTACATACGTTGGATGGACTAAATGCCTTGAATTTTACATTTCTTCGAAAAGTTTCTGCAATTGGAGCTCCTATGCTTTCGGCTCACGGGCTTTTGCTTTTGAAAAAGTACAACACAAAGATGAATGTACAGGCAATGGCAGCGTTAGCATCAGATTTATTAAATAAAAACAACCGTGTAATTAATCTTTACCTGGCCACTTCATTAGGTGAATGGTGCAAAATATCTCCTGCCACATTTTTACCTGTTCTTGCAAGCATATCTGAAACTTATCCAAATCAGGTAATATTTCAGGAAGCTGTCATTAGTAGTCTTAATGGGTTGGAAACGAATTTTCAACAACTGGTAAAAGAGCGAAAAGGCAGCCAGAACGCTACCGCACTTTTAGATACCCTTTTAGCGGAAACGATTAAAAATAAGCAGCAGGGAAAAAAGAACTTCATTTATGTGCGGGCAAAAGCACCGATGGACGCCCGAACAAATGGACTGGAACTTTTTAGATCTACATGTGCCTCTTGCCATGGCACTGATGGTGATGGTATTGAACATGTTGGGCCTCCATTAAAAGGATCTGAATATGTTGAGGGATCTGCCGACCGCTTAGCCATGATCATTTTGAATGGCGTTGAAGGACCGATCACGGTGAATGGGCAGTTATATAAATTCAACGGAGCCATGCCTAATTTTGGAAATAATTTTACTGATAACCAGATAGCGGACATCATTAAGTATTTGCATAACGCCTATGTTACCAAACCACCAAAACCAGCAACTGCTGAAAAAATAAAACAACTGCGAAGCAAAAAGTCAGGAGCGCTTAAAGAAAAGGACTTGTTGGAAATGGCTCAAATGAATTAATACATGCACTGCAAAGGGAAGGTTTTAATTCCCTTAACTGTTCAATTTAGATCGCCCTTTTTGTAACAACTATCCCCACTTGCTGAATTGAAAAAAGTATCTATCCGGATCGTTTTTTCGATGCAAGTAGTTTTAAAAGTACAAGAGTGCGACGCAAGAATGACGCTATGAAAAGCA
>JAOQAJ010000427.1 GCA_025963675.1 Segetibacter sp.
CCATTTCATCAATTTAACCGGCGAGTTTTTGAACCACGAAGACACGAAGAGTGTAAGTTTCACTAAGCCTTTTGTGCCCCTTTGTGTCTGTCGAGTCTTCGTGGTTCCAACCGGTTCAATAGCATTACCCAAAAAAAACAGCCTGTCCTACAATCTCCTCCTTTAGTTTGGGAGAACGTCATTATTTTTTAGGTCTAATTATAAACCCGTTATAATCAATCTTGCTTATCCTTTAGCTCCGTTTCGTCAACGTAATGTCTGTGGCCCTTTTTATCAACCCAATAATATTTGGACTTATTGTTAATGTAAACTGTTTCACCATTTGGTCCCACCTTACCGTCGAATGTTTTGTCTGCAATTTCTGAGTGGCCTTTAGATGCTATCTCAGCCGTCTTTCTTCCAGCCGCTTTTGCACCTCGTCCAACAGCACGGCCAGTTGCTTTTACTCCCTTTTTTATGCCATGTCCGGCTGCTTTCGCATCTTCCTTAATTTCCTGTCCTACAGTAGTGGCAGTGTCTTGTGCGTTTGCCGCGGAAAACATCAATAGGAATAATCCAACAAATAGCTTTTTCATAATTAAAAGATTTAAATGAATTGTTTAAAGGGTGGAGTCTAAAAATTATACCAATCCTTTTTGGATACTACAGTTATTTACCAGCTAGCTGACAATCAAGGAGACTAAAACCCCGTTTTGTTTATATCGCTTGTCTCAGTCTAATTTTATACTTCCTGATTTAATAGGTATCTTAGTATCAGCTTGTTGCATCATAAACCTCATTATTATATGAAAAATTTATTTCAACCTGATGCCACTGAAGAGATAAAACAACGAATTCAGAACCTGCGGCCAAACTCGGATAGACTGTGGGGTAAAATGGAAGTTGCTCAAATGCTCGCGCATTGCTGTGTAACCATGGAAGTTGCATTAGGTGAAAAAAATCCGCCGCGTATGCTTATCGGGCGAATACTTGGCCCACTGCTTAAGCCTGTTTTTACAAACGAAAAGCCATTAAAGAAAAACACACCTACCCATAAAAGTTTTCTGGTTATAGATCAACGAAACTTTGAAAAGGAAAAATTTAGGTTGATTGAATTGATTGATAGATTTTCAAATGGAGGCCCGGAAAGGGTAACCTCGCATCCCCATACGTTTTTTGGCAAACTAACTCCCATCGAGTGGAGTACAGGTATGTATAAACATCTTGACCATCATCTGAGCCAGTTCGGAGCATAACCTGCCATTGCAATTAGAACACAGCATAAATAAAAAAGACGCCTTCATCATAAAAGCATCTTTTTTTTTGAATGGCGTAATAATATTATTTCTGCTGTTCTGCAGGTCTGTCTGCCTCATTCTCGATGTCTGCATCAACCTGCTGCTTCCCTTTCAGATCGTCGCTGGTCAGCTTACTTTCTCCCTCTTTTGGTAACGTCTTCTCCTGTCTGTTTTTTTCGTCGCTCTTACCGTAATCCTGGTTATCGTTTGAAAGTGGCATAGTTTATAATTTTAGTAGTTAATGTATAATTACAAAAACAATTATGCCAAATAAGAAGGATGAAATCTGCTCCTGGAAAAACTTAATCTTCTGTAATTACAAACTGGTCCCTGTTGGGTTTCACTTTGTTTTTCCAATTTACAGCCGCTATTTTTTTCACAACCTGTACCATTCCATCAAAATTGTCGGGTTTAACTACAAACAGGTTAGCCCCTTTTTGATAGCTTGCTTCAACAATTTTAGAATTGCTGGAAGTGGAATAGATGATCAATGGGAGGGAAACAAATTCAGGATAACTTCTAATTTCATCCAATGCCTCTAGTCCATCTTTATGTGGCATATTGATATCGATAACAACAATATCAGGCAAGGGGTTGGTTTTTAGAAAAGACAATAAACTGTTTCCATTGTTCACGTATGATAAGCGCACTTCAATACCCGAATGCTCAAATGCTTCATTGAAAAGGTAAGTTTCATCGGAGTCGTCATCAGCAAATAAAATATGAATGGGGGGCATTTCTTTCTTCTGCAACAAGATTATTTCTTTAACGTTTCATCGTAGAACGGCGACGAAATTAACGGGTTTTTATGAAGAAAATCGAAAATTATTTATTTACTGAAACAAGCGGGTACGATGAGCATAGCAGAATTGTTGCCTTACCGAGGCGAATTACGATCATTATAAACACCATTTATTAAACGGCCAATCGCCTCATAACTATATAATTTTTTTGCCTGGTTCGAAATCTTCATACGGTCGAACAGATGGTAACTGTTGTATAGTTTTTTGAAGGCTTCGAATAGTTCCGCTTCATTTTCATTCTCGACCAAAACTCCGTTACTGGCATTAATTACTTCATTCACCCCACCAACAGCAGTACTGATCACTGGCACTCCCGCACAAAGCGCTTCTAATATTACACAAGGCAGGTTTTCATAGCGACTAAAAAGCACCAAAGACTGTGACGCTTTTAGATGTTGAGCCACCTCCGGGTAAGAAACAGGACCTGTAAAATGGAGTACAGGTTCACCTAACCCAATTTCTTCCGCATATCTTAATACCTCTGGAGGAAAAGGGCCAACAAGATGCAGGCAGGCATCTTTGTGTAGCTGACTGAAATGTTTGAAACTTCGCAGCAACCCTTCCGGGTTTTTCTGATACGTCATGGTAGAAACATGAATAAAACAAAAGGGTATTTTATTTGCGTCAACTTTTTGGTAGAAAAATAAATTAACGTCTACCACATTTGGAACAACAGTACAAGGCACATGACCGACAAAACGCTCGACCTGCCGTTGTAAATCATGCGTAACAGGAAGGAACCTGATTGCATTTTTAAAAACGATTTTGACTATACGCCTAAAAAAAAAATTGCGATTATATAAAGACGACGGATCTGATGGATAGTAAACGGTCCAGTTTTCGCTAAGAATGAAAGGAAGTTTCCAACGTTTTGATAATAACAGGCCACTTAGTCCCCCGCGCATAACTATGTAACTATGTAGTAGTTGAGGTTTGCCCCAGCGCTGTCTGATCATTGTCGCGTAGTAAAAGAGCAATTGCAGGTATTTTAAATTGGAATAAACAGTGTCATGTATCTTATTGACTTTTGCCGGATACATTACCGTGATCTCAACTATACTTTCTGTCACCTGCCGGTACCTTGTTTCTGTGTTCGATAGTGTACCAGACTGGTCTTTTACGATATATAAAACTACCTGTGGTGTAAACAAACCGGCAGCACTCACATGCCTTTGATTAAAGTCTCCCAAAAACCGATCCTGCCATGTCGGATACCATCCGGGCAAAACAAGGACGTACTTACCTGATGAAAGATGAACGTCTTTTATTTGGGAATAATACTTTTCAGCCATTGAAGATCCTTTATATTAATAGTCCAATATTCGGTGAAGGATACAGGATGTTCTTTTTTAAATAACATAAACGAATAAATAAAATTCACAAAATACCCTATTGAACTTATCAAAGATGCGGCAAGGATACCATAGCGCGGAATAAAAAAATAGTCACCTGCCAGTATTACCAATAACCCCAGTCCGGCCCCCTTTACGTTCACCTTTACCCGATTAATTCCTCCAAAATAAGCACTCAATATATAAAGGTTACTTAACGCCCAGATGCCGGGAAGTATCAGCAAAAACGGGTAGTACATCAATTGAAATGTAGGTCCGAACACAAACGGGAAAAGCCACATCCCGGAAGCCGCTATAACCAGGATCAGCATCACAAATAAGAGCGTAGTAATTCTGCCAATTCGCATAATATTATCTTTCATCTCCGTAAGCAAGGTGCTGCCACCGGCAGTATGCGGAAAAACAACGCTTGAAATAATGGATGGGATGATCAATAACATTTGCCCCAGCTTTGACACTTGTATATAATTGCCCAAAGCCTCAGGAGAACAATATTTCTTAACGAACCAATAGTCGACCCGGTATACCAAAAAGAAAATCACGTTCGCCGCCAGGGCAATCACTGCGTATTTAACAAGCAAACGCATATCCTTAAATACTGGCAGAGAAATATTTTTCCAACTTCCTTTTTTTATGATGAAAGCGGCTGCAAGCGTGAGACCGGTAATCATAAAAAAAGCAAAGTACAAATTTATAATCAGTACAGTGTTTGTGTTTTCCGTCCCTTCTTGCTTAGGAATAAAAATGATTACAATCAGGTTGATTATGACCATTAAAAAGTTGGGAAGAAAGAAGTTTTTGTTGGCGTAAAAAAGGGAAGAAAAAAAATTGGTCAATTGAATTCCGGAGATATAACAGATAGCATAAAAAAGGTACGCCGAGCGGGTGATTACTGTGGTATTCTTGTAGCGTCCAAAATAAAACCACAATCCGGTAAAAACAATTATTGAAACTCCCACAGTCCAAATCAAAGAGAACCACGCTAATCGATCATCATCAATACTTTGTTTTGCTGAATAGTAATTAACGGAAGTTTCCATTGTCAAACCTGCCAATATTACGATCAGGGAGAAGTTGTTGCAGAGGTAAAAGATCCAACCGGCGTCTCCAGCCTGGAAATACCTGGAAATAAAGACATTCATCACTAGTACCGTAACAAAATACAATCCCCGCCACAATAAACTCTGACCTATCTGTTTTTGAAAACTCATTAACTGTTTACCCTATAGTTGTGACTAAAGTACAATAGTTTGACTGACCACGAATGTTGAAAATAAAATCAAGCTTGTTATAAAAGGGAAGCAAAGTAAAAATCTGCTAACTCTTGATATCGGTTTTTCACTGGCAATGCTCTCGGAGAATTGCACTCTTATTAACGGTGTCTTAAAGTAACAACGACAGATGCACTGGAAAATTGTTACTGTCTTATTCGCGCCTAATGGTGTAGGTTAGATCTTTTTTGCGCACAGATACTTAATTCTATCTTCCCTTGCATCCCCACGCTTTTACTTTTTAAACAAAATCAGCTTAATAAACTGCCGTCTTCTTTTTGCATTTGACTCAAAAATAATGGTCTTGACTTTTTTAGTTCGTTAAACCGATGCCTGGTTTCTAATATTCTTTTTTTGTTAAAGCGAAGTTGCGCTTTCCCTTTTACCGATACCCCGTTGATGCCCGACAGCCCCTGAATCGTCCAGTTATAATTTCGCTTGTTTCGTTCATACCATTTGTCGGTACTTATCTTTTTATGAAAGAT
>JAOQAJ010000014.1 GCA_025963675.1 Segetibacter sp.
GCATTGTTCGACATGGAAGCGCAGACATACAAGTCCATCCACCCGTCATTATTTATATCAATCACCGAAACACCTCTACACCATTTGCCGAAGCCGCCGACTCCCGCTTGTTTTGTGACATCCGTAAACTTAAAATCGCCCTTATTAATATATAACGCGTTGGAGACAGTGTTAGCTGTAAAATAGACATCGCGCAAACCATCATTATTAAAATCCCCAATACCTACACCTCCACCGTTATAAATGTTTGTAACATCGATAGGGTTTAAAGAATCGTTTTCAATAATTTCGTTATTGAAATGAATACCAGAATGTTTGGAAGAGACAAGTTTGAAAAGGTTTCCTTTCTTACAAGAGGAAATCCCCATAATATAGCTACAAACACAAAAAAAAAGGGCTAATCGAACAAGAAGGTTCATGCGAGAATACTTTGGAAATAAATTTAATAAAGTAATAATAAAAAGAGGCAGAGTATACTCTGCCTCTTTTTATTATTACTTTAAATAGTGATTAATAACCCGGATTCTGAGTAAGCGTCGGGGCACCATTCACCTGACTTTGATCAATTTGACGTTGAGGAATTGGAAAATATTCACTTTTGCCAGCTGTAAAAGTTGCATTGTTTAAATACGAGCGTAATGATTTCTCCTTAGCTATGTATGCATTCAACGTTTGAGCTGCAATACCCCACCGGACAAGATCGAAAAAACGATGCCCTTCCATTGCTAATTCCAACCTTCTTTCGAAACGTACTGCCATTCGTGCAAAATCCTGCGATGCAAATGCAGTATATAAACCAATTTTATAATTTGCAGGAGAACCCTGCACCCATCCCACTGGATTAGCTGCCCGTGCTCTTACACGGTTAACAAGGCTTCTCGCCTTTTCCAAACTGCCCGCTTCAACTTCACATTCAGCAGACCATAGTATAATATCAGCAAACCGAATTAAACTATAGTTGGCAGCAACAACACCTTTTGTCCAGAAACCCGCATCTGTAAATTTTCCTTCCTGGGACTTATAATAAATGTTTTTAACGGGGCTATAGGGCCCCCCGTTACTTTGATCCCTAATCCATTTTTGACCGGGGTGTGCACCCCAATCAAGGTAAGGAATACCTCTTCGGCCTACTGTCCAATCTAATCTAGGATCTAAAGGAGTAGTGTTGTCGGGAACGAAAGGGTCAGTGGATTTAAGACCTTGATCGCTTTTTACATTGACATCGTTGAAAGTTGATAATAAAGGTAACCCGTTGGCATCTACCCTATAGGCGTTTACAAGATTTTGAGTAGGTTGATAAAATCCGCAACATCCACCCGGCATATCATTACTTCCGTTGTTATATGGAAAATTCAAGACATCTCCCCACGACGCATTCCCTGCATCTGCTGCACCATCATTAACAGAAAATTGAACCTGAAATACAGATTCGGAATTATTTTCTGTCTCAGCATTGAAATTATCAGCAAACTTGGTAAGCAGCTCATATTTGACACCTTTTGGATTTACACCATTTGCAATAATTTCATCAAGAAGTGGTTTAGCATCAGCAAACTTTTTTTCAAACATATAGGTCTTCGCTAAAAATGATTTTGCAGCCCATTTATTAGCACGGCCTACCTGTGAATATGTAGCAGGCAGGTTATCAGCAGCATATTTAAAATCAGCTTCAATGTTCGGCCAAATGTCCGTATTGTTTGGAACATTATAATTGCCCGCTGCATAACTTACTGTTTCATCGACATACGGTACCTTATTAAAAACCTTCTTAAGCTCAAAATGGTAAAGTCCCCTTAAAAAGCGGGCTTGCCCCACAATTATTTTCTGGTCGGCGGCAGAGATATCGGTTGCTTTAGCCATGATCCTGATAACCGAGTTACAACGAACAATGCCGTCAAATTGCGATTCCCATTTTTGTGAAACGGGGGTATTCGTTGCCGTTACCGTATAGTTTTCAATAGGATTTGCTTCAACAGACTGGTCGCCTGCATCAGATCCTTTATAAGCGTCATCTGAAGCAACGCCACCAAAAGCCCAATTAGTCGGCGTTGAATAAAACCCAGCGCCTGCACCACTAAACCCATTCAGCTGAGCATACGCACCGATTAACAGTCCATTTACTCCGGCACTATTGGCCAGCGTACTTTCGTCAAGGGTACCTAATGGAGCTTTCTCCAAAAAGCTTTTCTTACAAGCATAAAGCATCGAGACAGTTGCAATACATGCTATTAATACGTATTTACAATTAACATTTTTCATATAGCTCTAGTTGATTATGTTTTTAATTATCTACATGTTAAAAAAAGTTAAAACGATAGATTAACTCCTACGTTAAAATTCTTTTGATTGTTTGGGTAGTTTCCATAATCTATACCGAAAGCAGTATTACTTCCGGACAATTCGGGGTCCAGACCCTTATATTTGGTAATGGTAAATAAATTAGCCGCTTGGAAATATACCCTAAGTTTGTCTAGTCCAATTCTGCTCAATTTTGCAGAAGGGATTGTATATCCTAAAATGAGAGATTTCAATCTAATATAAGAACCATCTTCGAGATAATAACTGTTCGGCACTCCGTTATTACTAAAGTTACTAACATTTTCTACTATAGGGGTTGTAGCACCGGTATTAGTTGGAGTCCAGGAGTTGTACAGCGCGTCTTTAC
>JAOQAJ010000117.1 GCA_025963675.1 Segetibacter sp.
GAAATAATTCGAAAGTTATTAATTATCAAGACTTATAAACGTTATGTTAACTATAGAAAATGAACGCGAAGAAAACCTGATTAAATCAGTACGAAAAATGTCTCCAGAACAAGTTGATAGTTTACTTTCCTTTATAAATACTATAGTCAATTCTGATGGACCAAAATTGGATTCAAAACAACGTTTTTGGAAGTTGTAGATGAAATAAGCAAAAAGGCACAAGAGAGAGGACTTCCAGAAGAGATTTTAAATGAAATTCTTGCAGAACATGATAAAGCTTCATGATAATTGTCATTGATACTAACACTTTAATAAGTGCATCTCTTTTTCGGTTTATCTAATCCGGCAAAATGAGTTTCTCTAAGTTTAAAAAACTCGGTCGTGGTTTATTCGCGATCAACTTTGAATGAACTTATTTCAACCCTGTTTTATGAAAAGTTTGATAAATATTTAACCATTACCGATCAGCAAAAGTTTTTAGAAAGTTATATCAACCTGGCAAAAGACGTTAAAGTAACTGCATTACTAAGTGAATGTCGGGATGTAAAAGACAACAACTTTCTTGAATTAGCAGTAGAAGGTGGAGCTGATTTTATTATTACAGGAGATAAAGATTTATTAGTTCTTCATCCTTTCAGGAATGTTTCAATGATTACCCCGTCCTCATTTTTACAGATGTTTGAGGGTAAATAACGCTTAAAACAATTGTAAAGAACAAGAGAAGACAATAGTTACATTATGTTTTTAATGGCTCCATGAAAAAAAAACTGTGCAAGTGAGTGACACAACCAAAGACCCACAAAGAATTTCCGCTGGCTCATAAAAATAAAAAAATCCTATTAGGTCTTCCATAAATCGAACTATTTTTTTGAACCTATATTTGCATCTTCAGAAAAGCTTATGATGCATTCGTTTGGAGAATTGGTTACAAAATTTTCTACTTATTTCAATGTTCGTCATTTTCCTTTGAGGCCCTCGACCTTATATGATCCTTGTGATTATTTTTTGGGATTAGGCGGTAAAAGAATAAGGCCTGTAATGTGTTTGATGGGAAACGAACTGTTTGGCGAAATAATACCTGATGCTTACAACGTGGCGACAGCCGTAGAACTCTTTCATAATTTCACACTTATTCATGACGACATTATGGACAAGGCCCCTTTGAGAAGGGGAATGTTGACGGTTCACACTAAATATGACGAACCTACAGCATTATTAAGCGGGGATGTGATGATGATACAAGCCTATGAATACTTAAACAAAATAAAAACAAATTGTATTCACCGCATTATTACACTGTTTAACAGAACAGCATCGCAGGTTTGCGAAGGGCAGCAACTCGATATGGATTTTGAAAAGAAAGAATTTGTCGATCTTGATGGATACCTTGAGATGATTGGTTTGAAAACCTCGGTTTTAATGGCGGCAAGTCTGCAAATGGGTGCAATTCTTGGCGGGGCAGGAGAGAGCAATGCAAAACATCTTTATGATTTTGGTTTAAATCTTGGTATAGCCTTCCAGGTGCAGGATGATTATTTGGATGCTTTTGGTGATCCTGAGAAATTTGGTAAACAAGTGGGCGGCGATATCGTTTCTAATAAGAAAACTTTCCTAATGATTCACGCATTGGAAGTCGCTTCTGCATCACAAAAAGAAGAGCTACAAAGTTTGATTTCGCAAAATGCTGAAGACAAAGTTGAACGAGTATTGTCAATTTATAAAAGTTGCGGGGTTGATGAATGGGCAAGAAGCTTAAAAGAAAAATATATTACAGAAGCGTTTCAGCATCTTGAAGATATAGCGGTATTATCTGTTCGAAAAAAACCTTTAACGGAACTTACTTCTTTCCTCGTCCAGCGCGATTTTTAGTAATCAAGGTTCATTATTTAAAGTCTTATGTCAATAACTTGTAACTAACCCTAATCAAACTTTTTCATGTCAAATTCACTGCTGAGAAAAAAATCAATAGAAAAGATTTTAGCTGACGCTGAAGCTGGATTGCATGATGGGCATGGAGTTTTAAATAAGGTGCTGGGCGTAAAAGATTTGACATTGATGGGAATTGCGGCAGTGATTGGTGCGGGCATATTTAGTAGCATTGGCAAAGCATGTTTTGATGGTGGACCCGGGGTTATTTTCCTGTATATGTTTACGGCAGTAGCGTGTGGTTTCGCAGCTTTATGTTACGCTGAATTTGCTTCCACTGTTCCCGTTTCAGGAAGCGCTTATACCTATTCTTACGTTGCTTTTGGCGAGATCTTCGCCTGGATAATTGGCTGGGATCTCCTAATGGAATACGCCATTGGCAATATAGCGGTTGCCATTTCATGGTCAGATTACTTTACCGGTTTATTAGATAAAGCTGGTCTTCATATTCCTCGCTGGCTTACTATGGATTATACAACTGCCCATGCAGGATTCAACGAAGCCACAAGCTTCATTTCCAAGGGACAGGGGTTAGCAACTATTGACCCTGCTATTTTGTACAAACACGACGCATGGATCAATGCTCCCCAATTATTTGGCTTTCATCTCATCATGGATTTACCCGCATTATTAATCGTTGCACTAATTACCTACATTGTTTTTATCGGCATAAAAGAGTCGAAATCTGCAAGCAACATTATGGTTATCATCAAGCTTGCTGTTATCTTTCTTGTGATTGTTTTAGGAGCTTATTATGTTCAACCTCAAAATTGGTCTCCCTTTACGCCAAATGGTATCTCAGGGATTTTAAAAGGTGTTTCCGCAGTCTTCTTTGCCTACATCGGTTTCGATGCAATTTCTACTACTGCCGAAGAATGCAAAAACCCGCAAAAGGATCTGCCGCGTGGAATGATTTATTCATTGATCATCTGTACGGTTTTATATGTACTTCTGGCGTTGATCCTTACAGGGATGGTGCATTATACCAAATTGAATGTTGGCGATCCGCTCGCGTTGATCTTTGAAGCAAGAGGACTTAAATGGATCTCAGGTATTGTGGCAGTAAGTGCCATTATTGCGACTGCAAGTGTCCTGCTTATTTTCCAACTTGGCCAGCCAAGAATTTGGATGAGTATGAGTCGTGATGGTCTGCTTCCGGCAATTTTTTCGCGGCTTCATCCGGTTTACAAAACACCTTCGTTTTCAACGATTCTTACAGGTTGCCTCGTCGCGATCCCCGCACTATTTCTTAACCTTGATGTTGTGCTTGCCCTGACCAGTATAGGAACATTATTTGCGTTTGTTCTGGTTTGTGGCGGAGTGCTGGTGTTGCAGAAACAAAAAAATAAACCGGAGTCAAAATTCAAAGTGCCGCATGTAAATGGCAAATACATTATACCCACTATGTTTATTATTGCTGCCACGCTCGTTACGTACTATGCCCCTGGGCATTTTGTTCGTCTATTTACAAAAGAAGGACTCCCCATGTTGCTGTTTTGGATTGTTGCAGCCTTGGTAAGCATTTTTTCATTCAAAAATTCATTTTCATTAATTCCTGTCTTAGGCCTGATCAGTTGCTTTTATTTAATGGCCCAGGAGAGTCATACTAATTGGCTGCGTTTCTTAATTTGGCTAGCTGTTGGCCTGATTGTTTACTTTAGTTATGGAATTCGTAAAAGCAAGCTTGCTTTAAATACTGTATAAGATGGAGAATATTTTAGATTACGTGAAAGAGAAATGGAAGCAGTTAACTGCGTTTTCAAAAAAAGAAGAAATTAAAGATCAGTTGTGGTCCGAGATTGTTTATCGTTATGCTGAACAACACAGGCACTATCATAATTTAACTCATATTGCATTTCTCTTCGATTTATGTGATAAGTACCTTGATAGAATTTCAAATCGCGCCGTTATTGGTTTTGCTATTTTGTACCATGACATAGTTTATGACACTTATCGGCCCGATAATGAAGAGCAAAGTGCAGAGCTTGCAGAAGCACATCTTAAGCAGTTGAATGTAACTGATTCATTAATTGAAAACATTAAAACCTTCATCATAGCTACAAAGGATCACAAAATCCCCAACGGGTTTCCTTTAGCAAATGACCTGGGTTTATTTCTTGATTTTGACATTGCTATTTTAGCAAGCCAGCCTGAGACTTATAAATTGTATAGTGAAAAAATCAGGCAGGAATACATGAAATATCCTGATCACATTTACAAAGAAGGACGCAAGCTTGCGCTGAGCAAAGTGATCGAATCTGATAAGATTTTCAATACCGATGATTTTGTACAATCAATGGAAGCAACTGCGCGGGAAAATATTACCAGGGAAATAGGGCAATTGTAGTTTTTTGTTTACGGGCATTTTTTGTTTGGTCAGCATTGTTGTGTCACTCACTTGTACAGCGAGCCGGGGTGCGGTGCTTCAGTATTACTGATTCTATTCATCCATCATTTTTACAGTGTCATTTAGTGTTCGATCTTAAAATTCTTACTTTTGTAATTACAAAAGTAATTACAGGATATGCAGACTCGATTGATCCGTATAGGCAATTCATACGGTATTTGATTGCCAAAGTCCGTCATCAAACAGTTAAATCTTGACAAGAGTAATTTAGAGATTATGGTGAAAGATGAAGGTATTCTCATAACCGCAGTGCCCGATGTGCCACCGTTAGACGAATGGGACCAACTCTTCAAAAAAGCCAGGAAAAATGATTTTTAACCCAGAGGAGGATGCGAAGGAATTTTCAGAGTGGGATATAACTGGCAGCGATAGCATCGAATGAATATAAAAAATGGCAGGTAGTACTTGTAGATTTAAATGCTGTAAAAGGCAAGGAAATAAGTAAAATAAGGCCTTGCCTGATCCTTTCTCCCAATCCTGCAAACAGAAATTTACATACCGTTATAATTGCCCCGTTGACTTCTACCATAAGAAACATCCGACAAGGCTAAGATCAGAATTCAACGGAAAAATGGGAGAGATCTGTTTTGACCAGATAAGTGCTGTTGATAAAAGCAGCATTACAAAAATACTTGGAACAGTAAGTGAAGTGGAGAAAAGACAAGTAAATATTTTACTCAGAACAATGTTTGGTGAACTATTAGACTGCCTAATTAATTGCCACCTGTATTATAAACTTCTTAGCAGTTTTCTTTACTCGCCGCACGGTTCTAAGCTGTAACTTTGCTGATTAATTTTTGTTAGAATGAAGTATGAGGTTGGAGATGATATTATTGTAGTGCATAGCCAGGATGAGGGGAAGGTAATTGAGATCATCAACGATAAAATGGTGCTGATAGAGGTAAAAGGCGTGAAGTTTCCAGCTTACATGGACCAGATCGATTTCCCTTATTTTAAGAGATTTACGCAGAAGAAAATAGTACCGGAGCAAAAAAAAGCAAAGGTGCATGTAGACCAGGTACCCAAAGAAAAGAGAAGAGACGAAGTAAAGGTTGCAGACGGAATTTGGTTAACACTTTTCCCGAAATTTGAAACCGACCTTTTTGGGGATGATGTTGTAGATAGGTTTAAAGTTTACTTAATCAATCGAACTGACCAGGGCTACGAGTTTACTTATAAACTTAACCTGGCCGGAGCAACTGACTTTGAGATTACCAGTGACGTTCAAAGCTTCAAAGATTTTTATCTGCATGATATTGCTTTTGAAAGTTTGAATGACAACCCATCGTTTGATTTTGAGTTTAGATTATTGCAACCTAATAAATACAAGGCAGACTTTTGTGAGGCACATTTTAAGACAAAGCCAAAACAAATCTTTCAAAAGATCGAGGAGTTGAAAGAAAAGAACCTTCCGTCTATTAATCATCGGTTGTTGGAAAAGTATCCCGACAAAGCTTACCTGGACGAAGGGCTGGATTTCTCTAAACTAACATCAGTAGGATACAAGGTGTATGATGCAGCCAAGGCAAAACAATATTTGGATCCAGCCAGAAGCGTGGTTGATTTACATATTGAAAAAATAACGGATAACTGGAAGGGCTTAAGCAATTTTGAGATCATTACCCTGCAATTAAAAGAATTTGAAAAGTGGTATGATTTAGCCGTTGCACATCGCCAGCCTGATCTGATTGTTATTCATGGTGTAGGAAAAGGTAAATTGAAAGAAGAGATCCACGATATATTGAAAACCAAAAAAGAAGTAAGATTTTTTGTCAACCAATACGATCAGCGATTTGGTTATGGAGCGACAGAAATTTTCTTTCAGTATACGTAGCTTTCCAATAAACATTGGAAAAAGTTGAATAGAAAAATGACCGATGAACGGATTGCGACGCAACGATGTTCAATGGAAGGTATAAAGCTGGTATCAATAACAATTAAATACAGTTGTAATTCTCTTTAAGGGTTTAAGGTTTTACTATCAACCGAGCTATCGCCTTTGGAAACGGGGGAGGAAAGTCCGGACAGCACAGAGCAATCTACCGGTGAATAGCCGGCTATTTCGCGAAAGCGGGATAAGAGACAGTGCCACAGAAAATAACTATCGCGCAGAAGTGCGGGACAAAGGTGAAAATGTGAGGTAAGAGCTCACGGTGTTGGTAAGTAATTGCCAGCGCGGGTAAACCTTGGATGCTGAAATGCCATGTATAGGATCGGTTTGAGGGCTGCTCGCCCAATCTCTAATAGAGAGCCATCCAGGGTAGGCAGAAACAGGTGTGTCAGTAATGACCATCGCAGATAAATGATAGCCTTGGAACAAAATCCGGCTTATGAGTTGGTGGTACCCTTAAGCCCTTACAGAGAATGTCTAAATTTTTGTACGAAATTGAAAATGTCATTAAATAAAAAACCCTGTTGCGACTGCAGCAGGGTTTTTTATTTAAACTGAAGTTTTACTAAGATTTATTGTAATTATGATAATTAACAGAATAAGGTGCATTCGCTTTTTGTGAGGCAGCACTTACTTTAATTTCAATAGTTTTTTCTTTAAATGTTTGCGTCCGTGCATCAGCTCTCCTCGTTCCGTGGATACTTGCCAGCGTTGGAGCAATTACCAAAGAAACGATTGACATCAATTTAATTAAGATATTCATCGAAGGACCGGAAGTGTCTTTAAACGGATCTCCCACTGTGTCACCGGTTACAGACGCTTTGTGTGGATCGGACTTCTTATAATACATCGTTCCATTTATATCAACACCCTTTTCAAAACTCTTCTTAGCATTATCCCAGGCACCACCGGCATTGTTTTGAAACATTCCCATTAGAACTCCACTAACAGTTGCACCTGCAAGAAAACCTCCCAGCGCTTCAGGGCCAAAAATAAAACCTATGATTAATGGAGAAATAATGGCGATCGCACCAGGTAACATCATTTTCTTAATGGATGCCTCCGTTGAAATAGCAACACACTTATCGTATTCGGGTTTACCAGTACCTTCCATTATACCAGGAATAGTTTTAAACTGGCGGCGGACTTCCTCAACCATTGCCATGGCAGCTTCACCAACTGCACGTATCGCAAGAGATGAAAAAATGTAAGGGATCATGCCTCCTACAAATAAACAAGCCAGCACATCAGCCTTATAGATATCAATACCCCTGATACCGGCGATACCAACAAATGCAGCAAATAAAGCAAGTGCAGTTAGAGCTGCAGAAGCAATCGCAAAACCTTTTCCTGATGCTGCAGTTGTGTTACCAACAGCATCGAGAATATCTGTTTTTTCACGAACCTCTTTAGGTAGCTCACTCATTTCAGCAATTCCGCCTGCATTGTCAGCAATAGGACCAAATGCATCAATAGCTAACTGCATTGCGGTTGTTGCCATCATGCCTGCCGCTGCAATCGCAACCCCGTATAATCCTGCAAAGTGATAGCTACCGTAGATACCTGCGGCCAGTACAAGAATGGGAAGAAAAGTACTTTCCATACCTACAGCAAGTCCACCAATAACATTGGTTGCATGGCCGGTTGCTGACTGACGGATAATACTCATAACAGGTCTTTTACCCATTGCAGTATAATACTCCGTAATAATGCTCATTAAAGTACCTACTAACAAGCCTACAGCGATTGCACCCATTACACCATTTTTAGTAAAATGGCTAATACTTGCAAGCTCTTCTCCAGTCGGTCTAATGTCTCTGCTTAAATATAAATCTCCATCAGGTAATATACCGTTTACTAAGAAATATGAAGCTATCGCTGTTAATACAATCGACCCCCAGTTACCCATATTCAGGGCCTTTTGAACGACTGCAGTATGCAAACCAGCGCTGTCGCTAATGCGAACAAATGCGGTAGCAACGATAGAAAACAAAATTCCGACACCTGCTATCAACATCGGAAGCAGGATAGGGGAGAACCCCTGGTACCCGTCATCTAATGCAGCTCCTGTGCTTGTAGTCACCTCGTGTCCCAATACGATGGTTGCTAAAACGGTAGCTACATAAGAGCCAAAAAGGTCTGCACCCATACCAGCGACGTCACCAACATTATCACCAACGTTATCAGCAATTGTTGCAGGATTCCTTGGATCATCTTCAGGAATACCAGCTTCAACTTTACCAACAAGATCGGCACCCACGTCAGCAGCTTTTGTATAGATACCTCCACCAACACGGGCAAATAAAGCGATGCTTTCAGCACCTAAAGAAAAACCGGTAAGCACTTCGATAGCTCGTGTAACATCAGTTGATGTTGACATAGCCCCGGGCGCAAAATATTTTATAAGAATAATGAACAATCCACCTAATCCTAAAACAGCCAGGCCTGCAACACCCATTCCCATAACAGCCCCACCAGTGAAGGAAACGTTCAAAGCTTTTGACAAAGAAGTGCGTGCTGCATGAGCAGTTCTTGTATTTGCTTTTGTGGCCACACGCATACCAATGTATCCTGCTAATGCACTCAAGAAGGCTCCAATAATAAATGCAATTGCAATTGTCCAGTGCGATTCATCACTTCTGCTACCCATAAAGCCAAGAAGAATAGCGACGATGATTCCAAAATAAGCCATGATCTTATACTCAGCTCTTAAAAAGGCCATCGCGCCCTCCTGGATGTACTTCGCAATTTCCTGCATCCTTTCATTTCCCGCATCCTGCTTAGAAACCCAATTAAACTTAATCAACGTATAAAGTAGTCCAATAACCCCCATAGCGGGTACAGCATAAATCAATTTGTCCATATCTGTTTCAGTCTTTGTTTTTTAAAAGTTGTCAAAAATAGTGTAAAACTTTATATTAACACTTTATTAAATAATCCTTCTTTTCCTGATGTAAATCAGTAAAAACGATCCTAAAAGGCGTGTATCAAAGTGAAATAGCAAGGAACGCTTGTCCTAAGTATTCTACTATATCCCCAGCGATTAACGCCTCCTGAGAAATGGTTGTTACTGCAATGTCTGCGGCTAGCCCGTGAAGGTACATACCAAGTATACAGGTTTCTTTTGCAGAATACCCCTGACCTAACAGTGCCGTTAGAATTCCGGTAAGCACATCTCCGCTTCCACCTGTAGCCATACCTGCGTTTCCGGTAGAATTAAAATATACTTCGCCATCAGGACAAGCGACGAAACTGTAGTGACCTTTTACAATAATATATACAAACAGCTTTTGCGCCTGGAATCGTGCGTTCTGAATTCTTTCCAGATGACTCTCCGAGTTGCCAAACAATCTCTCAAATTCTCTTGGGTGAGGACTTAGTATACTTCCCGGCGGCAGATCCGACAACAATTCCTCGTTGGCGGCAAGAATATTTAATCCGTCTGCATCAATTACTATCGGCTTATTGTAATTCGCCAAAACTCTTTCTATTAACCTTGCGCTATTTTCCTTGGTTCCAATTCCAGGACCTATTCCAATTGTGGTGAATTTAGCTAAATCAATATTTTCGATATTCTCCTGTGCCAGGGCCATTGCTTCAGGCACTGCTGTTTGCATAACCACAAATTGCTCCTCAGGAACCATGGCAGTTACAAGCCCCGCGCCGGCGCGCAAACAACCTTTGGTACATAGCACTGCCGCACCGGTTTTGCCTCTGTCGCCGGCAATAATAAGCGAATGGCCAAAGGTGCCTTTATGAGAAAACTTTTTACGTGGCTTGTACGTTTGTTTGATCAGCCCGCTGTCCGTCAAATGATATATAGAATTACCAGATGCAACATAACCAGGATGCAAGCCTATATCTAAAATCTGCACGTTACCAAAAAAAGGCTCATTTTCAGGAAACAAAAAACAAAACTTCAACTGTTGAAAAGTAAGTGTAAAGTCGGCGGTTATAACAGCGTTCTTTACAGTAGGTTTATCAGCAAACATTCCGCTGGGCAAGTCGATAGAAACAATTACTGCTGAATGGTGATTTATATATTTCACCAGGTCGAGCGAAAGACCATCTAAAGGACGATTCAACCCGGCGCCATATAACGCGTCGATAACCAGGTCTGTATTTGAAATTGAAGGGAAGAAATCAGTGTGCTGAATGAAGTGAATATTTACCGCAAATGAATGAAGCCTGCTTAAATTGGTTTGAAAATCATCAGTACCTAAAGAGCCAAATTCGAGGATATAAACATCAACCGGAATATCTTTTTCTGCAAGTTGCCTTGCAATTACTAATCCATCGCCTCCATTATTTCCTTTACCACAAAAAATTTTGGCATTATTGAATTTGAGCTTTTTTTCCTCGATCCACTGCGTGCATTTTCCTGCTGCTCTCTCCATCAAATCTGTCGAACTTATCGGTTCGTTTAGAATGGTAAACTCGTCCCACTTTCGTATTTGTTCCGCAGATAAAATTTTCATAACAGCGCAATCAATTGAGCGGCGAAGGTCATGAATATTTATAAGTGTGAGACAAAAAAAGGGAAGAAATTATGGACTAAGCTTTTGAATAAAAAGCGACATCGTTGTGTCACTCACTTCAGCTTTTGCTTACCGATTAAATGCAGAGGCAGTCTTTCGAAAGGTTTTTACTCTATGGCAGAAATTAACGGTAGCAATTCAAATGATCGGAGTTGAAATTGATCGAAAAAGAGGTAACGTACAACCTAGGTGCAATCTGCTTTAGCATATTCTAAATGAAAAGAACCTATGATACAATAAAAACTATAGTCGATTCAATAAATATTATGGCCAAAACCTAAATTATTCCTCAGGTTTTTGCACTTCTGTTTTCTTACTATTATTAAAAATAGTTCCGATTTTCATTCCGGCATAAATCCCCTTATTGAACTTGTTGCCGAGAATTATAATGGTTGCGGTGTCAGCAACAAGCCGGGTAAAGCAGGTGTTGTTACCATGCCACCAGCCATTGTGATAAACTATCTTGGTAGAATTGGGCATGATCATCAATCTCCAGCCTAAGCCATAGTTGTGCATTGAAGGATGCTCATTACTGTTTGGCTGTGTCGCTTCTTCATAGGTTGCCTGAGAAACAATTCTGTTACTATATATTGCCTTATCCCATAAAAGCATGTCACGTGCAGTGCTGTAAATATTTTTGTCCCCATAAACGCAATCCATGGGTTCCAAATTAAACGGACGATTGTTGTATTGGTAGCTCGGACGGTAACTGGCAGAGTCTTTTTTAGAAAAAACAGTAGTGTGGGTCATTCCCAGGGGAGTAAAGATCGTATTCTTCATGTACTCAGGAAAATCCTGGCCCGAAACTTTTTCCACTATAAGTGCAAGCAATGCATAATTGGTGTTGCAATAATGAAAACCACGGTTTGGATAACCATAGAGTGCCGGCTTTTTTTCGATCATAAATTGCAACATGTCATTATTCGTTGCCAACCTATGTTTCCAGGCCGGATCGGCAGGCATAAAATATACGTAATTAGGCAAACCGCTTCTATGACTAAGCAACATTCTAACTGAAATACCTGAATAAGGGAACTGCGGAAAGAAAACCTGTAAAGAGTCGTCAAGGTTCAGTTTTTTCTCCTCACTCAACTTCATAATCGCCATCCCTGTAAAAGTCTTGGAGGTTGAGGCAAGATGAAAAGGTGTATTGGGAGTAATAGTATCTTTTGTGTGCAAGTTTGAAAACCCATGATAATCTTCAAAAAGGATTTCACCATTTTTGGCAACAAGAATACTTCCATTAAAACCGTGTTTGCCTAACATAGAATCATACATCCGCTTTACAGCTGCTGCATAGTTTGCTTTCTCTTCAGGTGATAAGGCCCGGTATTTAAATTCTTCTCCTGTTTCAGTAATGGATCCAGCTTTACTTGTCTTTGCAGACTGTTTGCACGAAAACAGTAAAATTATCAAAAAGATGTATAATAGATTTTTCAAGAAGTACGGTTTTGAATTCAACAAAAATAGGTAAACAGGTAAACGTTATTTCATATAGAAAATTATACTTAATAAGATTTTTCTTACCCCTGAGTTATCAACTTATGTGAATTACCACCATTAAACAAAGAATGTGCCCTTATTGTCCCGGGAGGCGTACACATTCCACCCAGAACTTTCCTATTTTCTTCATTTTATCACACCATTCCTCCAGGTTATTAGGTTTGGTTATGAAGCAGCTGGCGCCTAACTCATAGGCTTTCTCGATATCTTTTTGGGCTGTAGAAGTTGAAAATATCACTACAGGAATTTTGCGCAAAGCGTCGTCATTTTTAATTTCCTCCAGCGCCTCGAAGCCGCCTTTACGTGGCATGTTTAAATCCAACAATATTAACTGAGGAAGATTTTTTGTATCAGCTTTTAGATGGTCCAATAAAACTTGTCCGTCGTAAGCTTCATTTATTTGTACTGGTAGTTTATTTTCAACAAAGCAATCTTTTGTCAACTGCACATCGTCTGAATCGTCGTCGGCGATAATTATTTTAAAGAGGGAGCTTACAGTTTTAGTCATTTGAAAATAAAGGTAGAAAATATCCTGATGTTACAACAATCATTCGTCAAAAATCCTATTTAAATGGTAGAATAAAAAAATGAATTAATTTGCCGCTTTTTAAGCTGGTAGTTCGTTTATCAGCATACATTTTTTACTATAAAGCCAAAACAGGTTTAATGAATACACAAATTACCAGCTATCCCAAAGAAAAAATTCATATTCTGCTACTTGAGAATATTAGTCCAAATGCAGCAAAAGTATTTCAAAATAATGGCTATAGCAACGTAGAAACTATTGCCGGAGCATTGTCTGAGGAAGATTTAATAAAAGCAATAAAAGATGTCCATTTATTAGGCATCCGAAGCAAAACCAAGGTGAGCGAAAAAGTGTTGGCGGCCGCCAAAAAGCTTCAGGCAATTGGCTGCTTTTGTATCGGGGTAAACCAGGTAGATCTTAGGGCTGCAACAAAGTATGGGGTAACAGTGTTTAATGCTCCTTACAGTAATACACGCAGTGTAGCAGAATTAGTAATTGGTGCTGCCATCATGTTGATCCGTCGTATTCCCGATAAAAATATTGCTGCTCACAATGGCGTTTGGATGAAGGAGGCAAAAGGCAGTTACGAACTTCGTGGAAAAACCCTGGGTATAATAGGTTATGGAAATATCGGAAGCCAGTTAAGTATCCTGGCTGAGGCATTAGGCATGAAGGTGTTGTTTTACGATGTTGAAACAAAAATGCCTCTTGGAAACGCTTCTTCTGTAAGATCTTTGTCCGAGTTGGTTGCAAGTGCCGATGTTATTTCATTACACGTGCCCGAAAATGCGAGCACTAAAAATTTGATAAATAAAGAACAGCTCGCGGAGTTTAAAAAAGGCTCAATACTGATAAATTATGCAAGAGGCAAGGTGGTAGATATAGACGCCTTGACCGAAAGCCTTACCGAAGGCCGGCTAAGTGGTGCCGCTATCGACGTTTTCCCTCTTGAGCCAGAAAAGAACGGAGATCAGTTTATAACTCCATTACAACATTTACCCAACGTACTGCTTACCCCACATATCGGTGGAAGCACCGAAGAAGCGCAGCAAAATATAGGTGAAGACGTTAGTAACAAGCTCTTTCAATATCTGGAAAAGGGTATCACAAATGGCTCTCATACAGTTCCATCTCTGGCACTTCCACCCCAGGAAAACACGCACAGAATTTTGCACATCCACAACAACGTGCCCGGTGTGCTAAGCGCTATCAACACCCAACTTTCAAAAAACGATATTAACATCATTGCTCAATACCTTAAAACAAATGACGAAATCGGTTATGTAGTGCTGGACGTCGATAAGAAGCTTTCTTCACAGGCAGCTGAATTACTAAAAGATGTAAAGGAAACCATTAAAGTGCGCGTTCTATATTGAGCAAGTTTTGATTAACATGCCCTTTTTGAATGATCCGCGCCGCAGTGGAAAGTTGAATAATGATCGGTACGAGCTACTGATTTCATAGCATCATCGTTGCGTCGCAATCACTTCATCAGCATTTCTAAGTTCACCTTTAGTCTTAAATACTAAATCCCCAAAAATTCTCTACCATCCTTCGCATGAAAGTACTTGTAGCCCTGGGGTTCTTTTTTGTTTTTCCGTTGTTTGCAATTGGCCAATTTCATCTTTCAGGCACTGTTGTAAACGGAACGGATGAAAAGCCTTTACAGGGGGCAAGTGTATTTATTAACAATGGGTCAATCGGAACAGTTACAAATGCAGAGGGGAAATTTACACTTTCAGCAATCTCAGTTTCTAACTTCGAACTGGTGATCTCTTTCGTAAATTATCAAACGATCGTAGTTAAAATAAGCCCCGATAATATCAGCAAAAGGTTCATGATAAAGATGGAACCTAAACCGGAAGAATTGAAGGAAGTCGTAATCGGGCCAGTCTTAAAGGATGGATGGGCTACCTGGGGCAGAACTTTTACGGATATGTTTTTAGGAACATCAAAAAACGCTACTGAATGTGTAATCAAAAATCCTAAAGTTCTACGATTTAGATACGATAAAAAAAACCGGGTTTTAAAGGTAACGTCATTAGATAAATTAGTCATTGTAAACAATGCATTGGGATTACAAATAGACTACCAACTTGAAGAATTCCGGTATGAAGGGAAGGCTCAGATGATTACTTTTTACGGGTATTCATCCTTTAAGAGAATGTCGACCAAAAGGCCCAGGAAACAACAGGATTGGATTGAAAAGAGGAGAGAGGCATATAATGGTTCCATGATGCATTTTATCAGGTCAGTTTATAATAACAATACTGAGCACGAGGGTTTTGAACTAAGGCAGTTGATCAGGCTTTATAAGAATGACAGCTTGTTTCGGCCCTATTATGACAGTATAATGAAAGGTATAAATACAATATTTGACACGGCGAAATATTCAATCCAACTAATGAAAGGGGGAGGCTTTTCAAAAGACCCTATAATTTATGCCTTAAGCAAACAACCGATGTCTGGTTCTACAATCAGGGTTTACGACTCTGCAAGTAAAGCGTGGTATCTCATTTTTCAATTCAATCTGCAGCTGGTTTACAAAAACGAATTTGAAAAAGAAGAGTATGTGGCCCAAAGCAGGCCGAATACCAAAACGAGACAACACGAGACTTCCATTTTACATCTACCAAATCATCGGGCGGTAATGGTTGAAAAAAACGGCCTGTACTTCGACCCGCTTGACTTATTTTCCGAAGGGTATTTGGGCTGGGAAAAGATGGCAGAAATGCTGCCAAATGATTACGAGCCCGGAGATTAAAAAATCTAATTTCTCCTATAAAAGTTGGATGTCAGCCTCTAACATCTAATCATTTCTTTTAATAGTCTTTTAAGTTACCGTTCCATGGCAAGCCATTTGCATCTTCGCAAAATAATACTTAAAGTAAATGTTTTAAAAGTTTCAATAAAAACTGAAAGTTTTAATTTACCTTTGTTGTATAAAACGCTCACTCCATGAAAGTAGTAATTTTAGGGGCTGGATTTGCCGGAATGAAACTGGCACGAAGCCTTAATAATAAGCCAGGATTTGACGTTCTCCTCATCGACAAATTCAACTACCACCAGTTTCAGCCGTTATTTTACCAGGTAGCAACTGCAGGTTTAGATGCGAGCAACATTTCTTTCCCTCTAAGAAAAGCATTTCATAAAAGTAAAAATGTAAGAATCCGCTTAACAAAAGTTACCGGAGTTGTACCTGCTGAAAACAAAATCACCACGGAAGTAGGAGATATAGGGTATGATATATTGGTGATAGCGCTTGGTGCTGATACAAATTTCTTTGGCAACCAAAAATTGATTGATTATGCTTTTCCTATGAAATCTACTATTGAAGCACTCCAATTAAGACACAGATTAATAGAGAATTTTGAAAATGTTGTGATTTCAAGGAGCGAAGAAGAAATTCAGAAATTGATGACGATTGTTATTGTTGGGGGCGGCCCCACTGGAGTAGAGCTTGGCGGGGCTATCGCCGAAATGAAGAAATACACCTTGCCAAACGATTATCCTGAGATTGATTTTTCTAAAATGAAAATTTTCCTTTTAGAAGGAACAGGTGCAACGCTTGGACCAATGAGTCAAAAATCGCAGGAACAATCACAAAAATATCTTGAAAGGCTTGGAGTGACCGTGATACTAAATACTGTTCTCAAAGATTATGACGGAGAAATTGCCACGTTGAGTAACGGAGAAACAATAACAACCTCAACCGTAATATGGGCTGCAGGGATTAAAGGAAATGTTCCTGAAGGAATTGACCCTGCTTTGGTTGTCAGGGGAAACCGAATAAAAGTTGATCGTTTTAATAAAGTACACGATCACCATAACATTTATGCAATTGGCGATGTGGCTTATATGGAAACTCCAAAATATCCTAAAGGACATCCGCAGGTTGCAAACGTCGCCATTAACCAGGCGAAAAATCTGGCAAATAACCTGCGGAGACTGGAGATGAAATCAAAAGCTGACATGCTTGAAGAATTTGAATATGATGACAAAGGAAGCATGGCAACCGTTGGTCGAAACCTGGCAGTCGTAGATATACCAAAACCAAAACTGCACTTCGGCGGATTTTTCGCATGGTTGATCTGGATGTTTTTGCACCTGGTTTTAATTCTTGGCGTCAAAAACAAACTGCAGGTATTTATCAACTGGATGTATAATTATATTACTTACGATCAAAGCTTGCGGTTAATTTTTAAAGTTTTCTATCGTCCGCGAACTCCGCAGAAAGAAATTGAATACATTAAAACTTAATCATTAAGGTTAAATATTGCAATTATAAGCTGCTTCGACCCGGCATGGTTTATCGTTTTCACTTGTCGTTCATTTTCAGTCATTTTCTTAAACTTGCTGAAAACTCTACTATTATCGGTTTCATTTTTCCTATAATTAATATTATGTTAAGTAGAATAATTGGAAATACGAATAGTAACCTCTGCTCCATTCCATGTATTCACGAGTTAGATAAATATTGATTAGTATCAGACTAACGCCGAATAAAGAATCAAATGTATAAGTGAGTGACAAAACAATGTTGCTTAAAAGTTATAAGCTCGCTCAATAAGAAATACAGAAAACAAGCGGGCATAAAAAAAGCTACCCAATGGATAGCTTTTTTAACTTCATTAAGAAATTATTATTTAGCAAACTTACCGTGTAAGCTGTCGTAGTATTTGCTCTTAGCATCGTACTTGTCGTAATCTTTTGGATTTGTTCCGCGGCTCCTGTTTTTCTTGTATTCGTACAAATTATACAAAAGATCGGTTGATTTACTCAGGACATTTCTTTCGACATTAGAGCGGGTAGCTTTTGAAGAAAGTGTAGCAAAAGATTTTTCCAACCATTGAATGCTTTTATCAGCAGCGGCATCAGCAACTTTATCCGCTTGCCCTTGCTTTGCTTTAATATCAGCAGTTGTTCCTTTTATTTTCATCCTGGTTTCACTTGCATCTTCAAAACTTGTGTATGCAGAAACACCGGCGTTATAACTGGCAATACCATTTGCAGTGTCTAATTCTGCAGCTTTTGAGAATGAGTAATACGCTTTGTTTGTATATTCTGCTCTTTTTGCCGGATCTAATTCTTTAATTTTCTTGTTATTAATGAAATAATCGCCATAGTCGAGATAGTTGCTTGCTGTTAAAGATTTAGCTGCGTCTCCTGTTTCAAACTTTTTGACTACATCTTCGATAGCAGAATTATCGGTGGTGTTTGCAAATTCCAAATCGTTCCAAAGCGTATTTTTTGGAAAAGCCTCTTTAGCCAGGGCAAGATATTTAGTGAACTCAGCCTGGTTATTTTTATTAAGATAGTACTTTACGAGGTAATCATAAATTCCTTCATAATCCGTTCCCGTAACTTTATTCTCAGCAATCCTACCGTAGTATCGCGCGGCTTCTTCATCCTTTTTCGCGTTTTGCGCTGTCACACCTGCGTACAGATAAGATGTAGTATCAAAAGCTGAATTTGACCATTTTCTGGTAGTAAACATATCCCCTAACTCCGCTACCACCTTAAACTTTGAATACGCAGCTTCCCAATTTTTAGCATTATATTCTTTTACTCCGGCGGCGAAAAGAGAGCTATAAATGCTGTTTACACCTGCATATTTATCTTCCTTTAATTTTGTTTCTGCTGGCTCCAATTGAAGATACTTTTTTAAAGCGTCATAAGCCTCTACGTCTGCATTTGGATATTTTTCTTTTAAGGCAGTATTTCCTGCTATAGTTCCGTACACTTCTGTTTTTAAGAGGTAAGCTTCAGGATTATTTTGTGCCTTAGGGTCAGCAAGCAGCTTGTCTAACTCTGTTTTTGCGTCTTCAAGTTTTTGATCCCCTCCTGCTCCCATTTGAGCAAGAACCATTGAGTTTCTTACTTTTTTAAAATCCTGTGCCGTTACTGCCGACCCAATAAAAATTAGTAGCAGGAAACCAATCGTTATTCTTTTCATATTGTTTTTTTTGTTTTTTATTTAGTCATTATTATCAAGTGCATCACCGGGGATTTCGCTTTCAGAAGAACCCTGGCTTGTATCTTTGTTCGTATCGGGCAATGTTTCTCCTGTTGCAGGTTCAATTTCTTCATCGCCTATTTTCTCAATTGCCTCAGCTTCAGCTTCTAAAGATGCTTCTGTCAATACAATTGCTTCTTCCTGTTCCTGTATTTTTGAAATAGCCGCAATTTCATCTCCTTCGTCAATTCTTATCAATTTTACCCCCTGGGTCGCTCTTCCAGCTTCTCTTATGTCAGCAGTGCTTGTGCGAATTGTTATTCCTGATTTACAAGTAATGACAAGGTCTTCTTTTCCATTTACGTCCAATATACCAACGAGGCTTCCTGTTTTGTCTGTAACGTTAATAGTCTTAACTCCTTTTCCACCCCTGTTTGTGATACGATATTCGTCAATATTTGTGCGTTTTCCAAAGCCTTTTTCGCTTACAACAAGAATGTTTCTGCTGACGTCGTCACTGTTTACACAAACCATACCAATTACTTCATCTTTTTCGTCATCCAGGTCAATTCCAAACACTCCGATTGCGCCCCTGCCCGTTGCACGCACTTTATTCTGCGGAAAGCGAATTGCACGTCCCGATTTTACCGCCAGCATTATTTCACAGCCTTCGTCGCATAAACGTGCTTCCAGCAATTGGTCTCCTTCGTTTATGTTTATTGCATTCACACCGTTTGCTCTTGGACGACTAAAATCTTCCAAATCAGTTTTCTTGATTATGCCTTTTTTGGTACAAAGAATGATAAAATGTTTGCTTAAATATTCCTTGTCTGTAAAATCTTTTACGTCAATAATCGCTCTTACTTTATCATCCCCCGGTAATTGCATCAGATTTTGAATTGCCCTGCCTTTGGTGTTTTTATCTCCCTCAGGTATCTCATACACCTTTAACCAATAACACCTTCCTTTCTCGGTAAAGAACATTAATGTATGGTGTGTGGAGGCAACAAACAAATGCTCAACAAAATCTTCATCTCGGGTCTTCGTTCCCATCGACCCACGTCCACCTCTTTTTTGCTGACGATACTCATCTGAAGAAGTTCTTTTAATGTAACCAAAATGTGAGATAGTGATCACAACATCTTCTTCTTCAATGAGATCTTCGATTCGCATCTCGTTCGACAGGTACGAAATCTCTGTCTTTCTTGCATCACCAAATTTCTCTTTAACCTCAAGTAATTCCGTTTTTATAAGATCGTATCTTAAAGCTTCGCTTGCAAGTAACTCCTGCAATCCGGCAATTATTTTCATTAAATTATCAAATTCTTCTTTGATCTTGTCACGCTCCATTCCGGTCAAACGCTGAAGCCTTAATTCAAGAATCGCTTTTGCCTGTATTTCGTCTAACCCCCATCCTGCAGATATTAAATTTTCTTTAGCTATGTCAGGTGTAGCTGAACTTCTGATCAACCTGATTACTTCATCTAAATGATCAAGAGCAATCAGGTAACCTTGTAAGATATGTGCCCTTTCCTGGGCCTTTCTCAGTTCAAATTGAGCCCTCCTTATCACCACGTGCATCCTGAAGTCAACGAACTCAACAATCAGTTCCTTTAAATTCATCGTCTTTGGACGACCTTTAGTTAAAGCAACGTTATTGATACCATAGCTGGTTTGCAGCTCTGTGAACTTATATAGCTGATTAATTATAACATTTGCAACCCCATCTCTCTTTAAGTCAATAACAATCCGTGTACCTTCTCTTTTATTACTCTCATTATTAACATGAGCAATACCTTCAATTGTCTTATCATTAACAAGCTGGCCAATTTTATCAGTCAGCATATCCCTGTTGACCTGGTAAGGTACTTCAGTAATAATGATGGTCTCTCTGCCGCTCGCTTTGGTTTCCACATTGCATCTTCCTCGTAAAACCACTCTTCCCCGGCCCGTCATCAAACCCTGCTTCACTCCTTCCATTCCGTAAATAATACCGCCGGTAGGAAAATCGGGTGCTTTTACATGCACCATCAATTCCTCTATCGTAATTTCTTTGTTTTCAATATAAGCGATACATCCGTCCACCACTTCACTTAAATTGTGCGGAAGCATATTAGTTGCCATTCCGACCGCTATTCCGCTGCTTCCATTTACAAGCAATTGCGGAATACGGGTAGGCAAAACTGTCGGCTCCTGCAAGCTGTCATCGAAATTGAATTGAAAATCGACGGTGTCTTTTTCTATATCATCCAGCATGCTCTCCGCAATCTTCTGCAAACGAACCTCGGTATAACGCATTGCCGCCGGTGGATCTCCATCCTGGTTACCAAAATTACCCTGGCCGTCTACCATTGTGTAACGCATCGTCCAGTCCTGGGCCATACGTACAAGTGTATCATAAATAGATGCATCCCCATGTGGATGATATTTTCCCATCACTTCACCAACAATACGAGCCGACTTTTTATAAGGTCTGTTACTATAATTTGCCAACTCGTTCATCGCATACAATACGCGCCGGTGAACCGGTTTAAATCCATCACGGGCATCAGGCAAAGCACGACCAACGATTACTGACATTGAATAATCAATGTAAGCGGTCTTCATTTGCTCTTCGATATTTACCAGTATTACGCGATCGTTGTCGCTCGTCTCGAGGGGTTGTATATTGTCTTCCATTTATCTTTTTAAAATCCTTTTTGAGAGTATTTTTCTTTACTTTTTTTATTTAAAATAAAGCGTGCGCAAATGTACCTTTTTTAAGCCAAAAAAAAGGGTTAAAACAATTGATCTTTAAAGGGTTTATCCACAGAAAGTGGGAAATAAAAAAGCAATAAAGTGAGTTGATTTATTACACATTTTTTATCGCTCATTTGTATTATTAAATTCACTGTATAAAACTGTTATTTTTCTTTTTGTAACCGTCATTAGATAAAAGCCAGACATCGTTGTGTCACTCACTTGTACAGTAAATTTTTATTCAGCTGGTGCGGATAACAAAACACCGGTTTATTATTATGATGACGATGATTCAATATTTACCTGCGCCAACCGTACAATCATAATTATCTGCGATCTATCACTCGCTCAGGAAATTCTGCCGTTGGTCTTTCTCCTATCTTTGCGGTCTTTAAAAAGTAATGAATGAAAGTTTTTAAGTTTGGAGGTGCAAGTTTAAACAGCGTGGAAAGGATACAAAATGTGGCAGAGATTTTAAAAGCTTACAATGGACCATTAATGCTGGTAATGTCGGCAATGGGTAAAACGACAAATGCACTAGAGAAAGTGGTAGAAGCTTTTTACGGGGGCAAACAAGAAGATGCTCTGAACTTGTTTCATGCTGTGAAAGAAAATCATATAACTACCGCAAAGTATTTACTCGTTACGACTTATAATAAAACTTTCGAGTTATTAAATTCCTTTTTTACTGAAGCTGAGTGGCTGCTGCACGACAAACCTGTACAGTCGTTTGATTATTATTATGACCAGGTTGTATGTATCGGAGAGCTACTGAGCAGTTGCATCGTAAGCGCTTATCTAAACGAACGAGGCATAAACAACCAATGGATAGACGTCAGGGATATTATCAGAACTGATAATAATTTCAGGGAAGCAAACATATGTTGGGAAGACACTAAGGAAAACATCAGCCGTGCTGGCATTCAAAACAACAATACAATTTTCGTAACACAAGGGTTTATAGGTTCAACAGATCAAAACGAAAGCACAACACTTGGGCGTGAGGGAAGCGATTATACTGCGGCAATATTTGCAAACCTGCTTGAAGCAAACAACTTAACGATTTGGAAAGATGTAGAAGGCGTCATGAGTGCTGATCCAAAAGTCTTTCCTGCCGCTTGTCTTATTTCTGAGCTAAGTTTTACTGAAGTTATTGAGATGGCATTTTACGGAGCGCAGGTAATTCACCCTAAAACAATAAAACCCTTACAAAACAAGCAAATAACATTACAGGTCAAAAGTTTCCTCGATCCTTCGCTTCCCGGAACAACCATCAGCAACAAAGCAAGCAAAAATTTGCCACCAGTGATTGTACTCAAAAACAAACAGGTGTTGGTTCAGTTGCAAACGATGGACTTTTCATTTATAGGTGAAAGACCAATGAGTAAGCTGTATCAATTATTTGCTGAATTAAATATAAAGCCAAACCTCACACAAACTGCAGCGATCAATGTACAGTTTTGCCTGGATGACCGGGAAGATAAAATTCAACAACTTGCAGCAAAGGCAAGCGAAATTTTTGACGTGCAGTTAGAAAGAAATTTGACCCTACTTACTGTGCGTCATTATAATGAAAGCTCGGCTGCGGAAATGCTTGACGGAAAAAAAGTCGTACTCCTACAAAAGACCACCACAACTTTACAAGCGCTCTACCATTAAGATAAATTAAATACAAGAAGTTCATTGTTCCTCAATAACTATAGGCATCAATTTAATTTTGAAACTATGGCAGCAAGATAATAATACCAATTTATTTAATAACCCTCATTCTCACTTTACATACTCCACTTCAGTTGGGTTGTAAGTTACCTAACAACTTAAATAACAGGAGAAGTTAAATTATCAATTATTACAAAAGCACTTAAAAAATAGCCGTTTAATTCTCTGTTACATAATTATATCTGACATCCCTCGTTTATATATCTCTAAAACCCTCGCGTAAATACTGTTTAAAATTTTTTTAAACGTATCAATTATTTTGCTATTTCAACTTATGCTGTAATATTGCAACAGCCTAAGCTAGTTGCTGCATATATAATAACTAGTAAAAGTGAGTGACACAACGATGCTGAAAAAAGATTTGCAGCCTGTATCCAAAATCTTAAAAAACCAGAATGAGTAAGAATTTATTGATAGTGGAGTCTCCGGCAAAAGCGAAGACGATTGAGAAAATACTGGGAGATGACTTTGAAGTAAAAAGTTGTTATGGACATATCAGGGATCTTGAAAAAGATGACATGGGTATAGACCTGAACAACAACTACCAGCCGCGTTATAAAGTTCCTGAAGAAAAGCAGAAAGTTGTAAAAGAACTGAAACAGCTTGCAAAGAAAGCTAAAGAGGTTTGGCTTGCATCGGATGAGGACCGCGAAGGAGAAAGCATTAGCTGGCACCTTGCCGAAGAACTGGGCCTTGATCCTAAAAGTACAAAGCGAATTGTTTTTCATGAAATTACCGCTCCCGCGATAAGAAAGGCCGTACAAAATCCACGCTTTATAAATATGGACCTTGTGAATGCCCAGCAGGCACGCAGGGTTTTAGACAGGCTTGTCGGTTTTGAATTGAGCCCTGTACTATGGCGCAAAATAGGAATGCAACGCAGCCTGAGTGCAGGCCGCGTGCAGAGCGTTGCCGTGAGATTGGTTGTTGAACGTGAAAGAGAGATAAACAATTTTGCGACAGAAAGCAGTTATAAGATTGAAGCACTATTTTCTGCAAACGACATAAATGGTAAACAAGTAACCTTTAAAGCGGAAGGCCCTGGAAAAATCTTACAACAGGAAGCGGCTCAACAGTTTTTGGAAAGTTGTAAAGACGCTGAATACAAAGTAACGGACGTAACAGTTAAGCCTGCAAAACGTTCGCCCGCGGCGCCGTTTACCACATCTACCCTACAACAGGAAGCAAGCCGTAAACTGGGCTACAGTGTAAGCAAAACAATGTTGATTGCACAACGGTTGTATGAAAGTGGTAAGATCACTTACATGCGTACTGACAGCATTAACCTGAGCGAAACTGCAATGAACGCTATACAGGCTGAAATCAAAAGCAGTTACGGCGATAAGTATTACCAGGCCAGGGAATACAAAAACAAAAATGCAAGTGCGCAGGAAGCGCATGAGGCAATTCGTCCGACTTACATGGAAAATCATTCGGCAGACGATGAGGAAGGACGCCGTTTGTATGAACTAATCTGGCGACGCACTATCGCTTCGCAAATGGCTGATGCAGCTTTTGAAAAGACAATTGCAAAAATCAATATATCTACAAACAGGGACAACCTTACTGCAACCGGTGAGGTGATGAAGTTTGATGGATTTTTGAAAGTGTATAATGAAGGCAAAGATGATGAAGACGGTGAAGAAGATGGCGAAGGTGTACTGCCGCCACTAAGGGCTGCACAGGTTCTTGACTTTAGAGAAATGAGGGCAACGCAAAGATTTACGCGTCCTGCACCAAGATATACTGAAGCTTCTCTGGTGAAAAAACTGGAAGAGTTGGGAATAGGTCGACCCTCAACATACGCTCCTACCATTACCACGATCATGAAGCGGAACTATGTGGAGAAGCGTGATAAGGAAGGGGTAAAAAGAGAGGTAAATGTACTAAAGCTTAAAAAAGACAACTCACTACAAAAGGAACTTATTGTTGAAAATACAGGCGCTGAAAAGTCTAAATTATTTCCGACAGACTTAGGGATGGTTGTTACAGACTTTTTGAAGCAACATTTTAAAAGTGTGATGGACTATGGTTTCACTGCACAGATAGAAGAAGAGTTTGATGAAATAGCCGAAGGCAAAATGAAGTGGAGCAATATGATCGACGGCTTCTACAAACCTTTTCACAACAATATTGAAATAACACTTGAAACGGCTGAAAGGGCAAAAGGCGAAAGAATCTTAGGCGCAGAGGCTGAAACAGGTAAAAGAGTTGTTGCAAGAATGGGCCGTTTTGGTCCGATGGTACAAATTGGCGAATCTAATATTGAAGAGGAAAAACCTCGTTTTGCAAAATTAAAATCTGACCAGAGCATCGAAACGATAACAATGGATGAAGCTATGGAATTATTCAAGCTGCCATTGGTATTGGGAGAATATGAAGGCAAAGAAGTGGCTGTTAACGTTGGAAGGTTTGGACCATATGTACGTTGGGGTGAAGAATTTATTTCATTACCACGAGGTGAAGATCCCTTAACGGTGGATATGGAACGGGCTGTTGAGGTGATTGGTGGTAAGCAGGTAGCAGATGCCCCGATAGCTATGTATGAAGATAAGCCTGTGACAAAAGGTAAAGGCCGGTTCGGGCCTTTTATCAAATGGCAGGATTTGTTCATAAATATTCCAAAGGGTTACAACTTCGACGAGCTGACCCAAAAAGATTGCGAGCAACTGATAGAGAAAAAAATAGAGAAAGAAGCAAACAGATACATTCAACATTGGCCGTCCGAAAAAATATCAATTGAAAATGGTCGCTGGGGTCCTTTTATCAAATTTGGAAAAAAGATGCTGAAAGTAATTGGCAAAGGAGAAAAGGGAAAATATACTGCAGAAGAACTTTCAACTATCTCACTTGACGAGGTTAAGAAAATGATTGAGACACAAGTCCCGGGCGCTTTTGCAAAAAAGGCAGCGACGAAAAAAACAGCTGCAAAGAAAACTGCGGCGAAGAAAACCGCAGCTAAAAAACCAGTCAGTTAAAGAAAAGAAAGTATATTTTATACAACAGGAAAGCGGAAGAACAAAAAATCTTCCGCTTTCCTGTTCTTATTTAAGCATCTTAAAATAAAATCAATTTAACAACCGAGATTATCTCCACTTGTAAATTCTTGCCCGTCTGTTCGCTTTCCATCACCATATTTTCTACAGGTTTTGCTTCAGTTAAAGCGGCAACAGAATTGATTATTATAAGAAATGAAGCAAGAGTTAGAAGGCCGTTTGGCATTGGGTAATTTTTCTTAAAATATGAATAAAAGGCGTTAAAGCATAATTGCATTAAATTTTATTAATCAACATAGTCTAATAACTTGTCTTTGGTTAGTTAATAAAAAATTACGTAGTTTGAAGAAAAGAATAATAAGAGCAAAAAAGGCGTTAAGATTAATAATACTAACTTGAATATGAATGAAACGCGGGAAATATCGGCTTTGTTTTCCCTGATCGATGATCCGGACCAGGAAGTTTTTTCAACTGTGTCTAACCGCATTGTTGATTATGGGCGTGGCATCATACCTAATCTTGAAAATTTATGGGAAAATACTTTAAGTGAGGAAGTGCAGGAGCGAATAGAGCTTCTAATTCACAAACTGCATTTTATAGATCTAAACAAAGACTTTACTGATTGGAAAAACAATCCGTATCACGACCTGCTATTTGGGTCTCTGCTGGTAGCAAAGTTTCAATATCCCGAACTAGCCACAGCTCCTGTCTTGCAGGAACTGGAGAGAATTCGCCGCAACGTGTGGCTAGAGTTAAACAGCTTTCTCACTTCACTTGAGCAAGCGAATGTTATATCAAGTATCGTCTACAATTATTATAATCTTAAAGGGGTCGAAATGGGTTATAACAACCCTGACGATTTTTTTATTCACAAGGTCATAGAAAGCAAAAAAGGAAACGCACTTAGTAATGGAGTTTTGTACCTGCTTCTTTGCGAATTGCTTGATATTAATGTTAAGGCTATCAATATTCCACGTCAGTTTATACTTGCATATTTTCATAACGATTATGATCAGTTAATGGATCCTAATCCGCAGCAGAAGATCCATTTTTATATTGATGCTATCAACGGTCAGATCTTTTCTCACAAAGACATGGAAGCATATTTCAAACGCATTTCCGTTCCGATCACACCTTTTTATTTCAAGCCGCTTTCACATAAAAAAATTATTCAAATCCAATTGGAAGAATTGGCAAAATGCTTTAAAAATGCCAAATACGATTATAAATACAAAGAGCTGATGAGCTTAAGTAATTTATTGGAGGATTAGTTGCTTTCTTGTTGGAAAGGTTTAAACAATCTAAACTACAAAGATTTTTTTTAACCCGGCTTTAGACAGCTATCTGACTTTTCTTGCGTCGCACACTTTTACTGTTTATTCTTTTCTCAACCTTTCTCATAATTGCAATAAAAAAACCGCTGATTTTACTCAACGGCTTTTATTTTATTTAAGTGCTTACACCAGAATTATCAACCTTCACTCTATCCCAGTTTAGCTTCCATTGATATGTTTAAAGCGCTGTACGCTTTACTAACAGGACAGTTGTCTTTTGCGTTCTGGGCCGCCTTCTGAAATTCTTCATCGCTTATACCGGGAATTGTTGCGGTAACTTTTAGTTCAGAAGTTGTTATCGCTCCGTTTTCAAGGGCTATCGAACACGTTGTTTCTATTTTATCTGCAGTAAATCCTGCTTCGCCTAAAACAAAACTTAGCTTCATGGTAAAACAACCTGCATGAGCTGCAGCCATTAACTCCTCGGGGTTTGTTCCTACACCCTCTTCGAACCGTGACTTATAAGAATATTGGGTGCTATTCAGAACTGTACTTTGTGTACTAAGTGTTCCTTTACCTTCTTTACCGGAACCGTTCCAAACGGCAGTTGCGTTTCTTTTCATACTTTTTGTTGTTTAGATTTGATTTTTAAAAATTGTTTTATGATTTCATGGGATGACTTCGAAAAAGTTAACATTCAAACAGGAACAATTGTTGAAATTAATGATTTTCCAAAAGCCCGAAAGCCGGCGTATCAATTAACTATTGACTTTGGCCCCTCAGGAATTAAGAAGTCTTCTGCGCAAATTACAAAGCATTATTCGAAAGAGCAATTGCTGGGCCAGCAGGTTGTTGCAGTTGTAAACTTTCCCCCTAAACAAATTTCCAACTTTTATAGCGAATGTCTGGTGTTAGGTGTATATGACGAGAATAATGATGTCATTTTGTTGAAGCCTGAAAGAGTGGTTAAAAATGGCCAAAAAGTAGGATAAGTAATGGATGCATTCACATACTACAATTCGCCGGTAGGACTTATAAAAATTGGAGGTACAGAAACCTATATCAATGAGGTAACATTTCTCGACGAGGGAAGTGACAGAGTAAACTCTTTCGGAACGAACCCGTTACTCCTTCGGTGTATTGAAGAGCTGATAGAATACTTTAATGGCAAGCGACTTTCGTTTGACATTCCTGTTTTTCAAAAAGGAACAGAGTTTCAAACCAAAGTGTGGGGAGAGTTACTAAACATCAATTACGGTAAGACGATAAGTTATATGACACTGGCTAAAAAGTTAGGTGACCCAAATTGTATTCGCGCAGCGGCATCAAGCAATGGCAAGAATAATATTTGCATTATTGTTCCCTGCCATCGCGTTATCGGAAGTAATCAATCACTTGTTGGATATGCCGGTGGATTATGGCGAAAAAAGTGGCTGCTGGAGCACGAGAATAAAGTTGCAAACGGGGTACAAACATTATTTTAAAAGACAGAAACATAAGACAGGTCAGGCAGGCAACAATGGAGATACTTACAAGAAGACAAATGGAACATTTACAGTTAAGAATAAATAAGATAAAAGACGAGACCGCAGATAGCAAAACATTTTACGTTGAAGAAATCAACAAAAGAAACATTGCATACAAAGCGGGTCAATTCCTCACGTTACTGGTAACACTGCATAATAAAGAGGTTCGCCGATCATATTCCATAAGTTCAACTCCCGGTGTCGATGATCATCTTTTCTTTACAATAAAAAGAATTGAAAATGGCCAACTAAGCCGGTATTTGTTTGATGAACTAGGAGTCGGGGATATAATTATTAGCCTCCCTCCTTCCGGCAGGTTTACAATTGAAAAACCAGAGAGTGATGTTGCAGTTTTCATTTCAGCAGGAAGCGGAATCACTCCCGTATTTTCCTTAATCAAGCATATACTTTATCATTTCAGGGAAACACAGGTCTTACTGATCAATCAAAACCATAGCGAAAAAGACAGCATATTTAGAAATGAATTGATCACGCTGCAGAAAAAATTTGACTCAAGGTTTATTCTAAAAGAAATTTTTAGCCAGCCAATTGATCATAATCTCCGCTCGCTTCGATTAAATAATAATTTGCTGGAAAGTATTTTGTTGCAAAGCCTTACTACATCCTCGGTAAAATTTTATCTCTGTGGTCCTGGCACATTTATGAGGATGGCCCAGTTTACTCTGAAAGTGATGAAATACAGGCAGGACCAGATAAGGCAGGAAAACTTTTTTGCTACCGCTCCTCCCCCGCCCTTTATGACAGACAAAACCCCTCATAAGGTCATTATCAATTATCATGATAAAAAGTACACTCTTGATGTTGCTTATCCAAACAATATACTGGAGGTGGCTTTGAAGAATAACATTCAACTACCTTACAGTTGTCGTGGTGGCAGATGTAGTACCTGTACTGCGAGGTGCACCAGCGGAAGTGTGAAGATGACGATCAATGATGTATTAACAGAAAAAGACCTGGCCGATGGTCTAATTCTAACGTGCGTATCGTACCCTGAAACTGACGTTGAATTAACGTTTACCCGAATCGATGTAGATGAAACGGAGCTTTAACCAAGGGAATGACGCAGGCGTTTAAGTTTATACAAACATTTCAGCCAGCAAATCACCGGGTTTAAGTTATTTAAGAAAAAGGCAATAAAAAATCCAAATGTCTCATGACATTTGGATTGATAACTCCTCGATATTTCTAAAAAATCGTCCCTTTATTCCCGGTCACGCAACGCCTTAATCTCGTCGTGCGATCCTTTCAAAATATGTTTCTGTTTTGAAACCATTTCTCTTAAGTAAGCAGGAAGATCTTCAGAAAGCAATGCTGCATCATAAGCCTTTTGAGCTGCATCTTCTCCAAACTCGCAATTGTTAAGTACTGTTTTTCTGTCGTGGCCGGTAAAGACAGCCTTCACATCCATCCATGCCTTATATATCTTTCCACTGTTGGTTGTGGAAGTTCCCGACTTCATTTCTCCGCCCAATGCCTGTACTTCGGTACCAAGTGCCATTCTTACCTGCCTGCTCTCGTCTATCATTGCGCTAAAGAGCACTTTTAAATCATCATCCGAGTCTTTCAATTCCTGTATTGCCTTTTCGTATCCAATTATCCGATCATTATTTATTTGAATAAGATCGTTTAATATTCCAATGGTCGTTTGTGTAGGTTCCATAATTACTTTTTGAAATTAGTAAAAATCTTGTGCCAATGTATTAGGATGAAAAGTTGCTTTACAAAACGATACGAAACCAGCAAAATCCGGTTTTTTTTACTTTATGTAATTATGGTTTTTATGGCATCCCTAAGAAAAATGACAAATGAACAAGCACAGAAAACTTATCCTCTTCGCCATTTTAGTATTTGCGCCAATTATTTGCTTTTGTCAAACCCACAAATTGGCTACAATAAACACGATTGTAAATGAAATGGCAGCAAATAATTTATACGAACGATCGGCAACAATTGGTTACGCAGGAACTGATTCTAAACAACTGGAATTATACGAACAACTTAAAGCTACAGCATCAGCAAACGAGTTAATAGATGTTGCAATGAACCATAAGAGTGCAGTAGTACGATTGTACGCTTTTGATGCATTAAAGCAAAAGACGAAAATTATTCCTAAAAGCTTAATTGAAAAATTCGGGTCAGACAGCACAGAAGTAATGACACTGACAGGTTGTATTGGAGAAAAAAACGTGTAAAATCCCTTGCTTTTACATCTGTAATTCAACAATAATTAGCTGAAGAAATGGATGAACGGCTTTCTTTGTTCCTTCTACCCTATGACATAGAACACAAAGACGGACGCATTTCAAACCTTCGTGTCTTTGTGCCTTTGTGGCTAGAAAATTCGCATAAAAGTTGAATAAAGTGTCTGCCAGTAAAAGTGTGCGACGCAACGATGTTTAAGCAAGTTATTGAGCCCGCTACCAAAAAAAAACTAAGCGGCTTCGTCTGTAAATGCCAATGAAGGTCTAAACCCTTATTATTCTATGGCTGCGAACTTAAATCTTCTGCAGTAAAGCTTAACGGCAACAGCATAGCGGCCTTGTCAATTATATATACTTTACCTTCAAGTCCACCCAAAATTACGCGTATGGGATGTTTCACTCTTGACTCATATTCAAGCAAGCTTTGACGACACATTCCGCAGGGTGAAATAGGATGATTGCTCTCACCGTTTTCGTTGTGATAACTGATTGCTATCGTTTCGATAGGCACCTTTGGAAACAATGATGCAGCAGATGCCAACAACACTCTTTCAGCACAAAGACCGACCGGAAAACTTGCATTTTCCTGGTTGCTGCCAGCTACGATTTCGCCGTTATCTAACCTCGCAATTGCCCCTACCTGGAAGTGTGAATACGGAGCATAGGCATGTTGGGTAACTTCACGCGCCTCACTTAAAAGCCATGCATCGTGTTCGTTTAGTTCATCGATCGAGTCGTATACTTCAAATGAAAATGTATAATCTTCTTTTTTCATGTATGTTTTTTTAGACAAAAAATCCCTCCCGTTTTTTGCGGGAAGGACGTTAAAAAAATAAAGTTATCTTATTTAATGCTTTTAAACAAACGGTTCCATCTTGGCCCTTTTTCCCAACTAAACCAAATGAGGGAGGCTTTACCTACAATGTTCGTTTCAGGTACAAACCCCCAATAGCGGCTGTCCTGGCTTCTGTGACGGTTATCACCCATCATCCAATAGTAATTGAATTTACACTTATACGTATTTGTTTGCTGGCCATTAATAAAGTATTTACCATCTCTTTCTTCCATTTTATTACCCTCATAAGTAATAATTAATCTGCGATAGATGTCAATATTTTCTGGCGTAAGTGTAATAGTGCTGCCTTTTGCAGGAACATAAATTGGCCCAAAATTATCAGGAGACCAAAGGTTACCAGCAGTATACGGGAAAGTACTGCCAGGGGTGTTTGAATATGCGAGGCTTATGCCTTTAAAATTCGGCTGCTTCTTTACCTTTTCTGCTTCAGCCGGAGTCATATTTAAAACGTAAGAATTTTCTTTGCCCTGGTAAGTGTAAATCTGATCATTAGGCTCTTCTGTATTTATATGAAGTTCAGTTTGTAAAAATTCGTCATTAAATGGTTGTCCGTTTGTTTCAACAATATACTCAGTTTGTGAGCCCACGGGTATGGGCGACGCCTTTCCACTGATATATACAACACCGTCCCTGATCGACAACGTATCTCCGCCTACAGCAATACAACGTTTAATATAATTATCCGTTTTATCCATCGGGTGAACATGGATAGGATATTCAGCGGCCAATGCTTCGCGGTTACCTTTGTATTGGGTTCGTAAAACATCATAATACAATACTTTCGATCCAAAGTCGGGCAGGTTGATAATTGTATCGCCGGCAGGAAAATTGAACACTACCACATCGTTTCTTTTTACCTCCTGAAAGCCAGGCAAACGTTTGTATGGTAACTGTACAAGGGTTGTATAAGAAGGAGTCGTGGTGCTAAAAGGCATGATGTTGTGAACAAAGGGGAAAGAGAGCGGCGTTTGGGGAATGCGAGGTCCGTAGCTCATTTTGTTAACAAAAAGGAAATCATTAACCAACAACGTTTTTTCCATACTTTCTGTTGGAATCGTATAAGCCTCGAATACAAAAGTTCTTATTATGGTTGCAGCTACAACCGCAAAAACTGCTGCATCAATCCATTCGCGGCCTGCACTTTTGTGATACCGTTTTACAACGTCGTGTCCAACATATCGTTCAGTCTTAGAAAAACCTAAATAAGGAAAATAAATAAAAGGGAAAAAAACAGTAGCTATATGATGAAGTAAAGAAAACCTGCCAAAGTGCATCACAAAAATGATGGTAATCCAGATAGTTATAAATTGACCAGCGATTGGTATAAGTTGCAGCCAGAACCAGATCTTACGAATGTTGGTTTTATTAACGATGCACCAGGTGTTGTAAAAAGGAACAAGCGCCTTCCATGGCTCAATACCGGCCTTTCTAAACATTCCATACATACCAATATGCCACCCTATTATACCAATAATAAAAATAAACCAGCCCATAAGTAGTTTTTGATGCTGGCAAATGTACCATTATAAATTATGCTTCAACGCCCGTTTTTGAAAA
>JAOQAJ010000129.1 GCA_025963675.1 Segetibacter sp.
TATCGCTTGTATAGAAATGTTGGTGGCACCTTTACGGCCGCAACTACCTTTCCAAATCATCGGCAATTAAGTGTGGGAGATGGAGGTCGTTTTGGTGATTGGGATAATGACGGTGACCTTGATGTAATTATAACAGGTTTTCTAAAATGTTTAGGAACGATAATGGAATTTTTACTGTGCAGGATTTGGGACTTATCCAGAAAGGATTTGGATCGGCTGTGTGGGGAGATTATGATAGCGATGGTTTCCTCGATTTATTATTAAATGGCGACGGGGGGATCAACTCAGGCGAAGCTTCTGATTTTATATATCGGTTGTACAGAAATGTAGGTGGCACCTTTACGGCCGCGACTACTTTTCCAAATCATCGTCAAATAAGTGTGGGAGATGGAGGTCGATTTGCAGATTGGGATAACGACGGCGATCTTGATATTATCATAACTGGTTTCAATGATGCAGAGAACAGGCAGGCGACTTCGATATTTCTAAACAACCTCGGAATTTTCACTCCTTATGTTGCTAACGCGACTCTTCCAGGAGTGTCTGAAAGTTCAATCGAAGTAACAGATGTTGATAATGACAACGATCTTGACTTAATTCTCACGGGGTATTCGGGTAACAATTTTGGTGGAACGGGTAGCCCCTATAATAGTAACGTTACGGTGCTCGTAAAGAATGGCTCTCTCATCCCTAATCTTGCGCCAACAGCTCCAACTAATTTAAGCGCAACAGGCAACCAGGCAGCTGTAACTTTAAGCTGGAATGCTGCAACAGATGTTACGACTCCGGCAAACGCACTTAGCTATAACATTTTTCTCGTTGACCAGGCTGGCAAATGGTTCTATTATCCCTTAGCGGATACAACAACAGGAAGATCAAAACTTTACAGGTTGGGTAATGTAAACCTGAATAAGAGCTGGATATTAAAAGACCTTCCTGCCGGTACTTACCGCTGGGGGGTTCAGGCAGTAGATAACAGTTTTGTAGGTTCAACCTTTGCCACATCCGGTTTTACAATTAATGCAAATGGAACTTTACCTATCATTTTAAGCAATTACGCAGTGAAGGCGGATGGCAAGAAGTCTTTGATAGAATGGTCTACTTCTTCTGAACAAAATAACAGCCATTTTGAAATAGAGCGTTCTTCTAACGGAACTAATTATTTTAAAATCGCTACAGTTGCGGGCAAGGGTACTACCTCTGCAACAACTAATTATTCTGTTTATGATAACAATCCTTCAAGCGGGGTCAACTATTACCGGCTAACCCAATTTAACAAAGACGGTAAATCTGTGAGCTTCGGAACTAAAACGATTAACTTCAGTTTTGATCCTAAAGCTTTGGTAATTGCTTATCCAAACCCTGCAGAATCAAACGTCGGAATTCGCCTTACTAATTTCACAGGCAACAAAATTTCAGTAAGAATGACTGATTTAATGGGTAGGGTCTTACATACAGAAGTAATTGCTGCTGGTAATGGCCAGGGCTACTATCCACTTCATTTCAACTCAAAACCTGCTGCTGGTCAGTACATGCTGTCAGTTGATGGAGAGGGTTTAAGACAAATCTTGAAATTGACAATAAAATAATCGAAACAAGCATTTAGTAAAGAGTCCCACGGTTCAACTGTCGGGACTCTTTTTTTGTCTGATAACATGATTCATTAACCTATTCCTTTCTATTAAAATCCCCGTCCTCCTGTCGCGATGCGGTATACTTTGGGTAAAGTACTTCTTAGTAAAGCTCCAAACGCGATGCATAAAAAGAAAATGATGACAGGAACAAGCATGTACGTGAGCAGGCGGTAGTTGCGGACTTCGTGGAAATAAATAAATGCTAATTGAGAAGTGTAATGTATCAAGGGAACATGCAATGCGAAAATGATAAATGAGAATGAAGTTGCAGATTCAAAAAGTTTATTATTCATGCACCATTTTACAATGGGATCAGCACCAAACCATATAGCCAGAATCCCCGCTGCTATTGAAATGTCGTGCAACGTGTGGAGGATAAAATGAGTTGACGCAGTTGCAGGCTCAAGCTCAAAAGCCATAAACGTTTTTATCACGCTTACACCAAGAAAAAACAACCAACTAAGGTAATGACTAAACCAGGCCGGTTTTTTATGTATTGGGTAATTCCGCTTATTAAACAAAACCCCTAAAGAGAAAAAGAAGAGTCCCTGGCCTTCGATGAAGAAAAAACTAAATATAGTGTGCCAGAACAAGAACACGATAGCCAGCCAAACAGCCGGGTATTTTGTCACAGCCCACCTGATAAAAGGGTAGAGCATGTTGTAGATAAACAAGCTTCTTATAAACCACAGGTGAAATGAAACAGGGCTCACCAGCCAACGATATAACACACCTCCCCAGCCAATTTCGTCATATGGTCGGTTATCTCCCATTTGGTCAAGAGCAGCAGCTTTAACAGCCTGCGCCGTTACAGGTGTCTGTTGCCATAAATAAGTGATGGCAAGACCGACTGCGCTCCAAATTAAAAATGGAACAATCAAAGTTTTTAATCGTCTTTTTATTCTTTCAGCATAAGGCTTTCTATCCTGAAAAGAAAAAATGTAACCAGAGATGATAAATAAGAGTGGAATTCTAAAACGTAAAGCGCCATTCGCAAGAAAGTATTCTATAAATGTGGTAAAGGTAAGCGGTTCGTGAACGGTGCTATAAGGTGTTAAATAACTGTCTTCCAGGTTATAACCATGCACATACAATAAGAGAGAGATAGAAACAAATGAATAGAATCGAAATTTTTGACTAAGAAAACGGTTCATTTTTAATTTTTATTGGCAGGCCTTCCGCCGCTTTCACTACTCCTGCAAAGGTTTTGTAGGTCAAAATAAGCGGTACAAAAATATTAAGGACAGGATTAATCAATTTATTTAAATAATAAAAGGCTTTAGCTCGAAAGAATTCTAAAAAATGAATCATTGCAATGATCATCATTTAATTAAAAAACCTTCATTCCCCAATATACGTCATCGCCAGTCGTTATCGGTTTAAACGCCTGTGAGCTTTGAGTTCCTGTTTTTATTTCAACACCTGTTAACGTCTGTCCCGGGTGAATTTCTACCAGGTCAGGGGTTTTCTGATTTACAATTGCAGCATGCCCATCAGCCCTTGTTAGAATTACGGGTATTTCAGGAAAAGCTTGATTCGATTTTTCATTTGTAGGATAAGATTTTCCAGGCCATTTATTTTGATCCCATCCTCTGCCTTTAATCCATTTTTCTTCCGGATGTTCTATGGCAAACTTTTTTACTCTTTCTACGACTTCGTCAAAACTGGCAGCACCAAAAAGATCAACCATAAACAATGCTTGTCCGTACTCAAGAAAGTGTGCATGAGCATCAATAATTCCAGGATAGACAGCTGCCCTTTCGCATCAATCGTTTCTTTCGCCTTCTATTGATTTAGAATTTCTTCATCACTTCCGGTTGCTACAATTTTTCGATCTTTCACGGCAAACGCCTCAACGGTCTCAAACTTTTCATTTACTGTATACTACCACACCCTTGCGAACAATTGTATCAACTGAGGTAGTCGATTGACATGCAGATAACAAAACTGAGAAAAATATAAAATAAATAAGCAGACGAATTATAAGATTAAGGTGTTAAGAATTAGAGGAACTACTAACGCTTGCCGCGAATAGCCTTATAAATTTTAATTGCAGACATCAACAAAATGATAAATAATACAAGGCCGACGAGCCCCCATATAAAACTGATGCTTTGCTTTACTACTGCTAACATTACGATTGCAATCAAAAAAACGGTTGCAACTTCATTCCATATTCGTAGCTGATGTGATGTATACTTAAAGGAGAAGTTGATTTGTTGTTTGAAAATTTTATGGAGCGTAAAAAAATAGATATACAACAAAAAAACAAAGACGAGTTTTACCAGGAGCCATCTTCCTGCTGGTTCAGAAAGCATGTTATGCCAGTTTCCATTAACCATTACAAAAAGTCCAAGACATAATGTGAGGATTGCCGATGGCCATGTAATGCCATACCATAATCGCTTCATCATAACATTAAATTGTTGATGCAAAATGTCTCGAACCGCTTCTGGTTGACCGCGCGCTTCCGTGTTATAAATAAACAACCTGGGCATATAAAACATACCACTAAACCATGTAACAACAAAAATGATGTGAAGTGCTTTTATGTAATTGTACATACGCTAAGTTATAGAGGTATTTTTATTAGCGGGCATTCTTACTTTATTCAACATCGTTGTGTCACTCACTGCATCATTTGCTCGCAATTCATCTTGGTTGCGCGGCAGCAGTCAACGATTTTTATCTATGTTCCGGCAATCCCATAAGTTCACCATCTGGTTACAAAACCATTTCACGCTTCCCTTCTGCAAAGTCTTTCACCCATGTTACCAGGGATTGAACCCATAGAGGATGAACATTAAGACAGGGAATTACTGTAAAACTTTCGCCTCCGGCGTGTAGAAATGATTCTTTTCCAGCCATTGCAATCTCCTCAAGCGTTTCCAGGCAATCACTCACGAATGCCGGGCATAAGATAACAAGCTTTTTTACACCTTCTTTTGGCAATTCTTCTAAACGCAGAGCTGTATATGGTTTCAGCCATTCCTCCCTGCCCAGGCGGGACTGAAAAGAAAAGCCAACCTTATTTGCGGGAATGTTTAAACTCTTTACAAGTAATTGCGTAGTCGTCCAACATTGATGCCTATAACAAGTAGGATGTGCGGGCGAAGCAATTTCGCAGCAATTTTCAACTTTCATGCAATGGCTGTTTGTAGGGTCGGCCTTTGTCATATGCCGTTGCGGCAATCCATGATAACTAAACAATACCTGGTCATACTCCTGCTCAAGATAAGGTTTTATACTTTCTGTAAGGGCGTGTATGTAATTGGGCTCGTTATAAAAGGGTTTAATAAAAGATAGAGAAAAAGAATACTTTCTTTTCTTATGAACCGATTTCGCGTACTCTACTGCCGTTTCATAAGAAGACATCGCATAATGTGGATACAAAGGAATGGCGATCACTTCTTCCAAACCCGGAACTCTTTGCATTAACCTTTCATATGCATCTTCCATTGTCGGCTTTCCATAGCGCATCGCTATTTCAACAGGTTCTTCCACGTTTGGCTGAAGTGCTTTTTGTAACTCTTTTGTAAGAACAATTAACGGTGATCCATCTTTCGTCCAAACTGATTTATAAGCTTCAGCAGATTTAGGAGCTCTGAACGGTGCAATGATTCCTCCCACAAGTAATAATCTGAATATATATGGATAATCAATAACCCTTTTATCCATCAAAAATTCCATTAAATATTTCCTTACATCTTTTACCTCTGTTGAATCTGGTGAGCCCAGGTTCATTAAAATAATTCCTCTTTTTGCCATAATAATTGATAAGCAGCAAATGTAAACCCGTCGGTTCGAGAAAAGTTCAATTCAGGCGACGTGAATTTTAATTATAACAACCGGGTTTTTTCTGAATAATAGCGGAAATATAGAATCTATATCCCGTTGTTGGTAATGAAGAGACAGAGGATCGGTCGCCCTTGTATTGGCTGACTCACTCTAACATTCAGTAATTTGAGTCGGAAATAAAAAGTGAATAAAATAAAAAGGCACGGTATGAAACCGTGCCAAAATTTTCGTTCGAAGTCCTTCATTTTTTCATATTGCAATCGTTGAAGGATATTTCATACAGTAGTCAAGCAATCGCAGAAGCAAGTTTAGTTATCGTTAGAAGCAGTTCAGTTACCCGATTTGCTGAAACAAAGAAAGGGTAACTTTCTTAACTAACGAATGTTAGTAAGCTTTTTTAATCCTTTTTTAATTAATGATTAAAGCAGCGACAGTTTGTTTTCGAGGATAAGAAAAAGCACGGTGAAAAACCGTGCTGGAAGAATTGGTAAACTTTATTACTCTTCACAAAATAATAAAGAGTTTATTATTTAAATCACAACAATTAAAAAAAGCAAAACAATCGTAGAGGCATTTACATCAAAACAAATAGCAATAGTAATTCTTCAGAGACAAGGTGGCAAGCAGATCATTAAAGGCTGAAACAAAGAAAGGTCTTTTTTTTATTACTAACAAACGTTCGTAAAGTTTTTTTTTAAGAAAGGAAAAAACTTTCCATATCAATGCAAAAAGTTATAAATAAAACAGGGCGTGATATAAAACACGCCCTGGATAACCCTTAATTTCTATTAGCAAAAACAGCAATCTAATGGCAAGTATGTTCTAATGCTATAACTACTTGCTACAACAAAGAAAAGAAAAAAAGTTGAACTAACAAACGTTAGTTTAACCCAAGGTTCTCTGTATGTCAAGTTGTAACTAAAATGAAAGCAAAATAGGGCTACTTCGGCGGTGGATGTAAAAACCTGCTGTACAAGTAAGCGCACATCAGAAGTTGCAGAAGCCGCAGCCGCTTTGTTCAAAAACTTATCTAACAACTATTTATAAAGAGAGTATGACTAAAATCATGACATTTTATGACAAGTGTATGACAGACAAATTATGCGGTGCCTTTCCTAGCAAATACCTTTGCATCAAAGAATTAAGAACCTTGATGGTAGCGAATAAGCAACAAAACATTTCCGGATTTTTTATCGTTGGGATAAATTATAAGAAGACAGACGCTTCTGTAAGAGGCCAGTTTGCTATCAATAATTCTCAGTATTTAAATATTTTTGCGCTGGCGCCTTCGTTTGGCCTTTCTGAATTTTTTATACTTTCTACCTGTAATCGAACCGAAATTTATGGTTTTGCCGACAATGCTTGTCAGCTCATTGATATCCTTTGTACCCAGACAATTGGAGACAAAAAGACCTTCTCAGAATTGTGCTACATGAAACAAGGTTCAGAAGCTATACAACACATCTTTGAAGTAGGTGCGGGTCTCGAGTCGCAGATATTAGGCGATTATGAAATAATAGGTCAATTAAAGCTTGCAGTAAAATTTTCAAAGGAAAATGGTTTTGTGGGCACTTTTACCGAAAGACTTGTCAATAGTGTACTGCAATCAACAAAGGTGGTAAAAAATAAAACTGCACTTAGCGGGGGAACTGTTTCAGTTTCGTTTGCAGCAGTTCAATACATTAAAAAGAATGTAGCCAACATTAGCGACAAAAACATTCTGCTTCTAGGTATCGGAAAGATTGGAAGAAACACCTGCAAGAATTTAGTTGATTATCTCAATACGAACCGAATAACCCTCATTAACAGAACGGAAGAAAAAGCTCAACAACTTGCAAGCGAATTGGGTTTACAGCATGCATCTATGGAGGAGCTGGCAAGCTACATTCAATCTTCTGATATCATTTTAGTTGCTACAAACAGCAACGCTCCAATCATTTTAAAGTCTCATCTTGAAAGTTTTGGGGATAAAATCATCATAGATTTATCTATACCTTATAATGTAGATAAAGAAGCCGAGGAACTGCCCAACGTTACTTTGATAAACGTTGATGAATTGTCTCGTCTGAAAGATGAGACGCTGCAAAAAAGAATAGGGGAAATTCCGGCAGCAAAGGCTATCATCGCCGAGCATAAAGAAGAGTTTTTGGAATGGAGCCAGATGAGGAAAAATGTTCCATTTATTAAAGCTGTAAAACAAAAGTTACACGATATGCACTCTTGTGAGCTTTATCTCTCTTGCAACGCTAATTATACTTCAGATACCACATCACTGAGACCGATAAATCAGTATGCAATACAAAAGGTTATAAAAAATATGGCGTTAAAAATGCGTCAACAGCATCAACCCGGATGCTCGTACATAGAAGCCATTAATGATTTTATAACTACCCATCAGAATTAATAATGAACAATAAGGTTTTAAGAATTGGTACCCGGGAAAGTCAACTTGCCGTGTGGCAGGCGAATACAGTAAAAGGCCTGCTGGCAGAAAACGGATATGATGCTGAACTTGTTTATATAAAAAGTGAAGGTGACATCGACCTTCAAACCCCTCTATACGAAATCGGTGTCCAGGGAATTTTTACCCGCAGTCTTGATATAGCGCTGCTTAATAATCGCATTGACATAGCTGTGCACAGCATGAAAGATGTACCTACTCAACTTCCAAAAGGAATTGTGCAGTGTGCAGTTTTACAAAGAGCTTCTTTTAAAGATCTCTTTGTATATAAAGGGGACCCTTCTTTCTTAAACGATAATAATTCAGAAGGTTTAATCGCGACAAGCAGCATTCGTCGAAAAGCACAATGGTTAAACAGGTTCCCAAACCATAAAATTGAAAATTTAAGAGGTAACGTAAATACCCGTCTTCGCAAGGTAGATGAGAGTGAGTGGAATGGGGCAATCTTTGCAGCGGCTGGACTGGAAAGAATTAGTTTACGACCCGAAACGTCTATTGAACTTGACTGGATGTTACCTGCACCTGCACAAGGTGCAATTGTAGTTGTTTGCCGCAACGAGGATATATTTTCCTACGAGGCCTGCCAAAATTTCAATCACGGGCAAACGGCTTTATGCACCAAAGTTGAAAAAGATTTTTTAAGAATTTTGATGGGCGGATGCTCAACACCAATAAGTGCTTTGGCTGAAGTAAAGGATGAAAAGCTGGTTTTTAAAGGCAACATTTTTACGGTCGATGGTAGTAAGCGCGTTGATATAGAAAAGTCTGTAGCGGTAACCGATGCGGCTACGCTTGGCGAAATTTTGGCGCTCGAAATTCTTGCAAATGGCGGTCAGGAAATTGCCGATAGTATTCATCATGAGAGATAAAGAAATCCGCGTATTAAGTACCCGACCTCTCGATAGGGCACTGATTGAAAAAGCAGCTTATCAAAACATTACAATTGATGTAATTTCTTTTATCGAGGTAAAAAAGCAAATCTCCGGAGACGTAAAAAAAAGGATCGATTGCTTATCGGGGGAAAAAGCAACAGTGGTATTTACCAGCATGAACGCAGTTGAAATTGTCGTCGAAACTGTTCCCGTTAATCCTCTTATGCCTGACTGGAAAATTTATTGCCTCGGCGGCGCAACCTTTACGTTGGTTAAAAAGTATTGGTCCTATAGTCAAATTTCCTTTACGGCAAAAGATGCCGCTGAATTAGCAACAAAAATTATTGATGATAGGGTGGAAAGAATTACTTTTTTCTGCGGTAACAAACGGCGCGAAGAACTTCCTGTTTTGTTGCAACAACAAAGTGTTGCGGTCGAAGAATTGACGGTGTATGAAACAATAGAAACGCCTGAGGTAGTTCAAATAGGCTATGATGCGATTTTGTTTTTTAGTCCCAGTGCAGTTCATAGCTTTTTTAGTAAAAACAAAATTTCACACGAAATAGTTTTTTTTGCTATTGGCAATACAACTGCAAATGCTATTAAACAATTTAGCACAAACAGCATTATTGTAAGTGATTTTCCTGCAAAGGATCAATTAGTTGATAAAGCGATAAAATATTTTAACGAGAGAGCGATGATTAATAGCAAATAATCAACAAGTCTGATGAATGTTTAACGCATCATG
>JAOQAJ010000165.1 GCA_025963675.1 Segetibacter sp.
GTTTATGTGAGTGATAAAGCAAGAGGAAAAGGTTTGGGAAAACAACTACTGCAAAAATTAGTAGACGAGAGCGAAGCCAATAACATCTGGACTTTACAGGCAGGCATCTTTCCGGAAAACATAGCAAGAATTAAAATCCATGAAGCTTGCGGCTTTCGAATATGAGGTAAAAGGGACCGAATAGGTAAAATGAATGGTATTTGGAGAGATACTGTATCATTAGAGAGAAGAAGTGAAACAGTAGGAATTAATTGAGAAAGATCGCTATCGCTCTTAGTAAAAGTGCCGGCCGTCATTGCACGGGTTCATGTTGCTTTTTTGTTGAGGAATAAGTATTACGCCTCTGCCACTAACGCTGTTCAAAAAATGTTAGGAGTTATTGGCCCAACTGTGGTTCCTTGATTTAACATTGTTGCGTCGCACTCTTGTACTTGTGTGAATCTTATTCGTCATTCGGAGGAGGAATGACAAAGCAATGCACTTTACCAATCTTCAACCCACTTGTGTTTAAAGAGTGGATTGCTTCGTTCCTCGAATGATGAAAAAAGATTTACCGTAGAAGTGAGTGACACAACGATGATGCTATAAAAAACAAGCGTTCACAACCAGAAAAATACAAAATGAGAATTGCATTATTTAGTGATATACATGCCAATCTTCCGGCGCTGGAAGCCTGCCTTAAAAGTATCGACGAACAAAAACCTGATGCAACATATTGCCTTGGTGATTTGGTTGGCTACAATGTTTGGGCAAATGAAGTAGTGAATGAAATCAGGAGAAGAGGAATACCAACTATTGCAGGTAATTACGACCAGGGGATAGGTTTAATGAGTGATGAATGTGGTTGTGCATATAAAACAGAAGCGGAAAAGGATATGGGTAAAATATCGATATCCTATACCAACTCGATTGTAGGCAAAGATGAAAGGCAATATCTAAGAACATTACCTGCACACATCAAAGTAGCGTTCCATCTTAACGAAGACAAACTAAACATTTTATTAGTACATGGAAGCCCAAGAAAGATAAATGAATACCTGTTTGAAGACAGGGATGAAAAGAGCCTGATGAGAATTATGGAACAGGCAGATGCAGATATAATGTGCTTTGGGCATACTCATAAGCCCTATCACCGGATGCTGTCAACAGAGCCGCCCGATACACGTTACCGTCATGCCATCAACATTGGTTCGGTGGGCAAACCAAAGGATGGCAATCCTCAAGGTTGTTATGTAATACTTACCGTTAATGCAGATGCCAGCATAGCAAACAAAGACGCAATCCAGGTGGAATTTATAAGATTCGATTACGATGTAGAGCAGGCTGCTAAAGCGGTTGAGGCGAGTCCTTTACCAGATGACTATGCCAAAATGTTGAGGAGAGGTTACTAATATAAGAGGAGAGTAAAAGACATCATCATTTCATTTTAGCTTACAAGTTGGTAATCATCACTATCATAATTACCTCATGTTTGACATCCACCGTATTGTTTGCCCGTTTTTTTGTTAGGGCATATTCAGTTGTGCAGCCAGTAAGTTTAATTAGCTTAACTATGCCATAAACATTCGGTTGTCCTTAACTATCTGTTTAAATTACCTTTGCCCTGTTGAAAACATGGATAGCCTACATATTAGCCTTCTACGTTGTGTTGAGCGCCATAGTGCCTTGTTCAATGATAGATAATTGCGAGGAAGAAGAACTTACACAACAAACATCTAATCCAGAACGCAAAAAGGACTGTGGCAACTGTTCACCATTTTCTATTTGTTCATCAGGCCCAGGCTTCACCGTTAATAGTGTAAACACATTTTTAGAAACGAATGCATCTTATAGTTCACCCTCTTACAGCGAATATTATTTCTCCGCCAAATCGGAGTATTATTCCAGCCTCTTTCAGCCGCCACGAGTAGGTTAATAAATTTTAAGGCCGACAGGATTTATTAATCAAAATTTTGTTACATAAAATGAAGAAGATACTATTTCTATGCATAGTAGTGCTATCTGCAATTAATACTTATGCTCAATACACTATTATATTATCAATCAAGAAAAACGAATACAAAACAGTGCTTGCAGGTGCCACTGCTACCATTGTTTCGCTAAACAAAACAAGCATTGCTGATAGTACGGGGATTGCAACCTTTGCAAACCTTGCAGCAGGTAGCTATCAAATCAAAGTTTCTTATGTAGGATTAGAAGACCAGGAAGTAAGTGTTCAGGTACAGCAATCCGACAGCGCAATGGTAGAAGTATTGTTAGAAGAAGGCGAGGAACACGAAGAAGAGGTAATAGTAATCACTACAAGAAGCAGTCGTACCATTAGCGACATTCCTACAAGAGTTGAAACGATATCTGGCGAAGAACTTACAGAGAAGGGAAACATGAAGCCCGGTGATATAAGAATGTTGCTAAATGAAAGCACAGGCATCCAAACCCAGCAAACTTCTGCCACCTCTTACAATTCAAGTATCCGTATACAAGGTCTGGATGGCAGGTACACACAAATATTAAGAGATGGGTTTCCTTTGTATTCAGGCTTCTCAGGAGGTTTAAGTCTAATGCAGGTAGCACCGCTTGACTTAAAACAAATTGAAGTAATCAAAGGGTCATCATCTACCTTATACGGTGGGGGTGCAATAGCAGGCCTGGTAAACCTCGTTTCCAAAACACCAACTGCGAAAAGGGAATTGAGTTTTCTAGGCAATGGTACATCAGCAGGTGGCCTTGATCTCAGCGGTTTTTACAGTCAAAAATTCGACAAGTTAGGAGTAACAGTATTTGGTTCAAGAAATACAGGAACAGCATATGACCCGGCAGGTATTGGACTAACAGCTATCCCGAAATTTGAGCGATATACGATTAACCCAAGGCTTTTTATCTATACCAACAAGACAACAGCCAATGTAGGGATTAGCTATGTCACTGAAGACAGAATAGGCGGTAACGTCAATTACATTAAGAACGGAACGGCAGGTTTTTTTGAGAAGAACACCACAGACCGTATCACAACTCAAGCCCAGCTAACACATACGATTAATGATAAATCACAGCTTAATTTCAAAAATAGTTACAGCTGGTTCGATAGGTTGATACAAATACCGACCTATGCTTTTAAAGGATTACAGCAATCAACATTTTCAGAAGCTACTTATAGCACTAATGGAGAGAAAGCAGATTGGGTAATGGGTGCAAACTATTTAACCGATGATTTTAAAGAAAACAGGCAAAGCAATAATGATTTAAGAAACTATCACTACAATACGTTGGGTGCATTCATTCAAAACACGTGGTCACCATTCCCTCAATTTACTTTAGAGACAGGATTACGCGGCGATTATGTACAGCAATTTGGCTTTGAGTTATTGCCAAGAATATCTGCTATGCTAAAAGTAACTCCAAAACTTACTGCGAGATTAGGAGGTGGTTTAGGTTATAAAACACCAACTGTATTTAACGAAGAAGCAGAGAAAACCCAGTTCCGGAATATATTACCGATTAATCAAAATATAACTGAAAATGAACGTTCAGCAGGAGGAAACTTTGACATAAATTATCGTACAAAAATTGGTGAGGTAGGGTTTGCCCTTAACCAATTATTTTTCTATACAAGATTAAACCAACCACTGATAGTAACGACAAGTGGCAGTAGCAATTATCGGTTTATAAATGCACCAGGACATATAGATACCAAAGGCACTGAAACCAACCTTCGGTTTACTTACAACGATTTTAAATTGTTTACCGGCTATACGTATGCAGATGTCAACACACATTTTAATAACATTAAAAGCTGGTTTCCATTAACAGCCCGGCACAGGCTTAACAATGTGTTGATGTATGAGAAAGACGGTAAATTAAAGATCGGTGCAGAAGCGTACTTCTTTAGTCCTCAAAAGCTAACTGATGGTGCTATAGGGAAATCTTACTGGACCTTTGGTTTGATGGGTGAAAAGACCTGGAAACATTTTTCAATCTTTATCAACTTTGAAAACTTCACTGATACACGACAAACTA
>JAOQAJ010000172.1 GCA_025963675.1 Segetibacter sp.
CGAAAGGAAAGCTTAGTCCTTTCAAAAGCGTTCTATTAAAAGCCTCTGCAATGTACCTTTTTTGATGTTACCTTTGATTTATGCTAACGGACGAGGAAGAAAAATTTTTGACTTATTGGGAAAAGAACAGGGAAAAAGAGAAAAGCCCGTTCCGTCACTTATCAATCGCATTACCTCTCGGATTATTAATAAGCGTAGGTATTATTCTCAATTTTGTTTCAGGCTGGTATACACGGGCTATCATGGTAGCCAATGGTTCTTCTACACCTCTGGTTTTAATTTTTGCTGTTATTCTGATTACTGTTTTTTGCACTATTTTCTTCAAACAACACAAATGGGAAATGAATGAGCAACGCTTTTTAGAATTAACTTATAAGAAGAAAATGGAAACTTCATCAACCTCTATGCAGCACGAGGATGAGATAAATAGTCATTAAGCAGTTAGAATAGTTATAACCCAAAAGATTTAATGAAGAACTTTTTACCAGTCTTTTTTTTGCTTGTTGTTTTTATTTCCGGATGTTCAAAAAAAGATCAGGGCTGCTCGCCGGTTACTCCCGCGTCTGAAGAACCTCAAATATTAGCTTATGCTAATGCAAACGGAATAACAGCAGTAAAACACAATAGCGGAATTTATTACGAAGTAATAGAGCCTGGATACGGTACCACTCCTGCAATGAACTCTAACGTGTACATAACTTATACTGCAAAACTTCTAAATGGTTATCAATTTGACCAATCTGCTAATGCTGACAGCACCGGCTGGCCGTTAGGTAGCTTAATAGAAGGATTTCAGGTAGGTTTACCACTAATTAAAAAAGGCGGCCGAATAAAACTCTTTATTCCGTCTTCACTTGCTTACAGCTGCAACGGAAAAGGAGCAACAATTCCCCCTAATTCGGTTCTTTATTTTGACATAACATTAGTTGATGTAACGCAGGGATGCAAACCGATGGCTGTACGATTAGAGGAGCCTCAGATAAAGGCTTACGCGACTGCAAATAGTATTACAGCAGTTAAAGATAGCAGTGGAATATACTACCAGGTAATAGACAGCGGATCTGGTTTAACGCCAACTTTAACCTCAAAAGTTTCCGTTACCTATACTGGAAAATTTCTTAACGGAGTTGTATTTGATCAATCGGCTAATGCCGCTACTTCAACTTTTACTTTAGGCACTTTGATAAAAGGATGGCAAATTGGCTTGCCGCTAATTAAGAAAGGTGGCAGGATAAAATTAATTGTTCCTTCAGCTTTAGGCTATGGATGTAATGGTGCCGGGGCAAGTATTCCGCCGAATGCCGTGCTATCTTTTGATATTACTTTAGCCGACGTTCAATAACTTTTTTGCAAGCTAAAAGAGGCTTTTCTCACTGGTAGAGAAAAGCCTCTTTTTCATTTTATTTCGCATGGATCTTATAGTTTCGATACAAGACCTCTTAAAAATTCACTTTAATAATGCCACCTGACAAAAGCTTCCATGGCTGAATATTGGGTCATTCCAAGTTGCCCATAGAAATTTGCAGTATTAGTGTTTCGCTCTTCTGCCCTGACCCAAAACTCGCGGCTATCACTACCTTGAAACGGTACCATGTCTTTTTGTGACTGATGAATAAAAATACCGAACCTTTTCTTCATTAATTGGTCAGGGCTCATGGGAATTGCCATTTCAATTTCAGAAATACTCCATTCCTGCCATGCGCCTTTGTATAACCACACCCAGCAGTCTTTTACCCAATCTTCACCTGCTGCTTTTAACCGCCTTATACTTTCGAATACAATATCCAGACACACCTTATGCGTTCCATGAGGATCAGCAAGATCGCCCGCACAATAAACCTGGTGAGGTTTTATTTCTCTTAAAATGTCCATTGTTATTTGCACATCATCTTCTCCCATTGGCTTTTTCTCTATCGTTCCTGTCTCGTAAAATGGAAGGTTTAGAAAGTGCGCTCTATCGTCTGTAAGACCTACATACCGGCAAGTTGCTTTAGCTTCACATCTTCTTATCAAACCTTTAATCGCTCTGATCTCCGGTGTATCCCGTTCATTTTTTCTTTTACCAGCCAAAAACATTCGTGCTGATGCGAGCAAATCTTTGCTGGTATGATTATCAATTCCAAACATGTCTTCAAAACCAACTGCGAAATCAAGAAAACGGGTAACGAATTCATCTGTTACAGCAATGTTACCGCTGGTTTGATAAGCAACATGCACTTCATGTCCCTGGTCTACAAGCCGCATAAAAGTGCCCCCCATACTAATGATATCGTCATCAGGATGCGGAGAAAATATTAAGCATCGCTTAGGTTGAATTTCACTTCTTTCAGGGTGCCCTGGAATAACTGAATCCGGTTTACCGCCGGGCCATCCGGTAATGGTGTCACGAAGCATATAAAAGACCTGGAGGTTTATTTCATATGGATCTCCCTTTTCAACCAGAAGGTCGCCAAGGCCGTTTTCGTTATAGTCATGACTTGTGAGGCTTAATACTGGCTTATTGATTTTCAAAGCCAGGTTTACTACCGCTTTTTTGATGGTTGCCGGTGTCCATTCTATTTCACCTGTTAACCATGGAGATTTAAACCTTGTCAATTCTGTCGCAGCCACTTCGTCAATTACAAAAGTGCAATCGTTGTGTTGTTGAAGGATACTGGCAGGAACATGCTCCGTGACGTCACCCTCTACCGTTTGAGCAATAATTGGCGCTTTCATTCCCCAGGCCATCAGGTAAATCTTTTTTGCTTTAAGGATGGTGCTGAGGCCCATCGTTATGGCAAGTCGTGGTACCTGCGAGATATTTTGAAAATCGCGGGCATTTGCTATACGTGTACTATTATCTAAAGTGATAAGCCTTGTTTTTGAAAAAATGCTTGAGCCAGGTTCGTTAAAACCAATGTGACCGTTGTTTCCGATGCCTAGTATTTGAATGTCGATACCACCTTTCGACTCAATTAGCTGTTCATACTCCTGGCAATGCTTCTTAATCTCTTCTTTGGGTAATTCACCGTTAGGAATAAAAATATTTGCATGGTCGATATCAATATGATCGAATAGTTGCCTGTGCATATAGCTATAGTAGCTTTGAAACGCCTCTTTGTCTATGGGATAATACTCGTCGAGGTTAAATGTTGTTACGTTTTTAAAACTTAGTCCCTCTTCCCTGTGCATACGTACTAACTCTTTGTACAAGCTAATAGGAGTGGAGCCGGTTGCTAATCCTATTACTATTGGCTTACCGTTTACTTGTGACTCTCTTATGCTATCAGCTATTTCCTTTGCAACAAATGCAGAACCATCTTTTGATGTAGGGAAAATTCTAACCGGAATTTTTTCAAAACTGTCTGTCAGATCAACATTTAATCTTGGATTTGGCATTATCGATATTTATGTTCTAATTAATGTAATTTTTGATTTTAGGGAAAAAAACTACCATCGTTATTTTAAGTGATCGTAGCAATTATTGATGAACAACAGAAACATTTTTTTCGCTCAAGTTCCCGTTTTTTGTAATAGCTAAAACTTACCTTCCTCGTAATTGCATCATTGCAAGGAGGTGCGAATTTATAAAAAAATAAAGTTGTACTGACAGTATATTTTGTTGAAGTGGCAGAATATAAAACCTTATAGCTCAAAAGTTTTATAATGCCCTTTTAATGAACATTTTTTCCCGATGCATTCACGACGATAGTTAGAGGTGCTGAGGAAACCTTCACCAGTACAAGGGTGTGACACAACAGAAGATTCTTAATGATCAAATGCCGGGAACATAAAAAAACATGTAATAGCTGAAGGTCTTCTTATCAAATCGTTGGTCGTTGCTCACATTTAAAATCAGCGGTTCGGTCACAATTCTTAACTGAAAAACAAATGCCTGGTACTAAAAACTAAAATTTGTTTCGATTCATGATTAAAACAAAAGTCCCCAACATCTTTACTATTGGGGACTTTTAATTGTAATCTTTTTTTGTTATTGCACTTTTGACAATTTCAAAATGTTGGTTGGCAGATGAAGCTGAACGGGTGTGCTTCCTGTATTTACTACGGTGTCGCCTGTCTTTAAAAATCCTTTCTCTTTTAGAATGTTTATCTGGTCTTCAATGATTGAATCAAGACTTTCTTCTTCCGTATAATAAAAAGCTCTAACGCCCCAACTAAGGCTTAACTGGTTGATCAAAGACTTTTCCTTCGAGAAAATAAAGAGGGGTGATTTAGGGCGATAGCTGCTTAATACAAAACCAGTATAACCGCTTTTTGTCATACCAATAACTGCATCAGCATTTACGTCTCTTGCTATCTTACAGGCGTTGTAACAGATGGCATCACTTAAAAAAGAGGGAGAATGAACCTGAGGTTTCAAATCTTCTTCACGATTGTAACGGTATTCTTTTTCTACTTCAGCAATGATTTTTACCATCGTTTGTACCACAAGCGCGGGATGCTGGCCAGTTGCAGTTTCACCGCTCAACATAACAGCGTCTGTACCTTCTAACACAGCATTTGCTACGTCTGTGATCTCACTTCTGTTAGGTTTTACACGGTCGATCATACTCTCCATCATTTGTGTAGCAACGATAACCGGCTTCGCCCTGTGCAAGCATTTCCTGATAATACTTTTTTGTATCATCGGAACCTTTTCAACCGGCATTTCTACTCCTAAATCTCCGCGTGCCACCATAATGGCATCACTTGCATTAATGATATCGCGAATGTTAGCAACGGCCTCTGGTTTTTCGATTTTCGCGATGATTTTTGATTTACTTTCTTTTGCGTTCAATTTATCGCGAAGAATGGCGATGTCATTTACGCTTCTAACAAAAGACAGAGCCACCCAATCCAATTCCTGCTCAATGATAAACTCAAGGTCTTCAAGGTCCTTATCGGTTAAAGCGGGCAGAGAAATTTTAGTATCAGGAAGGTTGATTCCTTTTTTCGATGACAGTACACCACCCAAAGTAACCTCAACCTTTACATCACCGTTGGCTAATATATCAGAAACTCTTACTTCAAGCTTACCATCATCAATCAAAATGATGTTTCCCACTTTCACATCGCCTGCAAGATTAGGATATGAGACATATATTCGTTCAAGCGTTCCAACACACTTTTCATTGGTGAAAGTAAGGATGTTACCAACCTCGACTTTTAGTGCATTGTTTGCAATTTCACCAACCCGAAGTTTCGGTCCCTGCAGATCGCCCAGAATGGAAATGTTCAGGCATTCTGCCTCATTCAGGTTCCGTATGTGTTGAATGATTTGCGCCTTGTCTTCGTGACTTCCGTGAGAAAAATTCAAACGAAATACATTTACACCCGCATGCACAAGTTCGAGCAGTTTGTCGTAGGTGTCACACGCCGGACCTACTGTTGCTACAATCTTTGTTCTGTGTGTCATTTTATCCATCAAAGCACGGTCTTCCATTTGCTTACAGCTGGTTTCAGTTTCTTGTAACATTTTTCTGTCTATTGTATTAATGAGTTTAATAAATTTTTAGTCGCTTTAAATTTTAAGGGAACAACAATTGTTCCCTCATATTAACTAGCTAAGATTTTTACGATTTTAAGCCACTGGTTACTTAATTTTTGCTTTGCCTTAATCGCATGATCCAAAGGGGTATAGTGTAACTTATTATTTACAATTCCAACCATTACATTATAACGTCCCTGCATCAGGCTTTCCACGGCGTGGTAACCCATACGACTTGCAATAAGTCTGTCAAGGCAGGTCGGGGCCCCTCCGCGTTGAATATGCCCTAATATGCAAACCCTGGTGTCTATATTAGGCAACCGCTTTTTTACGATACGGGCTATTTCATTTCCACCGCCAAATTCGTCACCTTCAGCTACCACCACAAGGTTAACCAGTTTTTTTCTTTTTTCTTTTTCGCCAAGAGAAGCAATTAATTCGTCAATATTTGTTTTTGCTTCCGGTATAAGAATGTTTTCTGCGCCTGTAGCAATACCACTATGAAGCGCGATATACCCTGCATCGCGACCCATTACCTCTACGACGAACAAGCGGTCGTGGGCGTCGGCTGTATCTCTTATTTTGTCTATGGCCTCAACAGCCGTGTTTACAGCTGTATCAAATCCTATTGTGAAGTCGGTACCAGCTATATCTTTATCAATTGTTCCAGGTAAACCAATACATGGAATATCGAATTCGTTGCTAAATTTTTGTGCTCCTTTAAAGCTTCCATCACCCCCTATAACTACGAGTGCGTCTATTCCCCTCTTTTTCAGATTTTCGTACGCCTTAAGACGACCGGCAGGTTCTCTGAACTCATTGCTTCGCGCACATTTCAAAATCGTACCTCCCCGTTGGATAATATTAGCGACGCTCCTGCCCTCCATTTTAAAGATGTCGTCATCAATCATTCCGCTATATCCCCTCATAACCCCAAACACTTCCAATCCATGATATATTCCCGTACGAACTACCGCCCTTATTGCTGCATTCATTCCCGGGCTATCTCCACCCGAGGTCAGAACACCAATCTTTGTAACTTTTGTCGCCATGATAAGGTATAAGCTCTTTTAATTTTCTTGTAAGCAGTATTAAAAACCACATGTGTTTTTTGCACATGAAGCGCAAAATTAAGTAATTACAACTAAACGAAAACCTTAGTATAATATTGGTAAGAGAATTAGTAACAATTAAGCGCTATAATTTTTATATTATTTTAAAAAAGATCACTTAACCCTTTTCTGTTGTGCTATTTCTGGTGCAGGCCGCAAATGAATGTGGTTTACAAAAAAATCAAGCCAGATTTTGTGATATTATTATCGCAATTCGAGCTGCAATTTGATGAAATCCTTTATTCTAAAATCTTTTTTTGAATCATACCTAACAGGCGATAAATGGTCAGAAAGCACATCTTGAGAACGAATTTTTTTTGACACCAACTTCACCACATTGTTGATGCATCGTTGCGTCGCAATTCGTTCATCTTTCACTCTTTTGTTAAGCGTTTATTGGCTCTTGCTATTATTAATACGGCACAGGCTCCAATACCGATCAGAGTTTGTTCGATACTTCATATGATGTAGCTGTATTCGATCATTTGAAATTATTTTTGTCGAATGAAAAAAGTTTTGATTACCGGTGCAAATGGCTTTTTAGGTCAACATCTTACTTGCTATTTGAACGATGCAGGCTATGAAGTAATTGCAACCGGAAAAGGGCCCGGTAGAATCGAAAAGTGTAAAGGCATACACTATGTACCTGCGGACCTTACCAATAAGCAAGAGGTTGCCCAAATGTTACTAAATGTTTCTCCGGACTTTATTATCCACAATGCGGCTTTAAGTAAGCCAGACGAGTGTGAGAACGATAAAAAATATTGTCTTCAGGTAAATGTTGATGCTACAAACCATTTACTCACATCAGGCAAATGTCATTTCATTTATATATCTACTGACTTTGTATTTGGTGAAGATGGACCACACGGGGAAGATGCTGAAACCGGTCCTTTAAACTTTTATGGTGAAAGCAAATTATTGGCAGAAAAGATGGTTGCGCAAAGCGGGCAAAAGTTCACAATTGTAAGGCCGGTATTTATCTACGGAGCTGCCGGTCCTGGAATGAGACCCAGCTTTTTACACTGGGTAAAAAATAACCTCGAACAACGAAAACAAATAAAAGTGGTAAGCGATCAAAGTCGGACACCAACATATGCCGAAGACATTTGCAAAGGGATAGAAAAGATTATGTCGGGAGGATTTGTCGGCTTTTATAATCTTGCAGGAAAAGATATTTTATCACCTTATGAAATGGCAATAAAGACGGCGAAAGTTTTGGGTTTAGATACTTCGCTAATAGAAAATGTTACGGCTGAAACTTTTCCGGAGGCGGTAAGGAGAGCTAAAAGGTCAGGATTAAAGATAGATAAGGCGCGACGAGAGTTAGGGTATGATCCTGTAAGTTTTGAAGAAGGTGTCAGGTGCACCTTTGGTTTATAAAGGGCTGCTCATGATAATTTACAACCAGTGGCGTAAAAATTGCGATTCACAGAAAAACTAGTTTTATGGATAAAAATAAAAATAAAGGCCTTGCTGATAACCAGGAGGGTGAATTCATTTTAAATGAGAGTGGTACCTCTGTATCGATTGATCCTGATATTGATTTTACTGAAGACGAAGAAACAAGTAGGTCTGACGATGCAGAAGCCAATGAAGAAGATAAGCAAAAAGTAGAAAAAGACCATCAAAAGTAAGGTCGGCGTGACCATGTAAGAATTCGTCGCATTTGAGTAAAGAGTACAAGGGTGCGACGCAACGAAAGATTAATTATTACTCGAATGTTGGGTTCAAAATGTTTCTCAATTTTAATTAGCTATTGGACAAAAACGAGCGTTTTTTTTAATTCATCATCAAAACGTTTACACTGCGTTGCAAGATGTTGAAAGCGATCTCAGCCATAAGGTTTTCTTTGTCTAACGTTGGGTTCACCTCAGTAATCTCAAAACAACAGATTTTTCGGTTCTGCATAAACTTACTAATTAAATCTTCAGCTTCCCTTTCCCGAAGTCCGTTGCTTACAGGT
>JAOQAJ010000224.1 GCA_025963675.1 Segetibacter sp.
ACTTCGACCTGGTTTTGATGGATATTCAAATGCCCGAAAAAAGCGGTATTGAGGCGACAACTGAAATCAGGAACCTGCAAGACAGTAAAAAGAAAAATATTCCGATAATTGCACTTACAGCGAATGCTTTGAAGGGAGAAGAAAAAAAATATATAGCTGCGGGAATGGATGATTTTTTAACCAAGCCTTTCAAAGAAGGAGATTTGTACGAAGTAATCGAAAGAGTATTGCGCAAAGAAGGTTCCTTTGGAAGAGAAATAATGTATCAAATGCAAGAAAATAAAATAGAAGAAGCTGTCGAAAATTTGTACGACCTAAAACAATTAGAAGAAATAGCCGGCGGCAATAGAGATTTTCTAACTGCCCTTGCTCAAATTTACCTTGATACTATTCCGCCAACAAGTACAGAAATGGTAGCCGCAACTGAAACACGTGAATGGGATAAAGTTTCTAAACTGGCCCATAAACTCAGATCTACTGTCAATAGCCTTAATATGCATCTGATCGCAAAAGAGATTCAGTCAATTGAAGTCGACGCAAAAAATAAAGTAAATACTGAAAATATTAAATTACTTGCTTTAAAAGTCGATACTGTTATTAAGAAAGTAGCAGGCCAGTTGAAGGCAGATTTTTCTTTGTAATAGCCTCAAGATTTTAGCTTCAAGCCCCAAGCCTTTCATTTCGTATCCTCTACCGGGCCGCAGGCCATCTGCCACCACAAAACCGGCTTGTACTTTTGTGTTTTTACAATATTGCCTCACACTTTTCCCACCAGGATACAAAGCCTTCCACCTTGTATCCTTTTTCTGGCAACGATTCTGTTTTATCATTCCCCTAAGGATCCCACACATCATAGTTCCATCTAACTCCTAAACCGATTCTAATTAAATAACATCGTCACTGGCAATTCGCCAGGTGGCTTGCAGCTTGCAGCTTGTAGCTTGTAGCTTGTAGCTTGTAGCTTTTTAACATGGAATGATTTTTTTCTTTATTTCTTAAATAAACCTAAATCATTCGTTTTATGAAACTTATACAAAAAGGAGCATTGGCATTGTTAGTTGCTGCTTGCGTTACGATTTATAGCTGCGGCCCGACAGATGACAAAGGCGGAATGGATGAGAAAAACAGTAGCGGTGAAGGAGCTATAGACAGCACCCGGCTGACAAATTTTGATAGCTCCTCTACGACCGTCGGAAGCGACTCAAATAATTTAAAATAAGTGAATGTTCAAAAATATCTACAGTTTATTGTAGTGAATTGATCAAAAGGTGACAGCAATTTTAAATACGATTATCTAAAATTCTATTATGGCAACGTCTGGCGAGCATGAATTTGAAAAGGAGATTGACAAAAGTGTCAATAGCGAGCAAGAGATGGCTGACAAGCCTGTGTATGAAAGAGAATATGACAGGCAGCCTAAAAAATTGCAGGATAAAGTAGCGATCATAACAGGGGGTGACAGCGGAATAGGAAAGGCAGTGGCTGTACATTTTGCACGGGAAGGTGCAGACGTAGTAATTGTTTTTCGTGCTGAAAAGGAAGACGCCGAAGAAACGAAAAGCCTGGTTGAAGAAAAAGGCAGACGCGCTTTACTCATACAAACAGATGTAAGCATAGAAGCAAATTGCCAGGATATAGTAAAGCAAACCATTTCTGAATTTGGCAAGATTGATATAGTTGTAAATAACGCTGCGGTGCAGGTACCACATGAAGACTTTTCTGAAATCACCGAAGAACAGTGGGATCAAACCTTCAAGGTTAATATTCACGCACAGTTCTTTTTAAGTAAAGCTGCATTGCCACATTTAAAAGCCGGCGCATCTATCATCAACACCGCTTCTGTGAACGCCTATAAAGGACATAAACAACTTGTTGATTATACTTCTACCAAAGGCGCTATTATAGCCTTTACAAGGTCAATAGCATTACAGTTGGCAGACAAAGGCATTAGAGTAAATGCGGTGGCTCCGGGACCAATATGGACCCCATTAATTCCCTCTACAATGCATAAGGGTCTTGATGAATTTGGACAGGAAGTACCAATGAAAAGAGCCGGACAACCGGCCGAGGTGGCCCCCAGTTTTGTATTTCTTGCCTCAGAAGACTCCAGCTACTTTACGGGACAGTGTTTACACCCCAATGGAGGCTACATTTTAAATACTTAATCTAAAATTGACAACATGAATACAAACTCTGAGACAGGATCAAAACTGTCAGTTAATGTTGGAAAAGTTGAACGGATGGCGTCAATAATCGGCGGCTCCCTTCTGATTTACCAGGCATTCAAGACAGCTGAAAAAAAGTACCAGCTTCCTGCAGCTTTAGCCGGGCTCTACCTTTTCTCAAGAGGAGCCACTGGTCATGATACTTTTTACAGCCTCATAGGCAAACAAAAACTCCCCGATACGGTTAAGAATATAAACATCATTACGAAGGTGTCCGTTAACCGGCCAAGAATGGAAGTCTATAATTTTTGGAGAAAGCTGAGCAATCTTCCATTGTTTATGGAGCATCTAAAACAAGTAGAAGTACTGGATGATAAACGCTCCCACTGGACAGCTAAAGTACCGGGACATCTCGGCGAAATTGAATGGGATGCTGAAATTGTAAAAGAAATTGAAGGTGAACTTCTTGGCTGGAACTCATTACCAGGAGCAACAATTCATAATGCGGGAAAGGTTGAGTTCAGAGACATTAACGGCTACGGAACTGAATTGCATGTTGTGATTACTTACCGGGCACCGTTCGGAGATGTGGGCGAAGGAATAGCGTCCTTGTTGAATCCGGTAGTTAAAAAAATGATCATAAAAGATATCAAAGGTTTTAAACGGTACATAGAGGCAGGAGACATTGCGACAATAGACCAGAAGTAGGAAACAGGAGAAAAGGGGAAAATAAAACATGGACAACGGTAAAGTTGTCCAGTTTTGTTTTAGGTAGTTTTGGTTGCGACCATACTTTTCGGCTTATCGCACCATATTGTTATTGCTTCCGCCCTTAAAGCCCTTTTTGTAGACAATAATTGCTATTTCGTCTCAATGCACCCCTTCTAACGTCATTAAAACAGTACTTTAGTAGTAATGAAAGGGGTTTGGTATAAAAAAAAATGGGTTGTTGTTCTATTGCACGCCGCAGCATGGATCTTGCTTTTCTCCTTGCCCTATCTCCTACGTCCGACACCTCAAAATGAACAGTCGGCCAGTAGCAAGCCGGCGCATAGCATGTATTTTTCCTTATTCATGAATCTATCCTGGATCATTATTTTTTACCTGAATGCTTTATTTCTTATTCCAACCCTGGTTTACAAAAAGAAGAATTGGTTGTACGCCTTCGCCGCGCTTTTGATTTTCTCATGGCAGATCGTTCAAACCAGGATACTTTTTTACTTATTTATGAATGAAGCAGAATATAAACTGCGAACTCACCTCTTCTTTACATTTTTTATTTTCCTTTTTATACTCGCCGCCAGTACTGCGTTTCGCACCATCAAAGACCGCATGGAAAATGAGCGGATTATAAAAGAAAAAGAAAGACTTGCAAAAGAAAAAGAAAACGAGCAATTGAAAACAGAACTTTCATTTCTGCGATCACAGGTCAGCCCGCACTTCATGTTTAATGTCTTGAATAACATGGTGGCACTGGCAAGAAAAAAATCTGATATTTTAGAGCCTTCACTTATCAAGCTTTCATCTCTGCTTCGCTACATGTTATATGAAACAGACGAAGAAAAGGTTTTGCTTGAAAAAGAAATAGACTACCTGAGAAGTTATATCGACCTGCAAATGCAAAGATTCGGAAGCAAGGTTAAAGTGAATGTTTCAATGGAAGATTTTGATAAATCATATTTTATTGAACCCATGCTATTGATCCCGTTTGTTGAAAACGCTTTTAAACATGGAACCGGACTTATTCAGAATGCTGAGATATCTGTTGAGTTGAAAGCGCAGAATAATTTGCTTCAATTCGTAGTAACAAACCAGCACGACAATAATAGCCAGGAAACCAAAGATAAAACTTCCGGAATAGGCTTGCAGAACGTAAGAAGAAGATTAAATTTATTATACAAAAATAATTATGGCCTTTTGATCTCCGACAAAGACAATAAGTTTGTTGTATCGCTTCAATTAAACCTGCATTAATGCTCCGTTGCATAGCCATAGATGATGAAGACCTTGCCCTCGAACTTCTTGAAGACAACATAAGCAGAGTTCCTTACCTGGAACTAGTTGCAAAGTCTGGCAATCCAATCGAAGCAATAAATATTATCCAACGCGAAAAGCCTGACCTTGTTTTTCTTGATATACAAATGCCGGGATTAACAGGCCTTCAGGTAATACAAAGCCTGCCAAATAAGCCAATGTTTATTTTCGTTACTGCGTACGAAAAATACGCCCTTGACGGCTTCAACCTAAACGTGGTAGACTATCTTGTAAAGCCTGTAGCAATTGACCGGTTCATCCAGGCTTGCAATAAAGCGCTGGAATTACACGAGCTAAAACACAAACCTGCAGAATTTGTTAAGGAACCAGATCAGCCATACTTTTTTATTAATGCAGATTATAGTCATATAAAAGTCGCTTTTGCAGATATCATTTATGTCGAAGGTTTAAAGGATTACATTCGGATACATCTGCAAGGCAATTCGAAACCAATTGTTGTAAGACTCAGCATGAGAAGTATCGAAGAGCAATTGCCCGCTTCCAGGTTTCTGCGCATCCAAAAATCATATATTGTTTCTAAAGATTTTATTACTGCAATCCGCAAAAACAGTGTATTCATCGGGGCAATGGAGTTACCGATAGGCGATAACTACAAGGAGGGTGTTTTTGCCCTGGTGGGGAAACAACCTGAATAACCTGCATTGCTAATTTTATAGCCTTTTTGTAAACTTCAGGCCAAAAGATCAGTTAGCTTTTGAGCCAAAAGTCATTACTACTATTTGGCTTTTCTTGCGTCGCACCCTTCAACAATTCATCTTTATTCAACAATAAAGTCTGTCCTATTGGTTTGCAGATAGTAGCGCCGCCAAAAAAAAAAATTGTGCGGATCCATCTCACTTCAGCGTGACTCTAATACCGCCGTAAAAAAGAAGATCGTTAAACACTCATCTTTAAAAAAAGGCAGAGACTTTAGCCGGTTTGTCGCAGAATTTTCTGGTTTCGTCTCTAATCGAAATCAGTAAAAAACAGCTATATCTACTTTCGTATCGGCATAGCAATACGTTAAGGCGGCATTTGCTTAAGGAGCGCGGTTTCTACCGGGCTCCTTCTTTTTTTTATCAGCTCTATCATCTTTCGGCCATAAGCACAAATCTCTTCCATCACGCAGCCAATGAATTTTCAACTTTAGTCGCACAATTTTTCAGGTTCGTCTCAATTGAACCACGACAAAAAAATCAACAAATAGATTTGTATTCAATTATACTGTTCAAAATTTTGTTTATGAAAAAAATAATACTTTTTACCGTTGTGCTTATCTCAGCGAGCAACCTTTTTGCTCAGCCACCAGCGGGTGTGCAAGCTGGTCCTGCCGGTCGGCCGGGAATGTCTGCGCCATCAATTGGTCATTTGTATGGTAAGCTTGTTGACAGCGCCGGTAAAGCAATTGGTGACGCGTCAGTTATGATCTTACAATCAAAGCTTGATAACGCAACTAAGAAAACGAAAGAAGTATTGTTAAAAGGTAAAGCCACCAAAAGTAATGGCGAGTTCAATTTTGAAGAACTTCCTGTTGCTGGCCCGCTAAAACTAAAAATATCAGCGACAGGTTACAAAAGTTTTGAACAAACCGTATCATTTCAAAGAAGACAAGAAGGCCAGGGCACCCCTACACCAGGACAAATGCCAGGCGGAATGGGCGGCGGTTTTGACAAAGACCTGGGGAAAATAACCCTTCAAACAGAAATAAGAAAATTACAGGATGTAACCGTGATAGCTACCGGTTCAGGAAGACTGAAGATGGATATTGACAAAAAGGTTTTCAGTGTAGATAAAAATATTGTTACATCAGGTGGATCTGCATTAGATGTAATGAAAAATGTGCCTTCGGTAAACGTGGATATAGACGGAAACGTCGCCTTAAGAAACGCGGCGCCGCAAGTTTTTGTCGATGGCAGACCAACCACACTAACCCTTGAGCAAATACCTGCTGATGCTATTGAAAGTGTCGAAGTCATAACCAACCCGTCTGCGAAATATGATGCTTCTGGCGGTGGCGCCGGCATCTTAAACATCGTTTTAAAAAAGAATAAAAGAACTGGTTATAACGGCAATATCAGGGCAGGTGTAGATAAATTAGGCGCAATGAATGGAGGTTTTGATTTCAATGCGCGACAAGGAAAAGTGAACTTTTTCGGAAGTATTAATGTCAATCAAAGAAAATCCAATACTGTAGGAAGTGTAAACAGAATTAACCTTACTGACACACCAAGAACAACTATCAATCAAAACAATACCGACAAGTCTACCGGCCGTTTCATTTTTGGTCGTGCAGGTTTAGACTATTTTGTTACTAACCGTACGACACTCTCATTAGCGGGCTTTAGAGTAAATGGACAATTTAAACCGGGGGAGTTAATCGACATCACTACCGATAGCCTTTTCAATACAGGAATTAAAAGCAGCTACAGCGAGCGAATTTCAACCGGTTCAAGAAGCTTTAATGGTAAAGGTGTTGCGTTTGGTTTGAAGCAGCTTTTTGGTAAAGAAGGTGAAGAATTAACTGCAGACGTAAATTATTTTAGCGGTAAAAACCAGTCCCAATCGCTTTATACCACAAATCGTAGTTCACAAGGAAGTTCAGCCACATCAACATCATTGCAACAATTACTTGGTACCGGAACTGATTACAATATTATCATGCAGTCTGATTATGTAAATCCTATTTCGTCTAAAACAAAATTAGAAACAGGATTACGAGCGTCCATTCGCGGCAGAGAAAATAATAACAGTAATTACTTTTTTGATAACAGTATAAACTCTTATAAGCTGATTCCGTCCACGTCAAGTAATTATACAAACAAGGATAACGTCTTTGCTGCCTATGCCAGTTTTACAAGCAGTATGAAAAACTTTGGTTATAAACTGGGTTTGCGTGCAGAAAGTTCTAACTACAATGGCGAGTTAACCAACACTGGCCAAAAGTTTGGCAACAGCTACCCTATCAGTTTATTTCCGTCGATATTTTTAAGCCAAAAGTTCAAAGGTGAGCAGGAATTGCAATTCAGCGTAACAAGACGTATTAACAGGCCTAACTTCTTCCAGTTAATTCCTTTCGCCGATTACACTGATGAGTTAAACATTACTACCGGTAATCCAAACCTGGTTCCTGAGTTTACGAGTTCCTTTGAAATGTCTTATTCAAAGACATTTAGCAAAAACCATAATTTCCTAGCATCTACTTATTACAAGAAAACTACTAACCTCATTACCCGTTACCTTGAAAAAGGCGTAAATCCTTTTACAGGCAGGGAAGCATTTATCAACACATACATCAATGCCAATTCAAGCCAGTCATATGGTTTAGAACTGACTTCACAGGACTTTTTTACCAGGTGGTGGGATGTGACAACAAACGTGAATATCTATAATTCAACCATTAATGCTACCAACATAAAAGATGTCTCTACCAACAGCCAGTGGAGTGTACTTGGTAAGCTGAACAGTAATTTTAAATTGCCTGCTGATTTTACCGCACAGGTTTCAGCAACTTATCAATCAAAAACCAATTTACCTCCAGGTGGTGGCGGAGGTGGTTTTGGTGGCGGTCCTCCAGGCGCTCGTGGCGGTGGCGGTCCCGGTGGTGGCGGAGGTGGTTTTGGCCAGGCACAAAGTTCTGCGCAGGGTTATATTGAACCTTTTTATGGAATTGATGTTGCCGTAAAAAAGACCTTCTTAAAAACCAAGGCGCTGTCTGCAACACTTAGTGTAAGTGACATCTTCAGAACCCGCAGCTTTAACCAATATTCTGAGAGCGAGTACTTCACCCAATACTATAACCGCCTGCGCGACCCCCAAATGATCAGGCTTACATTTGCTTATCGTTTTGGAAAAATTGATGCATTATTATTCAAACGTAAAAACAATCAAACAGGCCAGGGCGCAGACAATATGCAGTAATAAAAAATTTAAAGATAAAAGTTGTGAAGCCTGATCGCTTCCCAACTTTTTTATAAGCACTGCCCCAAAAATATCAGTTGCAGAAACAACAGCAGCTAAAAAAAAATTTTAAATAATCACCCATATTGCTTCAAAAATTTGATTCTAACAATACTGTTGTTAATCGTTATTTTACAGCTTAAAACCCGATAACATGAAAATTAGAAATTTTAGAAGCTTGTTTGTATCAACATTGCTTTTTTCACTAACAACTTCAATGCTTTCTGCGCAGGCAGATAAATCAGCGAGGCCCAGTCCCCCCGTAACTGTAACAGGAAAAATTAAGAACGCTACAATCACTATAAATTACAGCAGCCCTTCGGTAAAAGGAAGAAAGGTTTTTGGAGGTTTAGTTCCATACGGTAAAGCATGGAGAACCGGCGCGAATGAAGCAACAACCTTTGAAACTGATAAAGCAGTAACAATAGAAGGTAAGAAATTAGCCGCTGGTAAATACTCGTTTTTTGCTGTTCCAGGTGAAAAAGAATGGACAATTATATTCAATACACAAACTGGTCAATGGGGAATAAAAAGAGGTGGAGATGCTAATTATGATCCTGCTGCCAATGTTCTTACAGCCACAGTAAAACCTAAAGCGACTTCAGCAATGAATGAAAGGCTAACTTATGAAATCAATAAGAAAGGCTTTGTGTTGAAATGGGAAAATGTGCAAGTGCCGGTCTCTGTTAAATAATAAAATGGAAAGCGCCAGGTTGTTCGGTTAAGGCTCCGGCGTTGCAGCCAGAAGATTAAGCCCCAGTTCAACAAATAATTAAACAATGTTAGAAGAGGCTGTCTCAAAAGCCCTAAAATTTGGAAAGACGCGCTGAGAATAGCTTGAATGCTAGTAGGTCTCGGACAGGGACCCAAATAAAAAAGTAAGAGGCTGATTTTTGGGACAGCCTCTTTTCTTTTGGTTTATATGAGTATTGCAAACGGAGATAAACTTAATGCGAGTTCTTTAACCAGAGACGTTATTATATCCGTCAATTGCTTAAATCAGCACTAAAGTACAAGGGTGCGACGCAACGATTTTCAATAATAGCACAAAAGATGGCGACAAAAAACCAATCGCTTTAATAAGAGTTCCTGGATAAGGGCAATGAACTGCCAGATGTTTGGCAGAATTGAATAAACAACTAAAGGCTCTTTACTTTTTTGCTAAACCTATATAAGTATGGCGCCTTGTGTGCCCCACCTGTATACTTTTTCTCAACGCGTTCGAGTATTTCCAAATTCAACATCTTTCGTTGAAAACTGGTCCTCAGCAGCTTTTCTCCTAAAATTGTTTCATAAAGGCTTTGCAGATCTGCCATTGTAAAGCTCTCTGGCATCAGGTTAAAACCGATCAGCTTCTGATCAAGGTTTGCACGTAACGTTTCCAATGCTTTATCAACTATTTGTTCATGATCGAGCATAAGAAAAGGTAAATTTTCCAGGTCGTGCCATTCACACTTGTCTGATAAAAGATCCGGATTAGGGGTAGCTTTTGTATAGTCAATGAGCGCATAATAGCCGACAGTTAAAAAGCGGCCAAAAAGCCAATGATCCTTAAACAGTCCTTGTCCTTTTCCCTCTAAAATCGTTCTTAACGGTTCAGGGTCATGTCTTTCTATGTCCCCAAAAACATAAAATTGCTCCAGGTATATATTTTGTAAACCGGTTCTGTCAAACGTAGTGCGTCTTGCAGCGTCATTCAAACTTTCATCTTTTTTAATAAAACCTCCCGGCAATGCCCAAAGATTGGTGTTCTCATACTCCAGCAATAAAATTTTTAGTTGGTTCTCATGAAAACCAAATATCACTGCGTCTATAGCGAGTCCGGGCATAAACAATTTTTCAAAATCATCTGCTTTCAGTTCTTGTCTCTGGGTTGATTTCACCTGGCTCATTCGTCTAAAGTTTCATGCAAATAACCACTATTTTTTTGTAGCGTTATTTATTTGCGTTATTATTGTCTCACAATTGAGACAATAATAATTAAATAATAACTCTTTGCCATGAAAAAGCTTCTACTTCTTCCTTTCTTAGCCATGCAAATGCTCCATGTATCAATAGCTCAAACCTCTTCAGGATCTGCCTCGCTGGTTGTAAAAACAGTGAATGGACCGGTTGAAGGTACTGTCGAAAAAAGCGGGGTACGTTCATTTAAAGCAATTCCTTTTGCCGCGCCTCCTGTTGGCGATTTGAGGTGGAAAGAACCACAGCCGGTTAAGAATTGGCAGGGTACGCTGAATGCAAAACAGTTTGGACAAAACGGAATGCAAACCAACATCTTTGGTGACATGGCTTTTCGCTCGAAAGGTATGAGTGAAGATTGCCTCTACCTAAATGTTTGGACTCCTTCAGGCAATAAAAAAGGACTTCCTGTACTGGTTTATTTTTATGGCGGAGGCTTTGTTGCCGGCGACGGCTCAGAAGCAAGATATGACGGTGAAAGCATGGCAGCAAAAGGTATCGTTGCCGTAACAGTAAACTATAGATTAGGTGTGTTTGGTTTTATGGCACATCCTGAACTTACCAAAGAATCTCCCCACAATGCTTCAGGCAATTATGGATTATTGGACCAGGCTGCTGCATTAAAATGGGTTCAAGAAAACATAGCAGCTTTTGGTGGCGACCCGAAAAGAGTGACCATTGCAGGTGAGTCTGCAGGCTCAGTGTCTGTTAGCGCACAAATGGCTTCACCATTATCTAAAAACCTCATTGCAGGTGCAATTGGAGAAAGCGGTTCTCTGTTAGGCACTTTACCCGCAACCCCGCTTGCTAAAGGCGAGCAAACAGGTGTTGAATTTGCAAAAACTGTTGGGGCAAATTCGCTCGCAGAACTGAGAGCCATCCCTGCTGATAAACTTCTTGCAGCTGCTGCTAAATTTGGTCCCTTCCG
>JAOQAJ010000393.1 GCA_025963675.1 Segetibacter sp.
GGTGAATATGCCGGTCATTAATTCAATATAAGGACCATCTTCATCCGTAAGGTTGCGGTCCCAGGCTTTTCCGAAATCACCGTTGCCCCATGTCCATTGTTTTTTTCCCGGAGAAATATGATGATCAGCTACATGCAACAAACCGGCCTGCGTATCATGCTCATATCCTCCCATAAAATCATACTGGGATTGAATAGCCATGTAAGAGGTAGGAACCGGAATATTTTTATAACGGGAAATGTCTGTGCCGGGAGAATAATCTACTTTATAATAAGTGCCGGTAGCAATAGGAAATGCAGAAACGTCGCGTTTTCCATGATCAAATACAGCATGAACATCGGGTGGAAATACAGACTGGTAGTGGTCGTTTACTTTTACTGCAGGGTTCGCCCACCATAAAAACGTTTGGGGAAATGGTGTTCGGTTATATATCCGGCCTTGAATTTCTAAATATGCCTTGCCCGGATAAAGTGTGAACCCCGCCATTCCTTTTGTCCGGAACATAAGCTCTACTTCATTTACCCAAATTGTCTTACTGCCATCGCTGTTTTCTTTAATCCGATAATCAACAGGCTGAAAGGTAGATGGACGATGATGCTGCGGCCAGTTAAATTCAATTCCACCGGAAATCCAGGGACCAGTTAATCCAACAAGCGCCGGTTTTATTACCTGATTATAATAAATAAAATGTCGTTGCTGTACCTTATCCCACGCCATTTGTACACGTCCGCCCAGCTGCGGCAAAACCATTATCTTCAGGTATTCATTTTCTATAAAAAGAGCCTTATAAATCTTATCTGTTTTTTCATCCACGATTTTTTCTATCACGGGATGCGGATATACAACACCGCTGCTTCCCTGGTAAACTCTCTTCTCTAAAAACATGGGATTCTTCTCAGGGACGCCTATACCATACGTAGGAATAACCACTTCTTCTTCCCAAACCTTTACAGTACTATCCATATTATGCCTCGTATAAGCTAATTAAGAAAAAGAGTTTTGATCTTTTCAAGTGTAATTTCTTCAGCAGGTTTAAACTGATTACCTGCCATATAACTTTTCAAGCTGAATAACAATTGTCTTGCTTCAGGCCTGTTTTCCTGCTCTGTCAGCAAATCAATTCCTGAAACAAGGAGTTTGCCTTTTCCTGTTTTGCATTCGAAAATCAATCCTAAGGGCCTTGCTGTAACCCAATCATCAATCACTCTTACAATCGGTTTAATTTCTGCTGACACAGCATCCAAACGAAGAGCATTGGAATGACTCATTGCATCCCACCACTGCCAGTTACTGTGGTACTCAGTTGGAAATTCTTTTAAAGCAGCATGTTTTGGATTACATAAAATACCAAGGGTATGTGGTGGTTGATTATTCGTCCATGAAGTATTCCAAAAAATACTGGAGAAGCCGACAGCTACATTTCCGCCTTTATCTGGCTTAACTGTTCCCTGTTTTATGGTAAGAAGTACCTTGCCTCCCTTATTTAGAATATCGGCTGCTTTATCATCCAGTTGTTGGGTTATGTAAATATCATTGCCGACCGGGGGTAGCTTTGCAGGGTAAACCAAAATATTCCATGAATTTTTGAATTGTCTAACAGAAACTGTAAGAATAAGTTCAGTGGGATTTTGTATGGTTGATAAAGTTTGACTTATTTCTCCCAGTTTGAATGCATTACCCAAAGGAATGTTTGTTTGAGGAAGCTTACCACTAAATAGTAACTTCCCTGATGTGTTTGTAATTGTCCATTCCGGGATAATATTTTGTAATGAAGATTCTCCAAAATGTGAAATTTCAACAGGAACAGATAGCTGTTCATTATTATTATAAATCATTTTAGTTAATCGTACTAAGGGTACGGTTGAATTACAAAAGCGGCTGTATTCTTTTCCGGTTATGTAACCTTTTTCGCCCCAAAAAGGATTTAATACCCCAACCAAAGCTGTTCCCTGTCCCGGAAAATCATGCAGGTCCAGCAGTTGAAAGCCGGCAAAGCCAGGCGTGCGAAGCGCTGCTTCTATATCGGCTTTATAACACAGTGCCTGGAGCTTACCCGAAGCCCAAAGAAAACTATCAGCAAGGTTCTTCATTCCGTTATTTGCAAGCTTGTCTCTAAAGATTTCAAAGTTTTTAGCTTTTAATACACCCGTATATTTTGCTATTTCTTTAAAGTCGGGGTACACACACCATTGCCCGATTTCATGACTGACAGTAGGATGATCCCACTTTGAAATAATATCAGACCAATCGTAGTTGCTGGCGGGAGGTTTACCATTAATAATACTTTTTACCCCCTCTCCCCAACGCTGGATCCGTGGATCAGGCGTACTGTTATAATTACTTTCAGAAACAACAGGCCAACCTGCCCCGGTAGTGTACAGTCTTCGCTGGTCTTTTTGCTTCCAATAGTTAACAAAATCAGTTAGGTATTTTTTATGGTTTTTACCAGCTGGCTCATTGCCATATACCATCATTACAAAAGATGGATGGTTGCCATAAGATTGTACCATTCGCCTGCTTTCTTCATAGATATAATTATCAAGCGGCTTACCATCACCTATGGTTGCACCCTGGTTGGCCCACGACGAAGATTCAACCTGAATGTAAAAACCAGAAAGATCGGCAGCTTTAAAAGCTTCTTCAGGCGGACACCAGGAATGGAAACGCATGTGATTAAGGCCGTAAGCTCTGCAAACTTTAAAAACATCCATCCATGATTTTACATCAGTTGGCGGAAACCCGGTCTTAGGAAAAATGGCACACTCCAAAGTGCCACGAAGAAAAGTTAAATGACCGTTGATTGTAAATTGTGTACCCTTCACTGAAAATTCCCGCATACCAAAAGTTTCAGTTGTTTCGTCCTGCCCTGCTTTATCGGTTGCTACCCTAACTTTAAAAGAATAAAGATCGGGATGGAACTCGTCCCATAACAATGGATGAGTTCCCATAGGATACACGGCATCTATAAAAGTGGTGTCAGCTTTTGCTTCTATTACCCATTTTTGCGGTTTCAGCTTTTCTGCATTCAGATTGGCAGATGATGCAGAAAGTTGAATAGTTGATTTAACCGAGGCGCCTGTTATATTTACGATCTTCAACTGTACCGCTACTTCTTTATTTTTTACGTTCGGAAATAATTGTACGTCATCAATATAAACGGCAGGGCGGGCAGCCACGAAAAGCTTTCCAACCATCCCATTCCAGTTACTTTGTGTATGGTCGGATATACTGTGAGAATTTGGACCAACATTAAAATCTTTAACCCTGTTATCTACACGAACAGATATTGTATGAGTTCCGGGAGTTATTGCGTTGGTAAGATCAAAGACGTGTGGAGTTCCTAAACTGTTTTGTATACCAATTTGCATATGGTCGATCCATACCGTTGTCTCCCAATGGCTCCGCTCTATAAATAATTCGATATGCTTTTGTTTCCATGAAGTTGGAATCGTAACTGTTTTTTGATACCACGCAGCTCCTTTATAATACTTAACAGGCTGAAGCCAGAAGGGAACCTTAATGTTTCCTTTTTTGCGATATTGCGCATATTCGGGCTTAAAGAACCAGGAGGAGTCTACAATACCTCCTGTCCATTTAGTCTTAACTGTAATGTCATCTCCTTTGCCATTCGTCGCCATCGAACCGGGCAAAGAAATTCTGTCCCTAAGTTTTTCATTAAACCATTTATGCTCCACACCTACATCCAATGAATCAACCCTGAATCTCCATTGACCCGAAAGATCTATTTGGTTAATCAAACCAGGCGTTTGTGTATTTATTGGCTGCGCAACTGTCTTACTTACCTGTAATAAAAGGAAGATGATATATAAAATGGCACTGGTTCTTTTCATTACTTTTATTCTATCGTGATTATAAAATGGTGTGCTTTTATTAATTGTTATGTAAGCGATACTTTACGTAACGTAAAGAGTGAAGCAGATTTTTCCGGGGCAAACTGTATTTCTACTATTTTTCTTCATGGAATCGCACTTACATTGCTCATTGTTATCGTAGAATAGATACACCGTTGAAGTATAAATAACAAATGTATTTTGAAGGCGGTTTGTTTTTGATGCAAAACAGAACGCAATAATCGCATGGACTAATTAACCTTTATTCTGCTTGCTAAAAGGATTAATCAGTGATTACTACTATTGCATTTTGACCAACAAAAAAATGTAGAACAAAGCGAGGCAAGAAACCTTAGGGCGGCCTCGTCGGCAATGCAAACTCACACTGTTGCAATTCCCAGTATAGATGTTTTCAACTTGTTATGCAAAATCTTTCAATTCCATTGCAACAGGTTCATTAGTAGAAAAGCTTAGTAGTAATATCACCAGGGCGGCGAAAGACACCTTTTACATTTCTTTATGCCTTCTAGAGATACCATGCTTTAATGTAAATCCTTTTATTTTGTCAACCATTGTTAGCGGCCTGCTTTTTAAAAGTTGTGGCAAGCCCCTAACAATGGTTGATTTAATATTCAAATCGTCTCTTCAATAAAAATTTCAGCTCAAACTAGTAACCGGGATTCTGTTTTAAATTTTTGTTTTGATCAATAGCAACCTGTGGTATGGGGAACAGATAATTGCTTGCGGCGTTAAATTTCCTGTCGCCACCCGGTACATTTACAGGAGTATATGTCAACTGGCCGTTGGCA
>JAOQAJ010000234.1 GCA_025963675.1 Segetibacter sp.
CTTTATCAATTCCTTCAAATCTTCTCAAATACCATACATTTAACGGTTGGCCACTTATCAGGCGCTGTCCTCTTACGTCCGAAAATCCCTGTCCCCTTAACTCACCCGTTTCGTAAAATCCTTTTAACCCCTCCACGTTATTTTGAAGGAAGGATACATTACCCCCGACGTTCCAGTTGATGTCTTTACCCTGAACTACTGCACCTGTCAACATTATTTCAACTCCTTTGTTTAAAACGTATCCGGGAAGATTAATCCAGATCTTGCCAGGAGGCGCTGGTTGAATAATATTCTGTTCGAACAGAACGTCTGTCGTTTTTTTATTAAAATAGTCAACAGAGCCGAATATTCTGTTTTTTAGAACGCTGAAATCGATCCCGAGATTGGTTGTAGTTGAAGTTTCCCATTTCAAATCGGGGTTGCCATAGTTTACCTGCCGCGCAGCTCCACCTATTACATTGCTATTTTGCTCCAATATAATTCTATCTAAAGAAGCACCAGAAGAAAACTCCTGGTTTCCGGTTTTACCCCAGCTTGCCCGTACTTTTAAATTGTTGATAAAAGAGTTCCCCTTTAAGAACTCTTCGCTTGATGCATTCCACGCTACACCTATTGACGGAAAATATCCGTATTTATTGTTCTCCCCAAAGCGTGTAGATCCGTCTGATCTAAATGTACCCGTAATCAAATACCTGTCCTTAAAATTTATAATCGCTCTGGCGAAGAAAGATTGCAACTCAGTGGTGGGTGAAGCAAACGAGCCGATGCCACGACTGGTTTGTGTAGTGACCCCAATGTAATTATAATAGTTTAATCCAACGTTGGTAAAATCCTGTCCATTCATCGAATTACCTCTGGTTTCATAAGTCAAATACTCGTGGCCCGCCACCGCATTCAGATTAAGATTACTGGTAATCTGCTTATTGTAATTTAATGTATTAGTTACTTGCTGGTTCGTTTGCTCCTGGTTGCCAATGAAAGCAGCACCTCTGTTTACGATACCTTGCGCATTAAGCAATCTGTTAACCTGTCCTCGTCTTGTACCAACCTGCCTATTTACACTGTAAAGAAATTTGTATTCCAGATCTTTTGTTATTTTATAAGACGGAGATATGCTCGCAATAACCGAATTTACCTTAGCATTATCATCGAAATAGCGCAACTGTGCAAGGGGATTAATGGTGGTGGCACCAAGTGCAGGATCAATCCATGCAGAGTCTGTACCTGGCTTTATTAAAGGATGAGTAGGGTTCCATTGTAAGGCTTGAGAGATTAAGTTACCTTCGAAGCCCACAAACTGTGAAATAGGAGCAATTTGCTCGTTGGTTTGGGTTACCAACACATTTATATCAAGCCCCAGCTTTTTACTTTCTAAAAATTTGAAGTTACTTGTGAGGTTCGCGGTGAACTTCTTCAAGTTAGAGGTTTTGATAATTCCTTGCTGATCAAGGTAGCCGGCCGAGATCCGGTAACGTCCGTTTTCTGTACCTCCTCCAACTGCGACACTATAGTTTTGAGTGATAGCCGAACGGGTAATGGCTTTAAAGGCATCTTCACTTTTTCCGAAATCGCCTCCTGTTTGACCATAATCTTTTAAAGTCTGCCTGTATTCGTCTGCGCTTAATACCTCGAGTTTCTTAAGCAAATTGCTGACACTAGTAGAAGCATTTACATCTACCTGCGGAGTTCCTGATTTGCCGCGTTTAGTACTTATGATTACTACCCCGTTTGCGCCCCTTGAACCATATATAGCAGTAGCAGACGCATCTTTCAAAATCTCGATACTGGCAATGTCACTAGGATTGATAAAATTTAATGGGTTACCTGCATCGCTTCCGAAAGCACCTGCTCCACTTCCACCGGGACGGGCAGAACCGCCGGATAAAGGAACACCATCAACAACAAACAACGGTTGGTTGCCTGACCTTATAGAAGAAGCACCTCGAATTCTTACTGTAGTTGAGCCCCCGGGCTGACCTGTATTATTAATAACCAAAACACCTGCAGCTTTACCCTGGATTAACTGGTCAGGGGATGTAAAAACTCCTTTATTAAAGTCCTTTTCTCTAACAGAAGCAACAGAGCCGGTAAGATCTTTTCTTCTTGCAGTACCATAACCGACAACAACCACATCACTCAGATTTTCTGTTGACGCTGTCATCGCAATTGATGCCGTTGATCCACTTATGCTGAAAGTTTGGTCCTGGTAGCCAATATAAGTGACTCTTAGTTGGTTTGAACCTGAAGGAACGGCGATGGAAAAGGTACCATCCGCTTTAGTTTTTGTACTGACTGATTTTCCGACGACTGATACTGTGGCGTCAGCAAGAGGAGAATTATCTTTGCCGTCTGTAACCTGCCCTGTAACTGTTCTGGATTGCCCAAAAGAGATTACCGACACACATACCAGCATAATAAAGCATAGTAAGAGTTTAAATTCTTTCATATAGCAGTTGAGTTTATTGTGTTAAAAGTACATATACTTTTTTAATTATTGTTAGTATTTTTTAACTATTTTCTGTTATCCACGAATCGTGACAGACCTGTGGAAACTTTTGTTATTATATGATGGTAGCTTATTAAATAATCTTAAAAAAAACTTAATAGAAGCTTGATGCTTAAAAGATTAGTTCTTCGAAATCTGCTATTTACCAGCAAAAGAAAATTTGTAACATTTGGCCTTTCGGTTGTTTTGATGCATCTCCTATATTAAATGTTCTTGTCAAATTAATATTACATGGGTAGCACAATGGTTAGAGGTAAACAGCACATGTTTTACCACGCAGAACAACAAAAAACCAAAATACTATACGATAAGATTACGAGGAAATATGTCTTGGGGTTTGTTCTGGCTCAATAATTCTTATGCCACAACTATCGTTGCCGATTGTAAAAGTTGAAACTTCGAAAATAATAATTGTTATTTTTACAGTCTATTTTTGCACCAGGAATTATCCGAACACGATTGCTAAATAAATTCTTATGTTCTTAAGTATTTTGAACGGCTTTTTTTGTGTGGCATTTGTATTATTTGCTTATGTAAATATGAACGATAGCGACTCCTGGCTTTGGGTGCCTATTTATATGGTTGCCGCTATTTGTTGCGGCCTTGCAGCTTTTCATCTGTATTATCCCATCGTCTATCTTATTGCAATTGCCTTTTACATGATCTATGCAATTAAACTTTTTTTCGCGAAAGATGGGGTGCGGGACTGGATCATGAAATATAACAAGCCAAGTATTGTGGAAAGTATGCAGGCAACCAAACCCTATATTGAAAAGACAAGAGAATTTTTTGGGCTTATTATTATTAGCGCTGCTTTAGCTATCGACTATTTTGCCGTAAATAATCTTTATTCATGATATGCAGCAAAGCAACCGAAATGTATTAGAAGGGATAATCACTGATATCTTACAACATAATGTATTAGCGGAGATCAATGACTGGCTGCAGGAAAAGGCTACATTAATTCGTGAGGAAAAAAACGCTTCACACCTAAACCTCACTTTTGCTGCAGTTCCAAGAAAAACCGGAAGGCAACAGGTTAAAGTAGTCACCGAAGAGCAGGAAAGACTAAAAGAAATTCATCCTCAATTTTCTCTTAATGATTGGACAATTGACCGTCTTTGTAGAGTTTGGATCTTACTGCAAGTAGATTCGTCGGATAAAGAAACTTATTTCAGGAAAGTAGAAAACCTGTTCAAGGCAGCGGAGATGAATGAATTGGTTGCGCTGTACTCTGCACTTATCGGTTTAGATTATATTGAAGACTGGCAAAACCAGTGTGCTGAAGGTATCCGTAGCAATATTGGTCTTGTTTTGGAAGCAATCATGTACAATAATCCATATCCTTACAAATATCTAAGTGAGCTGGCCTGGAACCAGTTGGTGATGAAAGCTTTTTTTACTGATAAAGATGTTCGCCGAATTATTGGATTAGACGAAAGAGCAAATAAAGAATTAGCGGCCATATTAATTGATTATGCTAATGAGCGTTGGGCGGCTCATCGCGTTGTAAATCCTCAGTTGTGGCGTTTGGTTACTAAATTTATTAATGCTGAAAACTTCGCCCACATAGAAAAAGCTTTTAATAGTGCTGATCTTTCTGAAAAGAAAGCTGCTGCTCTTGCTTGTTTCTATAGTAACTATCAACCAGCAAAAAATTTGCTTGACAACGAGCCGGAATTAAAATCTGCTATTAAAGAAAATAAACTGAACTGGAACACTTTGTAGTTCCCATTATTAACTATTGATCATTTAGCCATATGTGTTGCAGCTCTTTTGACGGTGAAAAAACAAATCCAACAGAAAGCCAGGCTACTGTTGATTTGCAAGGGATAAAAGGAATGCGGTTTTTTGATCCGCACGTTCACATGACTTCGCGTACAACCGATGATTACCAGGCGATGTATGACGCTGGAGTCGTTGCACTCATCGAACCGGCATTCTGGCTGGGCCAGGCAAGAACAGGCATTGATAGTTTTCGCGATTACTATAGCAGCCTTATCGGTTGGGAAAGGTTCCGCTCCTCACAATTTGGCATAAAGCATTATTGTACTATCGGTTTAAATTCACGTGAAGCAAACAACGAGCGGCTTGCCGAACAGGTAATGGAAATACTGCCATTATTTATTTTAAAGGAAGGTGTTGTCGGCGTAGGTGAAATTGGTTTCGATGACCAGACTCCAGCCGAAGAAAAATATTACCGGGCACAATTGGAACTGGCAAAAGAAGCTGGACTTCCCGTTCAAATTCATACACCACACCGCGACAAAAAAAGGGGCACGCGTCGCAGTATGGATATTGCGCTTGAACATGGTTTGAGCCCCGACATGGTAGTGGTTGACCACAATAATGAAGAAACCGTAAAAGAAGTTTTGGATCGAGGTTTTTGGGCAGCTTTTACCATTTACCCTTTTACCAAAATGGGCAATGAACGCATGGTCGATATTGTAAAGCAATACGGTACTGATCGCATCATGGTTAACTCCGCCGCCGATTGGGGTATAAGCGATCCGCTTGCTGTGCCAAAGACTGCTGCTTTAATGAAGCTTCGCGGCATTAATACCGAAGATATCCATATGGTCACGTATCAAAATGCCATCACCGCTTTTGGCAAAAGCGGCCAAATAAATGAAGAAGATTTCGTAACCATCAAAAACATAGATCAATCTGTGAAGTTCGAAGGCAATACGGTGCTGCGCGGTGGTCAGCAGCCTCGAATTGATAAGGCTTCTATTATCATCAGCTAAACTGGTATTTAGAATGCCTTTTTAAATACCAGCTTTGGTTTTTCATTGAATCATCGTTGCGTCGCAATCACTTTATCTGCATCGCTTCGATTAGCTTTAGCCTTTATTTGCAAGTAGCTTTCTTTATTTAAAACCGCCGAAAACAATAGTGAAAAAAACAACCGGGTATCTTAGGCTGATGAGGCCAGCAAACATTGTTACTTCCGTTGCAGATATTTTGGCCGGTGTCGCTATTTCCGGGTATCTCATTTTTAACTTAAATGCAATCCCAAACCTTTTTCCTGTTTTGCTTCTTTGCCTGTCAACCATAGGTCTATATGGCGGTGGTGTAGTTTTTAATGACGTTTTTGATGCTGACCTTGATATGGTTGAACGTCCCGAACGTCCCATTCCCAGCGGCCTTATTACTAAAACTGAAGCTACCAGGCTAGCGTCTCTCCTTATAGCATTTGGAATTATTTGTGCATTTTTAGTCAATATAACTTCAGGCATCCTTGCTTTCTTCGTTGCCGCTGCAGCAATTGTTTACGACAGATTTGGAAAACATCATTCATTTTTAGGTCCGTTAAATATGGGGTTATGTCGCGGCCTAAACCTGTTATTAGGAATAAGCATTTTGCCATTCGAAGTGCAGTATTGCTGGTTTCTTGCCGTTGTTCCCATAATATATATTGCTTCCATCACCATGATCAGCAGAGGTGAAGTGCATGGTGGAAGTAAAGCGACTTTGTATACTGCGTCGTTTCTGTATGCTATCGTAATCGTATCTATTCTTTACTTTTCTTTTGTAAAAGGCAACCAGTTATTCGCACTTATTTTCCTGGTACCTTTTGCCTGGATGATCTTCACTCCTTTACTGGCAGCGATAAAAGAACCCGTCGGAAAAAATATTGGCAAAGCAGTGAAATCAGGGGTTTTAGCATTGATACTTATGAATGCAGCTTGGGCTGCGGCTTTTGGTGCTTGGTACATTGCCTTACTAATTGTTATTTTATTACCTATATCTTTAAAATTGGGACGACTTTTTGCAGTTACCTGATATATTTGCGCATTGAAAATCAATGCTAACATCCTTTAGCAGAAAGAATTCGCTGAACATTAGAAAAGCCGGCAAACCGGCAGAGCATAATTTTTATCATGTCTGATTATTTGCAACAATCTTTTACAGTAAGCTTTGAATACCGGGTGCATTTTACCAGTGGCCTTTTCGATATAACCAATCCAGTATTAAATGATTTTTTTGTTCATCGATTGGAAGAAGGTCTCGACCAAAAAATATTGTTTGTAATAGATGAAGGAGTTACCAAAACTCATCCGGATCTTGCAGATAAGATTAATGCTTACTTTGATCACTACACTACTGTTAAGCTTGCAGACCAGATCATCGTGCTGGCGGGCGGCGAACAAGCAAAAAACAATCCCTTTTTCGTTGAATATTTAATCAATGCAGTAAACGAGTACGGTATAGATCGCCATTCTTACTTAGCAGGAATCGGCGGCGGCTCAATGCTCGATCTTGCAGGATTCGCCGCTGCCGTTTCTCACCGTGGGGTAAAACACATTCGCATCCCTACAACTGTGTTATCTCAAAACGATTCTGGTATTGGCGTCAAGAATGGGGTTAATTTTAAAAACAAGAAAAACTTTATTGGAACATTTTCCCCACCGGTCGCTGTTTTCAACGATGATCAGTTTTTAACAACACTCACTGATCGCGACTGGCGCTCCGGCATGTCTGAAGCCATCAAAGTTGCTTTGATAAAAGATGCTGCATTTTTCAATTGGCTTGAAGACAACTCGATCAGGCTGGCACAAAGAGATCTTTCTGCCATGAACTTTCTTATTAAGCGCTGCGCAGAACTTCATCTCGAACACATTCGTAGCGGTGATCCATTTGAGACCGGGTCTGCCCGACCATTAGACTTTGGTCATTGGAGCGCACATAAACTTGAACAGCTTACAAACTTCGAAGTTTTACATGGTGAGGCTGTAGCAATGGGAATAGCATTAGATAGTGTTTATTCTGGCTTAAAGGGCGATTTGTCTGAAAGTGATGTAACAAGAATTCTAAACGTGCTACGAAATCTGGGTTTTGAATTGATGCATCCCTTAATGGATGTGCAGGAAGAAAATAGCCCTGTATTACAAGGTCTCAATGAGTTCAGGGAACACCTGGGGGGTCAGCTGACAATTACTTTACTTGCGGCAATTGGACAAGGATATGAAGTGCATGAAATGGACTGGCATTTGCTAAAGTCAGCAGTAGAAAAATTAAAAAGCTTTGAATTGGAAACAGTGAAATAAGTGACAGCTATAGGTAAATTAGCTGCTAAAGTTTTCACTGCAACTGACATCAATTGTCGCAACCAATTATACCACTAATTCTTTAGGTGTTATTTTTAAGGTTTTAAGACATATTTCCTGATTATAGAAATAACAGGTAAAATTGCTTATCAGATATGAAAACGGCTCACGGATACTTAACTTACTGTACAAACATCCACGCAGGCGAAGATTGGGACAACCATTTTGCTGCATTAAAACTGCATTTCCCTAAGATCAAAAGTGCTTTGTCCCAGACCCAAAAAATGGGAATCGGGTTGCGACTGTCAAACGTTGCAAGTGAAGAGTTATCACAACGAGAACAACTGCTCATTTTCAAACAATGGCTTTTAGAAAATAATGCTTACGTTTTTACCATGAATGGTTTCCCATTCGGAGGTTTTCATAACACAATTGTAAAGGACCAGGTACATGCGCCCGACTGGACAACCACCGAAAGACTTGATTATACAAAACGGTTGTTCAATATACTTGCAGAATTACTTCCGGAAAATATAGATGGCGGCGTTTCCACCTCACCGTTAAGTTACCGGTATTGGTTTCCATCGGATGACTCGCTTGGCCTGGCTAAAGAAATATCAACAAATCACATTTTGGATGTAGCAGAACACCTCATTGACATTTTCAATTCTACAGGTAAAACCCTACATCTTGATATTGAACCGGAGCCCGACGGAATTTTAGAATCCGGGAAAGAATTTCTCGAATGGTATCAAAACTACCTGCTTAATGCAGGAGTTAAAAGGATTTCTTCAAAATATGCTGTTTCTCATGATCAGGCCGAAAAAATGATCAAGAAACATATCTGTTTGTGTTACGACGTTTGTCATTTTGCTATAGGTTATGAACCACACGCGGAAGTAATCAAACAACTGGCGGCAGAAAGGATACAAGTTGGAAAAATCCAGATAAGCGCTGCCTTAAAAGCGCCGATGACTGAAGACATAGACACAAGATCAAAGGTCAAAGAAGCCTTTGCCGGCTTTAATGAAACAACTTATCTGCACCAGGTTATTGCTCGTAAAAGTGAAGGAGGCTTTATCAGGTATCGTGATCTTCCTGAAGCATTAGCTGACGCTGAAAATCCTTTGGTTAACGAATGGCGTGCACATTTTCATGTACCTGTTTTTGAAAAAGATTTCGGTCTTCTGGAATCAACTCAAACAGATATCGCCGATGTTCTCGAAATTCAAAAAAACAATCCTTTTACGAATCATCTCGAAGTAGAAACGTATACTTGGGAAGTTCTATCTGAAACATTAAAACTACCAATTGATCAATCCATTATAAGAGAGTTGAACTGGGTGGCAAAACAACTGTCTACATAAGAATTTAGTAAGCATATGAATAAAACTGTCGTCATTGATATTGTAGGGCTATCGCAAAACCTGATAGGAGAATTTACACCATTCATTAAAGAATATGTTTCAAGACAGAACCTGGCAACCATCGATCCTGTTTTGCCTGCGGTCACGACTTCAGTTCAATCAACTTATGTTACCGGTAAATGGCCGGCGGAACATGGCATTGTAGGAAATGGATGGTACGACCGTGAGGATTGCGAGGTCAAGTTCTGGAAGCAGTCTAATAAACTGGTTCACGCCGAAAAGATCTGGGAACGTGCAAAAAAGGAAGATCCGAATTTTACCTGTTCAACTATGTTTTGGTGGTACAATATGTACACAGCAGCCGAGTATTCTGTTACACCACGGCCTAATTATCTGGCAGATGGCCGCAAAATGCCTGATTGCTATTCGCATCCGGCTGAATTAAGAGATGAATTGCAAGCTAAGCTCGGACAATTTCCATTATTCCAGTTTTGGGGACCGGGTGCTAACATAAAATCAACAGCATGGATTGCCGATGCATCAATGATGACTGATGATAAATATGATCCTACACTTACCCTCATATACCTTCCTCATTTAGATTATTGCCTTCAAAAATTTGGACCTGATTTTTCAAAAGTGAATAAGGAATTGCAGGAAGTTGACCAGGTTGTAGAAAAGCTGGTAAAGTTTTATGAGAAGAAGGGCGCTTCAATTATTCTACTATCAGAATATGGAATTGCTCCTGTAAATAATCCTATTCATCTTAACCGTTTGTTTCGTGAAAACGGGCTTTTACAAATACGGGTTGAAAGAGGCCTTGAGTTATTAGATCCCGGCGCATCAAAGGCTTTTGTGGTAGCGGATCACCAGGTCGCTCATGTTTATATCAATGATACAACAGTTACGGAAAAAGTAAAAAAACTGCTCGAAAAGGTACCGGGAATAGCGTTAATGCTTGATCGGCAAGCACAGGCCGATTACCAGATTAATCATGAGAGAGCGGGGGAATTTGTTTTAATGGCAGACGAAAAAAGCTGGTTCACCTATTACTTCTGGCTTGATGATGCAAAAGCACCAGACTATGCCCGGGTAGTTGATATACATAAAAAACCAGGCTATGATCCGGTAGAAATGTTTATGACTTCAAAAGCTCGGGCCGGATATAAATTGCTGCGAAAAAAAGCAGGATTCAGGTATGTAATGGATGTAATTCCGTTAGACGCTACACTAATAAAAGGCTCTCACGGAAACATAAAAACTTCCTCAGAGTTTCATCCCGTATTAGTAACAAATAGTAAAGTGAGTGAAAATAATCGGGTTGTAGGAACAGATGTTTATGACATCATTTGGAAGCATTTGAAAAATTGACACTTATATGGACTAGGAAGATATTTGCTCTTACTTACTTGCAAGTTGGCTTCCTTTTTTTAACCATCTCATATTTATCAATAAAGCAATAATTACTATAAATAATCCTCCGAACTCGCGCGTTTCTTCAATCCATGGTTTCGTGGCCTTCATCGTTTGAACCAGGTTTTCTGCATCGTGTTCTTTTGCCCAACTTAATACCCCTGTCTTATCAAAAAAAAGATATGCGGCGTAACCAACGTAAATAGTCAGCCCAACTATAAACAGAGGACGATAATATTTATTCTTAATTGAAAGAAAGCACAAAAAAGCCGCGTATAAATAGATAGGTATCCAGATATAAGGATCAGGATCGTTGTATTGAAGTGCTGCAAATCCTACGAATAGTATTATAAAAAGTACGTTTAAAACTTTCATATGAACAACTTGTTAAGCTTGTTTTAATTCACAGTACCAGCATCTAAGGTAACAAATGAAAAAAGTATATTTCTCTATACAGAAATATACTTTTCAATGCATTTTTAGGTAATTCTCTTATAAAGGTCGTAACCAGATATTTCTATAACTTATTGGCTCGCTCTTATCACCGTGCGACTGCAGCTTGATCGGAGCAGGACCATGTTTGCGATATGACGGCATGCCTATATATGGGGTGTCGCCTAACAGGGTAACATTATTTTGAACAAGAACCCCGTTGTGAATTACGGTTACTCTTGCCAACGACTTCAACGTTCCATTATCATTCCACTTAGGTGCGGTCCAAACCACGTCATAAGTCTGCCACTCGCCCGGCTTGCGTGATGCATTGGCTAAAGGAACCGCCTGTTTGTACATACTGCCCACCTGGCCGTTTACATAAGTTGTGTTTTTGAAATTATCGAGCACCTGCAATTCGTACCCACCTGGTCCCCAGGGAAGGGCTGCCAGAAAAATTCCGCTGTTACCGCGCGCTTGCCCCGAACCGGTAATGTTAGAAGGTATACGATATTCAATGTGCAATTGATAGTCGGTAAAAGAACTTCTGGTTTGAATATCTCCAATGCTTTTATTCACCGTCATTACATTATCGGCTAATGTCCATTTTGCTGCAGTAGAGTCTTTGCTGTTAATCCATTGGCTAAGGTTAGAGCCATCAAATAAAACGATTGCATCAGAAGGAGCATCACCGAAATGGGCACCCGGAGTTACTATTGGTGGAACTGGAGAGTAAAATTCAGTTTCTTCTGGTTTCATTCTTTCTTGAGAAAAAGCAAAAGATGAGATGCCGATTACTGCGGCGGCTGCTAATACAATCTTCTTCATTTTATCTTTCATTGATAATTTAAAAAATCAATTTATCGGTTTTTTATTTCAAACAGGGTATTGAACTTATTTACTTTTTTTCCAAACCTTTTATATATTCTGCAATTTTTCTTGCATCTGCATTAGACACCTGCGGCATTGGTGGCATCGGCGTTGAATAATCAGGCCAGTTCTCAGGTTTTGGATTATGAATAAGGTTAATAATTTGGGCGACGCTATATTTACGCTTCGCGACATCAACATAAGCAGGACCCACCTGGCGGGTATTCTGATTGTGACATGCAAGGCAGGTATTTTTTTGCAAGAGGTTTTTTACCTCTGCAAATGTTGGTGCCTTTGTTGTTGCAGCTTTCGATGTTGTTGGTTTTGCTCCGGCTTTTGGCTGAGTTGTTGGCTCCTCCCCTGTCGCAGGATTTGCTGCTGCACCTTTTGTGTTTTTAAACCTAACAGGAACTGCACTCTTAGAAGGTAATGCACTTCCTTTTGTTCCTTTGCCAGAGTTCTTAGTACTTAGTTGACTGATAGGAAGCTTAGTTCCTTCGGGAATATTATTTAGCGTATAGTAAGCCGTAGGATGTACTAAAGAGAAAAAATTTTCTTTGTCCTGAAGTCCGGCTAAAGTAATAGTATGGATGTAATTTTTTCGCAGGTTACTCACAACGATCCTCGCCTTCATACCATCGTCAGAAACCTTCACACCAGTGATCTGTCCCTTTTCGGTATTTACAGGAGGACTGCCATATACTGCATGATATTTATAAGTATAACTTTCTACCGAATAAGAAGCTATATCTTCTGCCGTCTTTCTATCTACTGGTTTAGTAAACTCAATTTCAAAACCATCAGGCATAGCCCTTACTGCCCTCATTTCAAATGGAACCGAATTGTTCCAGACCAAACGCTGAAGCCCTTCCGTAGCTTCACCAGCAGATCCCCAACCACGATTTGTTTCTCCAACAATCAATGAACCATCTTTTGCCCAGGCAAGCCTAACGATTCCAGATTGAAAACCACTACGAAACGCCCATGATGCTCCCTGGTATTCTCCATTTATTTTTTCCAGAAAAACTCTGTCAAGCATACTTTGTCCCTGGTCTCCTACCAATAACTGACCAGCAAAAGGGCCAAAAGATCCCTCGGGTATTTTTACAATTTCAGAGTTAGAAATACCTAAAATACCGTGAGGTAGCCAAACTGCCGGTAACTGTAATTCAGGAACAAATTGTTTCATATCCGACAATGTCATGAACTTTTCATTTACAATGTTGGGTGGCTTCACTGGCTGGCCTTCTTTATCTACATCAAGCCTTGGATTTATTTTAGCGAAAATTTGCTCTTGTTTAAGTTTTATAGGTGAATTTGGTAAATCGGTCCAAACCAAACCTGAAGGATGACCTAAAAAAGCTCCCCGTCGTATCGGCCTCAAACTACCCGATCCTACCCAATCACCCTGGTTGTCAGTATACCATAATTCTCCATCAATCATACTTATTCCGCAGGGCGAACGGAAACCTGTTGCCCAAGGTTCAAAGCTTCCATCTTCACGAATATTTAGCGCCCATCCTCTCCACGGCACAAAGCTTCTCGGATGCCACCAGTCGCCAGGAAAGCCAAGATTCAACGTAACAAAGAAAGAACCGTCAGGGGCCAGCTTCGGACCAAAACTATATTCATGATAATTACCTGAAACGGGCCACGCATACACTGTTTCATAAACATCCGCCTTACCATCCATGTCAGTATCTACTAACTTGGTTAATTCACCACGCTGAGCACAATAAAGCGCTCCATCTTTATATTCCAGTCCGAGGACTTCATGCATTCCTGTAGCAAATTTTCTAAAGTAAGGACGCTGGCTTGTCGGATTTTCCACGATAAACACATCTCCCCTCCTGGTAGTTACCCCAACGTTGCCGTTGGGTAAAGTACACAGTCCGCCTACTTCAAGTATGACACCTTCCGGCGCAGGTACCCGCATTATTTTAAAATAGTCTTCCTCTTTTGCAGACTCTGCCTGCGAAAATCCTTCATGCCTGACAGCTGCTATAGCAATAGCCAATAGCAGAACAGGAAGTAACTTCTTTGGTTTAAAATTTTTTGCTGTATAAAACATATGTTCTATTAATTTAGAAAAGGATAGAATAGGTTATTTTGCTTTGAATAGGAATAATAAGTTCTTTATGCCCATTGGAATCTCTTATCACCGGTTTTGAGCCGCCTGTATTATCCAGGCGCAGGTAGTAAGATTTGTCGTTAACGAGGTAAAGCCCCTCAGACACCGTCTCAATTTTATCTGCTTCAGCTAACCGTATGAACAAATTTGCTACCGGACTTGCTACTGAAATTTCACGTTGCAGGCCCTGGTTGTTTTCCATTACCCGTGTTACATCATTTACCATCGTATTATAAATCTGGTAACGGAAAGTAGGTCTGTCAGTCGCATCCAGTATGTAACCTTTAGAACGATAACCGGTACCTGCAGTATCTGCAGACCATGAGGCGGCGGATGCCCCTAATGTTTGAAGCGCCATTATCGGCTTACCAAATTTTAGTAAAGATCCTGAAGGTCTTGATGAGCCATCACCGCGCGAATGCCACATGGGTGTCGCATCTAAAAAACCCCCACGCCACGCCTGCACAATCATTCCTTTATCAAGATCAAATGTATAATGTAGTTGTTGGGGACTGCCTACATTAACTGCATGTGTAACCCTTACTGTATCCACGTCCATAAAACTGCGAAGAATGGTGTTTACAGGTGCACTTATCAATATCGGATTAACAGGATCACCGGAAGCAACATTTTGATCACTGATTATATATTCTCTAAAACCGGGGCCAGCAATCGCAAGGCCTAATGCAGGTTTTGCAAAATCGAAGATTTTCGAATACAACAGTTCAAACGGCAAATCACCTGCTGGTAAAGTAACTCTACCTCTGCCTCTTTGCTGCCCAACATTTACTACAGTGTTATTATTAATGATCATCGATCCTTTACCACCTTGCAGACTTAAGTTGAAATTATAAGCTCCTGGTTCTTTTACACGAAGTGTACCTGTATAGCGAATGACAAATTCATTTTCAAGATTGCTTACATTGGATGATAGTATAACAGAGGTTCCTTCCGCATCTGGTGGAAGTTTTTTATAATCCGGCGTTGTTTCAAACTTGCCTTTATAAACCGAATATTTCAGGTTTAGCAATTCGGGTCTTGGCTTATCAAATGCGGTAACTTTAATATTTCTGAAAGCAACTGAACCATGATCTCCCTGTAGCCGCAAGGGGCCCATAGCTACTTCATCACCGACCATTGCTCCTCTTGTAGGACCAGAAAGTTCTACGTTTTCCTGGATAGACACGCCATTTAATTCAACACGTAATATTTTAGCATTTTCAATCTTTGTACCAGTAGTATTAAAACGCGGCGCCTGAAAAGAGATTTTGATATGCTGCCATAAGCCAGGAGCACGGCTTGCATTTTGACGCGGGGCATGTCCTTCGTAGCCCTTTTGGCCTTCCGGCTTACCTTCATTCCAGCGCTCGTATATCCCTCCATTGTCACCTGCTTTTGGATTAACAACGCCCCAGCTGTCCAGCAATTGAATTTCGTAACGACCTTGCATATAGATGCCCGAATTAGAACCAAGAGCCATCATATAGTCAAGCTCGAGGTCCATATCGCCATGCTGCATCTTTGAAACAAGATCCTGCCCTGTATTATTAAAATCAGTGATATTGACCAATACCCCTGTTCCTGTAGTTGTAGTTAAGATGGATTTCTGAGCAAGATCTCCTCTCACATCACTTGCAACTCTCCAGGTAGAACCAGCACTTTGAAAATAAGAAAGATCAGTAAGCGGTACTGTTATTTGAGCATTGAGAAACTGAGAACCAAATGCACAGCCAATAGCCATAACAACACCGGCACAACTCAACTTTGGCTGCTTACTTCGAAAACGAAAAATTGAAAACTTCATTTGTTTCAAATTAGTAGTATTTAAAAAAATATAATTATTCTGGTTATATGCTAAAGTAAATTTCTCAAAAATAGTTGTAATGAGTATTGGAATAAAAAGGCTTTGAAGTTATCGCTGCAAAAGAATAATATTTCAAAAAGGAATTGTCAAATGTTCTTCATGTGGTTCTGCTTGCTGTTGACCACCGGTTGATGTCAGTGTTCACGAAGATGTTGAGTTGCAGCTTTGTTTGGAAGTATTCCCTCTTCTAAAGTTTATGTGAGGCGCGAAAGTTAAACCAAAATGTGAATGAAAGACAAGCATAACAAAAGGTTGATCAGTAATCGGCTAATTAAAAACGAAAGTTATTGATTAAGTAAATAGTAACCCTACTAATAATTATCTAAAATCGAAACTATTTTAACTAAAAAGGCGCTTATTCTTACCCGGCATGTTAAATAGATGCTTCAAAAATACAAATCCAAATAATTGCGTTTAATTCCTAATGTACGTTGAACAATAAAAAAAAGTACAAGTGTGCGACGCAAGAGTGACGAACGGCGGGAAGCTGTTGGGACAAAAAACAATACCAATTTATAGGTACGATTTATACTTCATCAAACATGGGTGTCGATACTTCATTTACCATTTGCCAATCAGTGTACAAGCGTTGCATAAAGTATGTGCGCAATCAACTAACATATTTACTACTTAAAGGTAGTTGGTTTTGAAAAGAATATATTATGTCCATCGCAACATAAACCAATAACTCATATCTTCATGCATACATAATTTTATGAATCACTTTAGTGTCTCCGACATACTTTTAAAAAGTATTAATGCCTATTGTATTCATGTAGACCTTGACTTGAATATTAAGGCAACTAATGACGATTCCTCAGATAGTAATTCTCAATCTTTTGAAACCGGAAACTGCATTTTGAATTATTTTGATGAAAACACGAGGGAAAAATTTGCTCTCTCTTTTCAATCCCTTTTAAAAGAGAATCAGGGGGTAAAAGTATTGACCACACCAGTTAAAACAGATGAGAAAATCAGTAATATTAAGTGGAGTATTTGTTTAATAAAAAACGAGGGAAATACGATTACGGGATATGAACTTCTTGGAGTTAAGGTAATGCCAACAGCAAAAGAATATACGGTAGGAACCAACGATGATGATAACATTGATAAAAAAGGAATAAAAGAAAAGGTTCTAAATAAAGATGAAAAACGGCTGCGGTTAATATTGGCTCAATTGAAAAAAATTCTTGATTCCTCTGTTGACATGATTTGCACTATTGATGAAACCGGCCGGTTTACATATGTAAGTGCTGCATGTAAAGAAATTCTTGGATACAAACCAAAAGAACTAATTGGAAAAAATTACTCAGACTATGTTCATACCGATGACCTCGAACCTTCTAAAGCTATAACCAGTCAAATCTTAAATGGAATAGGGATAACTAATTTTGAAAATAGATTTTACAAAAAGGATGGGTCGGTTGCCCATCTAGTTTGGTCGTCGCGATGGGAAGATGCTGACAGGCGGTTTTATAGTATTGCAAGAGATGCCACCGAAAAAAAACTTAATGAAGACTCTTTAAAGGTTTCAGAAGAAAAGTACAGAATTCTCTTTTACAACCACTCGATACCGAGTTGGATTTATGATGAAGAAACCTTAGAGTTTCTGGAAGTTAATGATGCAGCGATAACACACTACGGCTACAGCAGAGAAGAATTTCTAAGCCTTAACTTTAAGAATATACTTTCGGTCAGCGAAATGGACAAGTATGAGAACTTTAATAAAAATGAATCCTCTCATCAGCATAAAAGCGAGAAAAAACTGTGGCTTCATAAAAAGAAAAGCGGCGAATTGTTTTATGCTGAAATATCATCGCATCCCATTAATTATTTAGGAAGAAAGGCGCAGCTGGTTTTATCAATTGATCGGACTGAACAAACAATTGCAGAGCAGGAACTGAGAAGGAGTAACGAAAGATTTGTTTTTCTTAGCCAAACTACGTTTGATGCGATTTGGGACTGGGACTTACAAACAAATGAAACTACATGGAATGAAGGGGTAGTTACCATGTTTGCATTAAAAGACGCTTCAGAAGCAAAAAAACAAAATTGGTGGTCTCATCACATTCACCCTGATGACAGAGAGAGAGTCGAAGCAAAAATAAAATATCATATAGAAAATAATATTGCAAGATGGGAAGACGAATACAGGATAAAGGCAGGCAATAATTATAAATACATAAATGACCGGGGTTATATTATCTGTAATGAAGATAACAAACCAGTGAGAATGATTGGGGCTATGCAGGACCTTACTGAAAGAAAAGCCCATGAGGACATGCTGCAAAACCTGAATACGTCACTGGAAAAAAGAGCTAAGGAACTGGCAGAGTCAAACGCTGAACTTGAACGATTTGCATATGTAGCCTCCCACGACTTGCAGGAACCTTTAAGAATGGTAACCAGCTTTCTTCAGTTACTTGAAAAAAGGTATAAAGACAAACTCGACCAAAAAGCTCATGAATATATAGACTATGCCGTAGATGGCGCAGAACGAATGAAGCGACTAATTTTAGATCTGCTTGAATATTCAAGGGTAAATTCGAGCAAAGGCGAGGTTGAGAATGTAGATGTAAATGAGATAGTAAAAGACCTGATGCTCACCTACAAAAATTTTCTTTTAGAAACTGATGGAACAATAAATAGTAAACATCTTCCCGTTATTAAAGGAAACAAAACACAAATACTGCAATTGTTTCAAAACATAATCGGGAACGCTTGTAAATATAAAAGCAGCTTGCCGCCGGTGATTGATATTTCTTGCGAAGAAGAAAAAACGTTCTATAAATTTTCAATAAAGGATAATGGCATCGGAATCGATCCACGTTTTTTTCATAAAATTTTTATTATATTTCAGAGACTGCACAATCGTGATGAATATACGGGAACAGGAATAGGATTGGCTATCTGTAAAAAGATTATTGACAAACATGGTGGAAAGATTTGGGTTACCTCTACTCCGGGCGAGGGAAGTACCTTTTATTTTACTTTGCCAAAATCCAAATAACAATATAACTATGAAAGACATTCACATTTTGCTGGTTGAAGACAATGAAGGAGACATTGTCTTAACCAAGGAAGCATTATCAGATGCCAAGATTAAGAATAAGGTTTCAGTGGCTAAGGATGGCGAAGAAGCAATTCGGTTTGTAAACGCCGGAATAAATGGAGATGAACACCTTCTCCCTGATCTTATACTACTTGATATTAATCTTCCAAAGGTTGATGGAAAAGAAGTTTTGCATTATATAAAAACCCATCCTTCATTGAAAAAGATACCGGTTGTCATGTTAACAACATCTTCATCTGAATTAGATGTAATTGATTCATATAACAACTATGCTAACTGTTTTATAACAAAGCCGGTAGACTTCAATAAGTTCTTTGAAGTAGTAAGGATGATCGAAGATTTCTGGATTACTATAGTTAAACTACCATCAAAAGATTAAGATGAAAGAAGAAGCACTTCAAATACTTGTGATAGAAGATAATCCGGGAGACTTTTTTCTTGTAAATGAATATCTCGAAGAAGCATTTCCGGACGGAGTTATTTTTCAACGCGATACATTAAAAGAAGGAATAGCACTTTTAGAAAAAGAAAATATTGATGTAATCCTACTCGATCTTACTTTGCCGGATGGCATGGGTATAAGTTCTTTTCATAAGATCAATTCTAAATTTCCGAGGGTTCCTGTAATCATCCTGACTGGCCTGGGAGCAACCGAAATTGCACTTGAAAGTTTAAAGGTTGGCGCCCAAGACTTTATTGTAAAAGATGACAGCAATCCTGCTGTTTTAGCCAAAAGCATAAAATACGGAATTGAGCGAAGTAAGATTTACGAACACCTAAAGAAGTCTGAAGAACAGTATAAGTTTTTGTTCAATAACAACCCCTTGCCAATGTTTGCATTCGACCTGGATGCACCTAGATTTATAATGGTTAATGAAGCAGCTATAGAACATTACGGTTATAGTGAAGGGGAATTTCTAAAAATGACCATTGAAGATCTCGATGTAAAAGCAGAAAGTAAGAATGATAACGAAGACATCTATAAACCAACTTTTATAAACTGTAACACTACCATAGATTTACAACATCAGAAAAAGAGTGGGGAAATCGTTGATGTTGAAATGCGTACACATGAAATTATAATTGAAGGCAGACATGCATGCCTGGCAGTGATTCATGATGTAACTGAAAGAAACAAGGCAAAAGAGCAATTGCGGGAAAGCGAACAAATGTTTCGAACTATCTCAGAAAATTTTCCCAACGGTGCGGTGGCAATTTTAAATAAAGATTTCAACATTCTTTATATAGCAGGAAAGGAATTTCATATAAAAAATGTAGATGCCACCTATTTTGAAAATACCGATTACACCACTCATTTTCATTCACCGGTTAAAGAAAAAGTAAGAAATAGTCTTATGAAAGTCTTTGCAGGTCAGAACGTGGTCTTCGAGGCAAAGTATGAGGATTTAAGTTACATGATTAGTGCAGTGCCTCTGTATGAGACATCGGGCAGCATCAATAAGATTCTGATTGCATCTCAAAACATAACAGAGCAAAAAAGAAATGAGACCGAAAAAGAGCTGTTAATAGAGGAATTAACACAAAACAACAGTGATCTCAGGCAGTTCTCTTATATCACTTCACACAACCTGAGAGCGCCACTTTCAAATCTCCTTGGCATAATTAAATTGCTCGATACTACTTCCATTACTGACCCGATGACGACGTTATTGCTTCGAAACTTCGAAGAATGTACACTGCAGCTTAACGACACTGTTAATGACCTGATCAACGTACTTATTATTAAGAACAACGTTAACGCCAAAAAAGAAAAACTTGATATAAGAAAAATATTTGAACGCGTTGTTCACTCTGTCCAAAATGTGATAGAACAAAACAATACAACTATAACAACTGATTTTGATCATGCCTATGAAGTACTGTTTAATCGTAGTTACCTTGAAAGCATTCTTTTAAATCTTGTAACCAATGCAGTCAAGTACAGTTCACCGAAAAGACCGCCTGAAATCAAATTAAAAACACAAAAAACTCCGGAAGGCATAATATTATCTTTTTCAGATAACGGCCTTGGTATTGACCTCGAAAGATATAAGGACCGTATCTTTGGCCTTTATCAGCGTTTTCATGATCATGCGGACAGTAAGGGTTTGGGATTATATATTGTAAACTCGCAAATCCGCGTTATGGGAGGGGAAATAGATGTTGAAAGTGAGGTCGATAAAGGAACTACTTTCAACATCACCTTTAAAAACTAGTTGAATGATAAATAAGGTTTTATGTATTGATGATGACCAGATCACTTTGGTATTGTGTGAGATGGTGATAAAAAAGGCAGGATTTGCAACTGAAGTCGTTACAGCAAAAAACGGCAGAGAAGGATTAGCATGGTTTTCGGCATATTTTTCTAAAAATAATAATATACCAAAGCAGGAAGCGCCGCAACTAATTCTCCTCGACCTGAATATGCCGGTGATGAATGGTTGGGATTTTCTTGAAGATTACCTGATGAAGTATTCTGACCGCCTCCCCGCAACTAAAGTGGTAATCATTTCTTCCACCGTAAATCCCGAAGACTTTTCACGGGCAAATCGTTATGAGATCGTCATTGATTTTATAAATAAACCACTAACTACCGAAGGACTTGAAGAGTTGATGGAGCATGAACAGTTGAAAGCATTCTTTTAAAACCTACAATCACAAATAAAATATTTTCAAACCCTCAACTATGAGGGTTTGCTTTTTTACCTTCGTCTGCTTTAACTCATCGCTATGGATAATTATGCAATTGCTGATAACTTCTCCCTGCTTTCTAAATTAATCGATATTCATGGAGATGATAGTTTTAAAGCAAAGTCTTATTCGGTTGCAGCTTATACTATTGAAAAACTTCCTGTCCAGCTATCGACATTGGAGGCTGAAAAAATATTTTCAATTAAAGGAATTGGCCAGGCTACAGGTAAAAAAATTATAGAGCAATTACAAACAGGAAGGCTTTCTGTACTTGATGAATACATTTTAAAAACACCTGCAGGCATATTTGAACTGCTGAAGGTAAAAGGCCTGGGGCCCAAGAAGATCTCCACCATCTGGAAAGAACTGGGTATCGAAACGATGGGAGAACTGTTGTACGCTTGTGAAGAAAACCGGCTTTTGCTGTATAAAGGATTTGGAGCTAAAACACAGCAAAACATACAGGAGTCCATTGAATTCATTATGGCAAGTAAGGGCAGTTACTTGTATAGCCAGATAGAAAATTATTCAGCTCAATTTACAGAACGATTGCAAAAAAGCTTTCCTGAAAACAAGTTTGAAATTACAGGAGACTTAAACAGGCATGCGGAAGTCATTCATAAACTTGAGTGGATAACAGATAGCGCGATAGATAAATTAGAAGCATTTTTTAAAGAACAGGAATATGAAACAAATATCACAGAAAATATCTTATGGGCAAAAGGGCCTGAAAATGTCTCATTAGAGTTTCATCATACCGCGCCAGGCAATTTTGTCGCCATAGCTTTTCAAAGAAATTGCAGTCCAGAATTCCTTACTGCCTGGAAAGAAAAGTACGGATGGAACGATGACATTATTTTTACAAAAGAGAACCTGGTTTTTGAAAAAAACGGTCTTCCTTTTATCCCACCTTTTTTACGGGAGACGGCAAATATTCTTGATCTCGCGTCAAAGAATGCTTTGCCTGAGGTTATTGAAACAAAAGATATTCGCGGCATTATTCACACCCATAGTGAGTGGAGTGATGGTGGGAATACGATAGCAGAAATGGCTGAAGGCGCCATTAAGAAAGGAATGCAATATCTTGTTATAAGTGATCACTCCCAATCGGCATATTACGCAAAAGGTCTTTATCCTGACCGCATAAAAGCACAGCATGTTTTGATAGATGAACTTAACGAAAAATACAAACCGTTCAAGATCTTTAAAAGCATAGAGTCAGATATTTTAAATGATGGCAATCTTGATTATCCGGATAATATCCTCGCCTCGTTTGACCTTGTCATTACTTCGGTGCACTCAAACTTGAAGATGAGCGAAGAGAAGGCAATGGTAAGGCTTTTAAAGGCTATCTCAAATCCATATACCACCATATTAGGTCATATGACAGGGCGACTGTTGTTAAGCAGAAATGGTTACCCCGTAAATCATGACAAAATCATAGAAGCTTGTGCAGCGCACAACGTTGTTATAGAACTAAACGCACATTCACGGCGTCTTGATATGGATTGGAGACATATACCAAAAGCACTTGAAAAAGGTGTACTGATTTCAATAGACCCGGATGCGCATGCCGTCGATGCTTTTAGTGATATCAGGTATGGAGTTTTAGCTGCCCAAAAAGGTGGACTAACTGCAAAGAACAATCTTAGCAGTTTTACTTTGCCTGAATTTGAAGCTTTTCTTGAAAAGCAAAAAACGAAGAGAAATTAAGATTTACTGGTTTTGACACCGGCTTTAGTGACTTCGATTAATCATCGTTGCGTCGCATTTCGTTCATCTGCAAATCTTTCTTCCGCCTTTCTTACGTTTGATTTATTGGTTGTAAAAATTCATTTCCAACTGAAATTCACTCATCAGCCAATTCAATCCATACCGGCCCATGATCACTGGTTTTTTCCCAGCCACGAACAAAACGATCGACGCCGCCTGCGATGAGCCGGCTATCAAGATGCGGACTTAGTAGAAAATGATCTATGCGTAAACCAGCATCGCGACCATAAGCATTACGGAAATAATCCCAAAAGGTATAAATCGTTTCGTCTGGATATAATTTTCGTATTGCATCTGTCCACCCCTGTGCAACAAGGTTATGAAAGGCAGCCCGAACTTCCGGTCTAAACAAAGCGTCGTCACCCCAGCGCTCCGGCTTGTACACATCCCGTTCGGTGGGCATCACGTTATAATCTCCTGCCAGCACAACAGGAGTACCAGCCGCAAGCAGCTCTGCCGCATGTTCCGTTAATCTTTGAAACCAACCCAACTTGTAGTCAAACTTAGGACCGGGAGCAGGATTGCCATTTGGCAGATATAAGCAGCCCACAGTTATACCATTCACCATTGCTTCAATATATCTGCTATGACTATCTTCAATATCACCAGGCAACTCCCTTCTTATCTCTTCCGGCTTTGCGTTGCGTGCTAGTATTGCAACTCCGTTCCAGCTCTTTTGTCCATGCCAGATGGCATTATAACCAAGGTCTTTTATTGCTTGCTCCGGAAATTTTTCCTGTGGTGCTTTTAATTCTTGCAGACAAACAACGTCGGGCGTGGTTTCTTCAAGCCATTTAAGTAACACCGGAAGACGCCCATTGATTCCATTAACATTGTAGGTTGCTATTTTCATTTTGTTAAGTACTTATTTTAAAGAAGCAATTTACAATAACAGTCTTATACGGAATTAGAATTAAGTGCAGCGTAAATTAGCTGATCAAATCGCACTCAAAGGAAAACTTTTAATCATACAGTTGTTGAAACGATTTGCTGGCTGTCTATGTCAATAATCAAAATGCCTTCATCTACATCGTTTAATTGTCCAACCAATAATCCTTTATCATTCCATATAGATGTTTTTCCTGCGCTCACAAAATTATCACTTGGTCCTATACTATTTGACATCAAAACTGTCATCCCGTATTTTGAGGCAACATCCGGAAAATGCTTAAAAGCTTTTTCGACTCCTTCAGCTGATTTTGCAACACTCGCTATATAAATTTTCGCTCCATTTTTAAAACACTGCTCCGAATGTTCTTTCAGTAAAGATTCGTAACAAATAGCCGGAGCAACTTTAATATTATTGAACGTCAAATAAAGTTGTTCTGTACCGTTGATGAAATAGGGCAACTCGTCTTTATGTAATTGTTGTTTTGAATAAATTTGCCTTGGTTCATCCGGTTGAAAAATGATCATGCTGATTAAGATCCCTGAGCCGGTTTTAGTCGGCATACCAACGCAGATTGTTATTTTGCTGTTATCACTAATTTGCTGCAAAGGATCGAAAATAGTATCCTGGTGATTTGTTGCCAGAACTTCTGCTAACCCCGGTTCGTAACCTGTTAATGAAAGTTCGGGGAAAACAATAAGCCCGGTGTTGTATGACACAGCCATGTTTATCAACCTTATATGGCTGTCAATATTCTTCCGGATATCTCCCCTGAACGGTCTTGTTTGAGCAACACAGATTTTCATGATCGTCTTGTTATTTTAAACCCGGTTATTTGCTAAAATATCAAAGATCTGTATTATTAAAAGATCGGTAAAAAGGCGAATAGAAGATAAAAAGTACAAGTGAGTGACACAACGATGAATCAAAAAAGTTACGATGCTGATCAACAAAAAAGAGACACAAAAGTAAATGGTGTAAAAGCAAAAGAGGCAGTTGAAAAATCAACTACCTCTTTTAAAAATATAATTGCAAAACTTAGAATGCAAACTTCTGCGATTTTAATTGAGCAAGATTTGGATCCATTTGGATTGCTTTCTCGCACAATTCAATTCCTTTGTTTTTATCACCTTTCTTTTGAAAAGCAACACCAGTCATATATAACGCACGACTGTTAGTAGGATCATTTTGATAAACTTTGTAATAAGTCTCAGCAGCTTCCTGGAACTTTTGAACTTTGTAATATGCCTGCGCTATTTGAAACAAAATTTCAGGATTACCCGGCTTGCTTTCCAAAACCTTGTTTAAGGTTTCTACGCCTTTTTTAAGATTGTTGTCTAAATAAGCTAATCCCAGGTTTTCGTAATAATCAAGGTCGGTCTTATATCCCTTTTCTGCTGCCTTCTCAAAATAAGTAACTGCTGTCTTCTCATCATTCAGTGTGTAATACAGCAACCCTAATTCATAAATCAGTGCGTTATTTTCAGGATCAAGTTCAAGTGTTTTATTATAAACCGCAATCGCTTCTTTGTAATTGCTTAATTCTATCAGAACCTTGCCCAAAAGCGTTACCACTTTTAAATCGCGATGGTCTTCGGCTAAAGCCTGGTTCAAATATGTTTGGGCCTGACCATAATTTTCCAACTCATAGTAGCTCTTGCCCATCATAAACCCCAAATCTTTACTGCTACCATTTTGAGCAAGCTTTTTCCCATACATAACAGCATCGTTCCAACGGCGAAGTTGAAAACTGAGTTCAGTCATTTTTTGAAGTGCAGTAGCGTGGTTGATGTTTACCTGAAGCACTTTTGCATATTGCTCAATGGCAGGAAAAAATTTCCTTTGCTCAACCAAATAGCTTCCATATTCTATGCGGATGTTAATGTCAGAGGGATTGAAGCTTACTGCCTTTTGAAAACTCTTATCTGCTTCCCAAACTTTACGTGCCAGGTTTAATTCAATTGCCTTTTTTACATAAAACGTAGCACTGTCGCCACTATTAAAACAAAATCCTGTGATAGAGTATCCAACAAATAAAGCGGCAATTGAAATTTTCTTCATATCAGAAATACTTTGGAAATTCGGTTTAATATTGAAAGCAAGCCCCGAAATTTCCCAAAAAGAGACTTTTTTCCCCTTATTTCAAAATAATTCCCGCTAATGGGGGTAGATTTAATCTAAGTTTAAGGCTTTCGTCTTCTTTGTTTATAATTTCAGCTCTTACTTTAGGATTATAAACGTCTCCTGTTCCATAATATTTCGTCGAATCACTGTTAAAAACCTCTCTCCAGTTTTTTTTGCCTTTTAAGGTTATCTCGAAGTCTAAATGGGGTTGTGGAAGCATATTCAAAATGACAATGATGTCGTCAGCAGCATTTAATCCCTTTCTTTTATATACGATAATGCATTCATTTCTATGATTTAAATCTATCCATTCAAAGCCGCCTGGTTCAAATTGTTTTTCGTGCAACGCGGGCTCTTTACTATATAAAACGTTCAAGTCTCTCACGCAGTGTTGCAACAAACGGTGTGGATTATGTGATAACAACTCCCACTGTAATTCGCCTTTATAGTCCCATTCATTTGTTTGACCAAACTCACTACCCATAAAAAGCAACTTTGCACCCGGATGCGTATACATGTAAGTGTACAACAACCTCAGGTTGGCAAACTTCTGCCATTCATCGCCCGGCATTTTGTAGATCATAGGGCTCTTACCATGTACTACTTCATCATGACTTATGGGCAGCATAAAATTTTCGTCATAAAAATAAGCCATACTGAAAGTGATCTGGTTCTGGTGATGCGGACGGGCAAACTGATCGCGCTTAAAGTAATTTAAAGTGTCGTGCATCCATCCCATCATCCACTTCATTCCGAAGCCAATTCCGCCTGCAAAAGTTGGTCGCGAAATTCCTGGCCAATCAGTGGACTCTTCAGCAATCGTTTGAACATCGGGAAAATCACGGTAAATGGTTTCATTCATGTCTTTAATGAAAGCGATTGCCTCCAGGTTGCCGTTTCCGCCAAACTCGTTTGGTTCCCACTCGCCTTCTTTCCTGCTATAGTCGAGTCGCAGCATTGAGGATACGGCGTCGACTCTTATACCATCAATATGAAATTTTTCGAACCAAAACCTTGCGTTGCTGATCAGGAAAGATTTAACCTCTCCCCTTTTATAATTAAAAATGTATGAATTCCAGTCAGGATGAAAACCTTTACGCCTGTCTGCATACTCATAAGTATGTGTACCATCGAACATGTACAAGCCATGCGCATCGTAAGGAAAGTGAGAAGGCACCCAATCTAAAATAACACCGATACCTGCATGATGAAAAGCATCGACCATAGCAGCAAAGTCTTGTGGTGTACCGAAGCGGCTTGTGGGCGCAAAGTAACCGGTTCCCTGGTAACCCCAACTACCGTCAAAAGGATGCTCCATTACCGGCATTAGTTCAACATGCGTAAACGCCATTTCTTTTACATAGGGGACAAGACGCTCAGTTATTTGAGCGTACGTATTGTAACTCTCTTCATCATATTTTGAAGGCCTCATCCAGCTTGCCAGGTGTACTTCATACACCGACCAGGCCGAAGTTAATGCATTGTGTTTAGCCCTCTGCTTCATCCACTTTCCATCGGTCCAGGCATAGTCTACATTTCTTGTAATAGAGGCGGTGAAGGGGCGCTTTTCCCAATAGTGAGCGTATGGGTCACCTTTGTCTAGCCGTGCACCGTTAAATCCATGGATGTGGTATTTGTAAGCCTCTCCCTCATCAACACCTGGAATGAAACCTTCCCATATTCCTGACTTATCAAGGCGAACAAAAAGCGGATGGGCCGTTTTATCCCAATTATTGAAATGTCCTATAACAGAAATATAAGTGGCATTAGGTGCCCAAACAGCAAAATAAGTTCCCTTCTTATTCAGTACTTCTATTTGCTTGTTTCCAAATTTATTGTATGCAGAATAATGAGTTCCGTTTTGAAAGTTGGTGATATCATCTTCACCAAACAAAGAATAATTCCAGACAGGTTTTGTAGAATCAACAAAATGTAGTTCTTCATATTTACTAACAACTGATTGTTTTGTTTTGTCAACAGCAGTTGAAGAATCGGCGGCGGCCTTGTTGCTTGAATCGTCAGTATTATTCACGGCCATATATTTATTTTTTATAAAGATAAAGAAACACTTTTTTGAAGTATAGTTTGCAAAAAATTGATATTCTCATTTTATCCAGACAATTGCACTTTTACTATAAACATAAAGGACAAAAGATTATTCATCTTCTGTCCTTTATTATACATTCACCGATAATTCTTCTAACAAGACTTAGCTCAGTCCATCTCTCTTTTCCCAAACCAACGCACTTGCTCCTAAAATAGCAGCATCCGCTTCTTTCAGCTCACTTAAAACAAGTTTTACTTTGTTTTGAAAAATAGGCAGCACGTTTTTTTCCATGTGTTCTTTTGTAGGATCCATAATAAGACTGCCAGCTTTAATAACACCGCCGAATAAAATAATTGCTTCAGGTGAAGAAAACATTATAAAATTAGCAAGCGACTCTCCTAAGATCTGTCCGGTAAACCTGTACACTTCCTGTGCAATTTCATCGCCTTGTATCGCACATTCATATACAAGCTTCGAATCGATTTGTTCAAGGGGATAACTGCGGAGTAAAGTTGGTTTATCGCTTTGCTGCAGCATTTCCTTTGCAGTTACCACAATTCCCGTTGCAGACGCATAAGTTTCTAAAGATCCATGAGCACCAGTGCCTTCATGTTTCCTTCCACCTGGTCTTATGATCGTATGGCCAAGTTCACCTGCAAAGCCATCATGTCCATAAATGAGCTGACCATTGGAAACGATCCCGCTACCAACTCCAGTACCGAGAGTAATCACTATAAAATCGCGCATGCCTCTGGCTGCCCCGTACATCATTTCTCCAACTGCAGCCGCATTTGCATCATTCGTAAGCGAACATTGTAAATCAAACTTTTCTGATACCATTTTCGCTAAAGGAATAACGCCGCGCCAGGGTAAATTAGGAGCAAAGTCAATGGTACCTGTATAAACGTTTCCGTTAGGTGCACCAACTCCAATACCTTTAATATTTTCTATCCCGACAGCATTAATTGAAGGGCGCAGTTCATCATACAAATCGTTGACAAAATCGCTTACATTATCATACTCGTTGGTGCGAATATTACTTCCTCTATAAGAAATCTCACCACGATGATTTACTAAACCATACTTCGTACCCGTTCCACCAATATCAATTCCGACAGCATATTGATCAACCGTATTCGGCATCAGCAAAAGTTTTAATTCTGAAAATATTTAAAAAGTGTAAAGTTCGAAGTGTAAAGTTCGAAGTTTGTCAAAACCGAAACCCCAAACCCGAAACTTTACACTCAAAACTCCCAACTTCTTTACGCATTCCTGTTAATGCAATTCAAATCGTCAAAAGCAACTTCAAGTCTCTTGATAAATGTTTCTTCACCTTTACGTAACCACACACGCGGATCGTAATATTTCTTATTCGGCTTATCCGCTCCCTCAGTATTACCCAACTGACCTTGCAAATAACCTTCATTCTTTTTGTAATTATTCAAAACACCTTCCCAAAAAGCCCATTGCATATCGGTATCGATATTCATCTTAATCGCACCATAACCGATCGCTTCACGGATCTGGTTTTGTGGTGAACCGCTTCCGCCGTGAAATACGAAGAATACAGGTTTCTCCTGTGTTCCATAATTTTCTTGTATGAACTGCTGGCTGTTCCTTAATATTTCCGGCCTTAGTTCCACGTTACCGGGACTGTAGACGCCGTGCACATTACCAAATGCTGCAGCCACAGTAAATAAACTTCCCACTTTGCGAAGCTCTTCAAAAGCATGAGCAACTTCTCTTGGTTGGGTATACAATTTTTCATTTTCTACATCACTGTTGTCAACCCCGTCTTCTTCACCGCCTGTTACACCCAATTCAATTTCTATAGCCATTCCCAATGGTGCCATTCTTTTAAAAAACTGAACACATATTTCAATGTTCTCTTCCAACGGCTCCTCCGACAAGTCAAGCATGTGAGAGCTAAACAGTGGCTGGCCTTTTTCTTTATGAAATTGTTCCCCTGCATCAATCAAACCGCTGATCCATGGAAGCCACTTTTTTGCCGCATGATCCGTATGAACTACCACAGGAACACCATAATATTTGGCAACATTGTGAACGTGCAACGCACCTGAAATAGCCCCGGCAATGTTCGCTTGCAGGTTGTCATTCGGCATTCCTTTACCGGCTATAAATTGCGCACCGCTATTTGAAAATTGAATAATAACAGGAGAATTAACTTTAGCGGCCGTTTCCAGTGTAGCATTAATAGAATTTGTGCCGATGCAATTAACTGCTGGCAACGCAAATTCATTCTCCTTCGCATCTTTCAAAAGAGCTTCCAGTTCTTCACCGAAAACGACTCCGGCTTTGTACTTTTTCATTTTCAGAATTTTTAAAATTGGATTGCAAATTATGAATTATCATTAACTAAGTTTATAAAAAAACTAAGGTTGGTCTCTCATTACTGGTTTTCTTGATATTTATAGTACTGTGTCAACCACTATTTTGCAGGAATATTGGCCAAACGTTAGAATTTTAATTTTGCATCGTTGCGTCGCACACTTGTACGGCAAACGATTTTTCAGCCTTTATTGACAGCTGTTTTATAGATACTCAGGCAGTTTATTTATTCTTATTACGGAAGCTTTTTCTTGTCTTTTTTGAAAAGCCTTTTGATTTAGTCTGTTTAATACATCAACAAATGCCTTTGCGTTGTGTCCTTGTAAGACTTTGTGTTCTTTGTGCTCCTCTTTTGAACACGAAGTACACAAAGGGACACGACGAAATACGCCTCCCTTACGTTGAGCAATGGAAAAGCTGAATAAAGAAATAACAGTATAAGTGAGTGACACAACGATGTTGATGTAAGATATTAAGCCGGCCACATAAAATCTGATCAGTACCAACTGGGGCTGTCAATTAAAACGTTATGATCGCTGGCATAACAAACTGCATAATTAAAACCTTTTTGAAGACAAAATGCGCCGTATTGGCCCGCCTTGTTTATGGCTATAAAACCCACCTGGTTTTCTTTTGCTTTTTTGGGATCCTTTTTTACAATTCGCTCAACTGCTTTTTTGCAAGCTTCCTGTGGTGACAATCCTTGCCTCATTAACTCAACAACCAAGTGAGTTCCGCAAATCTTTATTACCTCTTCACCAAGTCCTGTGGCAGTGGCGGCACCGACCTCGTTATCAACAAAAAGACCAGCGCCGATGATGGGAGAATCGCCTACCCTTCCCCGCATTTTAAAACCCATACCACTGGTGGTACAACTACCACTAAGATTTCCCGACGCATCTAACGCAACCATTCCTATCGTATCATGATTTAAGGTTCCATCTTCAAACCTTGTTGGGGCAAAAGGACCATGACCACTGTTTTCAATATTAATAACTGGTTTATAAGTAGACGTTTTCAGCCATTCCCTGTATTGCTTGTCAGCAGTGGGTGATAGCTTTTGCTCTTCCAGGGTAAAACCTTCGCTTACTGCGAACTTCTGTGCACCTTCTCCAACCAATATCACATGCGGCGTTTTTTCCATCACCCTTCGCGCTACGGTTATCGGATGTTTTATACGTTCCAATGCAGCGACACAACCTGCATTTCCATTTTCATCCATGATCGATGCATCGAGTGTTACCATTCCGTCACGATCAGGATTGGCTCCGAGACCAACACAGCAATTGATCGAATTTTCAGTAACCATTACTCCAGCCTCAACGGCATCAATTGCTTTGCCTTTTTTGCTTAATATTTGCCATGCCGCTTTATTTGCATCAATTCCCTCTTTCCATGTAGAAATGACTATGGGTTTGTTGCCCTTGCGAGCTGCCCCAAAAATATTTGAACTGACAAGCCCTGTGATTCCAAAAGTTGATAATTGAAGAAAACCTCGTCTTTTGATCATTGCAAGTTTTTTAGGTTGAAAGACATTTTGCCGTTACTAAAATAAATATAAGGAGTTAAAAAGATCGAAGACTTTATCTTTGCCCCCTGAATTTAACTACAAATAAAAGCCTGATGCCTGTAGATCCAACTCAAATATTTGATGCATGTCGTACAAATGACAGGCAACTGGTTGAAAAGATTTATGAAGAAAATCCAGCGGCGATTCATGCAGCAGACATGAAAGGGTTTACACCATTAATACTGGCTGTGTATAATAACTCAGCGGATGTAGTTGATTTTCTTTTGGAAAAAGGAGCAAGTACAAGCGGTCAGGATGCAGCAGGCAACACTGCTTTGATGGGAGTATGCTTTAAAGGCTATACGGAACTTGCGAAGAAATTAGTTGAAGCCGGTGCAGACGTAAATGAAAGAAACTCTAACGGGGCAACTGCGCTAACATTCGCAGCAACCTTTGGCCATCTGCAAATAGCTGAAATATTGCTACAAAAAGGAGCCGATACTTTCGTGCAGGACTCAAGGGGCAAAACGCCGTTGGACCACGCAAGATTACAAGAGAACTGGCCCATGTATGATTTGATAGAGCAATACGCAAGTTCCTCAAAGCCCTAACTTCCAGGTTTGCTACCGGATGTTGTAAACATACTCTTATCAAAAAGTCTTAAGATCACAGGCAGTAATGCAGCTAAAGAAGAAACGATTGTTATTAATCTTTTTGATGCTTCTTCCTGCGAAATGAAAATAAACACGGCTACAACAATAAGAATTATATAAAAGACGGTTCTCATGATCGCCCACGAACCTTTACCTTCTTTACTTAAAATTCTTATCTCCTCCGAAGATGATTTTGTTATCAAAAAGTTTCGAAAACTTTTAGTCATTATAGAAAAATTATTATCTTCTTTTATCAACAATCCTTTCTCAATTAACTGGTATAAAACGGTTACTTTTTTATAATTAGTAAATCCATCCAATGCAAAATCGTAGAGAGTGAATTTCTCAATATCACTACATTCCTTCCAGATCTTCTCATACAAAGGAATTAGTGCTAAATGCATTTTTAATATGTCCTCTCCCCCGTTTTTATCTTCATCAAGAATTTCATTTTCCTTTTGCCGTAGCTCAGCAAAACTCGCGGGTGTATTATCAGGGTAAAGCTTTTTACACAAATCTTCAATCTTAATATAGGTGTACCTCAGCTTCAACCATGGTTTGTCCTCCTGCTTTGTATCACTTGATATCGTAGCAGCATCTTCGAAATAGCCAACGAGGAAAATACGCTTGGCAATAGAATAAATTGTCTTATAAAAAAGCAGGATAAATAACACTAAAGCCAGGATGATCAGGTAACCCCAATAGTCACTTGTGATGTCCTTAAAAATATAAAACTCCGGAATGCCGGCAGTGAGCATTATTGACGACTTATCCCTGTAATCCGTCAGGTTCTTATAATAAAGAGCAAGGGAGTCATTTGTTCCTGAATCGAAATTTTCTTTCCATCCGTAGAAGTCTTTATGCGAAGGATTATCGTAAAACTCGTCATGATCCGGTGGCAAAAAAAGGAATTGGGTTATTGACTTATAAAAAGGTGAACTGTTGGATTCTGAGGACTCTACATGCAAATTACTTTTAGTCAATTTATTGCTAAACAAATACAACCCTTTTTCATTATCAAATTTCAGTTGTTCTATAAATGTTCGACCTTCTGAGGGCACTTGCAAAATTTTTGTTTGCCATAGCTTACCATTAATTTCTGTGCGTCGCTGTTGTATTTTCTTAGCTAACTCAAGCTGAAAAGACTGGAAGTGTAATTTCCGCTCTTCATGCAAAGCGTAACCGGTAAAAGTAATAGCCGGAATGATGCTGATAACTGTAACCGATAATAATAATGAAAGTATAAAATGCAATAAATAGTTATGCTCACGTGGCTTTTCTCTGGTTGATTTAAACGGCAACCACTTCCACTTTTTCTTAAATTTTGTAAAGGCACCTCTTACTGATGCATAATTAGCAAGTGCTGCAATGCACATTGTAAAAGGTATCATTATTATTAAAATCCAGATGCTAATAAGTATTTGCCCATTGCTATCATACATTGAATTGTATAAAAAGCCGTTTTGAAGAATACCGAAAATCAAAACAGACAAACCATAGAGAATGAGGATGTTTTTTATTGTTGGAAGGAAATCGAGCAGCTCTCTTTTATTTAAAAACACAGGATGTGCTTCGCTGATCTTAACATAATCATCCTTAAATCTTTTAGCTTTTTTAATGATATAATAGCCGGTAACTGCAAACAGGGGCAACAACAAAGAGGTGTTCAACATGTACAGGTAATAATACCTCGGGGACAGAAATGAAGCAAAAAGAAAAACGATAAAAATGGACCAAAGCAAATGCACAGAGTTTTTAATGTAGTATTCTTTTTTCTCTCTCGAAGGTTTGAGCCAGTAGAGAACGCCGGGAATAAAAAACAACTTATACAATTTCTTATTCGCCAACATCAGGCAATAAGAAAAAAGGGAAACAAATAATAGAACAATGCTTTCGCATACAAATACAAATGCCAATATGTGAATAATAAACAGGTACTCCCCTCTTTTATCGTAATAAGTAACAAGGTAGTATGGCAATCCTTCCAATGGCTTCACCATCATTTTTACGGGTTGCTCATAAAGGTTGATTTCATTTATCAGTACACTGTCTTTATGATTTACCGCCAGATGCAATGCATGGTCGTCCCCGGTTTCTTCAAATAGATTTTCCTGCAGGTTCCGGGCGGTGTCAGAATGGGATAAAATATCGCCTTTCTCGTTGATCAGACAATACGCAAAGCCTGGAGGTACAACGGTATTATACAGTGAATAAGGTTTGGTAGATATAGCCACCACGGCCGCTTTTTTGTTAGGAGCCACCTGAAGTGTACTTGCCAGCGCAATGTTTACTGTAAACTCACCAGTCAGTCGGGAGAGCGTAGGCAGAATTGCAAAAGTGTCGCTGGTATTTGGAAGTGAGTGGCCTCTTTTATAAAGAACGTCCCTAAAATATTGCCTGTCTCTTAATGCAAAGTAACCCGGCGGCCGGTTAATGAAATTCCAGGCAGCGATATCGTTACCTGAAGAATCCATCCAGTGAACATTTTCAACATTCTTATAAAACCTCGGATATAACAATAAGTTTTTCGCATCCCGGTCTTTGATTCGGGCAATACTATCCCACCAATAATTTATCAAAGTATCTCTTCGACGCTTGGACGTATCGGGATTTTTCCCCAAAGTTTGTTCAACAAATGAACCTCTTTGTGCTGCTATATATGCTGCGGGATTATTAACAATAGCGTCGAAATCTTTTGTCTGTTTTATAGACTGTTTTATTTCGTTGTACAAATTACTTTTTATTGAATTCTGCATTGAGGTAAGAACGTCGTTACTAAATTTCTCAGGATACTGATACAACCAGATAGCAGAGGTAAATAGAGTTATAACAAAAGGGATAATGAAAATAGCTGCAACAATTAAACGAACATCAGCGATCGTAATATTCTCTTGAGTGCTGAGTATAAATATTTTTAAAAATGGTAAAGCAAGCAATAGCAGCACAAGAATAAACCCAACTGTAAATAGGAAGTTGACCGGTATAGCCTGTGATTGCTGGCGGTATTTTGTTTGGGTAATTAAACCGGCTAGCAGGAATGTTTTACCTGCAACTGATTTTATTTTAAAAGGAACTATGAACATCTTGTAATCTGTTCCTTCAATTTTTATGTCTGTAAGAGCAGATGTTACCACGTTTCTGTTGGCCAGCAAAGAGTCAGTATTAATGTTGGTAATATTAATACCCGCAGACCGGTACAAAATAGAATCAAACCTTTTTAGATTTTTATCTCCTTTTAAAGTATCAGGCTTTTGTTTTATCAGGATTATTGATTCAAATGTATTAGCGTGGATAGAAATAATAGGTTCTAGAATTTCACTGAAAGAACGGGCAGTAGAGCTGGAATCAGTCCCATTAGTAATTACGTATTTTATAGAGTCATCTTCTATTTTTTGAGAAATTCTTGATGCACTTATTCTTGAAACATCTCCTTTAAATGACGCCTTAAACATATTGTTTATGGTGGCACTATCTGCATTCCTGATTGCCTCAATCTTAACCGCACTGTCAGGATGTTGCTCACTCATAAACCTGTTGCCGAACGCGACACCGTAATTATCTACCCTCTCGCTAAAGTTATTTATGATTTCACTTATTATCCTAAAGGTCCTGAGATTAAATTTCTCATGTTGTTGAGGTAGAAAAACCAGGTAATACAACCCAACGAGTGCGACGGAAATACCGGCAAACAGAACAACAGTAATAATCTTACGAAACAGCGGAGAGTTCAGGCCTTTATCAGTCATAACGTAACTTGCATTTATTGTGCTGTTCAAGCCGGTTTAAAAGTAGAAGTATTAAACTGCAAATACAAGTGGCTACTTTTTTTTAATTGTTGATGCGGTGTTGGTTGTAAGACGTTTTATTAATGCAGTTCTTATTATTTTTATCGGATGGCCATACCAACGAAGAAACTGAAGACCATACAACTTGCTGCTATCATTTTTCTCACTGTTTCAGGTGGACCATACGGCTTGGAGCCTTTGTTGACTTATGCCGGAAGCAATGCTTCCATATTGCTCTTGCTGCTAACACCATTGTTGTGGGATATTCCATCAATCATAACGGTACTTGAGTTAAATAGTATGATGCCGGTCACAGGCGGTTATTATCAATGGGTCAAAAGAGGCCTGGGATTACGGTGGGCGTTTTATGAAGGCTGGTGGACATGGATTTACACCTTTGTCGATCTGGCTATTTATCCTGTTCTTTTTGTTGAATACGCGTCGTTCTTTTTCCCCCAGATAGAAGCCTACAAAATTCCGGTTTGCCTTATTATGATTTGGTCTTCTGCCGCCTTAAATATCAGAGGTATTGTACCGGTCGGAAAAACTTCTATTTTTTTAGGTATTGTTGTTTTGGTGCCTTTCGTGGTACTTTTTGTTGTTGCACTAATAAAGTATTCTGGTCAAATCTCCATTCCTGCTCAAACACTAAAAGGTCATTCATTTTCTTCAACCGGCCTCGCTTTATACACCATCATGTGGAATTTCATTGGGTGGGATAACACAACCACTTATGCGGAAGAAGTTGACAAACCTGCCAGGTCATACCTGGCTTCAATTATAACAGCCTTCTTCATCGTTCTTATGATTTATATGATAGCTGTGTTGATTGCTATTCAATCAGGAATAAGTGCAGAGGTTTTAAATGATAATGGATTTCCTGCACTTGGAACTTTAGTGGGAGGTCATTGGCTTGGAGCCATGATTGCAGTTGGTGGAATGGCAAGTGCTCTGGGATTATACTCAGCAGTATTGTTGTCAGTATCAAGGGTGCCGCAGGTTATGGCAAAAGACAAATTACTCCCTAAAAAACTCACTTTGCTTCATCCAAAGTTCAACTCACCTTATGTCTCCATTCTCGCCTGTTCAGTTGCTGTGAGCTTTATGATTCTGTGGACTTTCGGAGAGCTGTTAATCATCGATGTGACTGTCTACGGAGCTGCCCTGTTTTTAGAATATATCACCCTTATCAGGCTGCGCATTATTGCACCTGGTGAAAAACGGCCTTTTAAAATTCCTTTAAATGTGGTTGGTCTTAGCTTAATGATTTTGCTGCCATTAGCTGTTTATGCAATTGCGTTAACTGCAGCTTTTACAAGTGAAGGCTCCACAATTACCCCGGTTCTTTTTGCGGTCGCCACACTCTTGACTGCTGAAGTCGTCTGGAGATTCATCACCGCCCGAAATAAAAAATTGTTAGAGTAAATCAAATTAAAAAACACGTTCTGGTTTGATCATTTCAGGAAACTGTTTCTGAACTTTTTTAACCTCAGGAATGCTAAAGCCCAAAACATAACCACCATACGGATGTTTGTCAATATAATCCTGGTGATAGTCTTCAGCCATCCAGAATTTTGTAAATGGCATTAATTGAACTGTAATTGGCTTACTGTATTTCCCCGATTTTTTCATTGATCCCAAATAATCCTCAGCCAGTTTTTTTTCATTGTCGTTTCTGTAAAACAGAATTGACCGGTACTGCGGGCCACGATCAGGTCCCTGCCCATTCACCTGGGTTGGATCCTGGCCGAAGAAGTAAATTTTTAATAAGTCGGCGTATGAAACAACCGCAGGGTCATAATAAACATTTACTGTTTCTGCATGTGCCGAAGCTCCTTCTCCACTTCGCTCATAAGTCGGCTTTTCAATAGTTCCACCTGCATAACCTGCCACCGCTTCTTTCACGCCTTTTACGCTTTCAAAAAGTGCTTCTTCGTGCCAGAAACATCCTGCAGCAAATGTTGCCTGGCTATATTTAGAGAGTTCTTTTGCAGACAATTTTCGTTCAGTAATCTTTTTAGCCTTTTGCGCACACGATGTGAAAGTAATTACCAACAACA
>JAOQAJ010000244.1 GCA_025963675.1 Segetibacter sp.
GGTTTCAAAGATAACGGTTTCCTTAAAAAAGGATGATCCAAAAGTGGTGTCCGGTAAGGTGACATTTGATGACCTTTTTTGTTATTTCTATATTCGCTGCTTTTAAAAATGTTAAAGTTTTTAAAAGGATCTATAATTAAACCAACGGTAACATCCGGCCTACTTCGATTTTTCCCTAGTTTTGATTTAATGTCTTTTGAGATAATTTCAACCCTTGCAGAAAATTATATTGGGCAGCATACAAGTGCAGAAGATGAACTATTAAAGAAAATAAATAAAGAAACTGTTGAAAATCATCCACTTGCACATATGTTAAGTGGGCATGTCCAAGGTAAATTATTATCTTTAATTAGTAAAATTCTTGCACCAAAGTATATTTTAGAAATTGGAACCTTTACAGGTTATAGTGCATTGTGTTTGCTTAAGGGGCTTCAAAGTGATGGAGAACTGCATACCATTGAGATCAGGCAAGAGGATGCTGATACCGCTTTAAGCAATTTTAAATTTGCCAAAAACAATAATCTCATTACTTTACACGTAGGTAATGCGAAGGAAGTTATTCCCAGCTTACCACATGAATGGGATCTCGTTTTTATAGACGCCGATAAAGTGAGTTATATAGAGTACTATGAACTTGTTTTGCCGAGATTATCTAAGAAAGGTATTATCATAGCTGATAATGTACTTTTTCACGGACAGGTATTAGAGCAGCCAATAAAAGGAAAAAACGCGCTGGCAATTGATGCCTTTAATGAACATGTTACAAACGACTCTAGAGTTGAGCAAGTGATGCTATCTGTTAGAGACGGACTATTATTAATAAAAAAATTAGAATGATAAAATTCCCTAAGCTTACCACAACCCTGCTTTCAGCAATCTTATTATTATCTTCTGCCTTTGGCCAATCTGACAAACTTCGAATTCAATCTTACGTTAATAGTTACAAAGAACTTGCCATCTCCGAGATGCTAAGAACGGGAGTGCCTGCATCGGTAACATTAGCCCAGGGAATCTTAGAAACTGCCGGTGGACAAAGCGACCTTGCTTCAATGGCCAACAACCATTTTGGAATAAAATGTAAGTCAGAATGGACGGGCGAGACGATGCACCACGACGATGACGCTAAGAATGAATGCTTTAGGAAATACCCATCTGTAGAAGACTCTTACAAAGACCACTCAGACTTTTTGAGGACAAGGCCTATGTATGCTTTTCTTTTTAAATTGGATCCAACAGATTATGAGGGTTGGGCTAAAGGACTTAAAAGGGCTGGATATGCGACAAGCCCTACGTATGCACAACAACTAATCAGGCTTATTGTAGAAAACGATCTACAGTCATATAGTTTGGCGGCAATGCAACGCAAAGAAAGCGGCGACGAATTATTTGCAACAGGTAGCATGGCTCAGAGAGCAACAGAAGATGATGACACTGAAGATAAAATTGCTCCGGTCTTTATTGCAAAACCGATAGCTAAGGAAAATTTAAAGAGTTCAAAATACCCGGTTAATTCCGTTTTCAACATAAACGAAGCGAAGGTGATTTATGCTGCTGCAGGAACTTCGTTACTTGCACTGGCTAATAATTACAATGTTGGACTAAAGAAATTAATAGAATTTAATGATTTGGAGCCAACAGACATTTTAACTTCCAGCCAATTAATTTTTCTTCAAAAGAAATCCAAAAAAGGCACTAAAGATGTGCACGTTGTAGAAGCGGATGAGTCTATACATGATATTGCTCAAAAAGAAGGAATTCAGTTGACAAGTGTTATGGAATATAACGGTTTACAAAAAGGTATGCAACCAGCCACCGGTGAAAAAATTTACCTTAAATATCCTGCACCATCTTCTCCAAAATTAGCATCAGCAGGTGCATTTAAAACAGGTTCTGATATGTGATAACGGCTTATCTTGTGCCGCAAAATTACATATGTCTACAATACACGTTCACGATAAATACTTTATTCCTTATTTATCTGGCGAAGAAATTATTAACAAAGTAAAAGAGCTGGGTGCAAGCATCAACCGCGATTACAATGGAAAAAGACCACTGTTTATATCTATTCTGAATGGTTCCTTTATTTTCTCTGCAGACTTGTTTAAATTTCTTACTATTGAGGCAGAGATTTGTTTTATAAAACTTGCTTCTTACAAAGGAACAAAAAGCTCAGGTCAGGTAGTAACTGCTATTGGGCTTGATACAGACATTAAAGGACGGGACATCATTATCCTGGAAGACATTATCGATACTGGCAAGACACTTAGCCAATTTCTACCGCAGGTTTATAATCAACAGCCTTCATCATTAAAAATAGCTGTTCTGCTGCATAAGCCGGATGCAACAGTCTTTCCTGTAAATATTGATTATACCTGTTTTTCAATTCCAAACAAATTTGTGCTCGGCTACGGTCTTGATTATAATGGGCTAGGCAGAAACCTCTCGCAATTATACCAGCTTAAGGAAGATTAGTTGTTCAGGCTGATTGATCTGGTCTTCGTAATCTGCAAAATTGTAACAAATAAAATAGGGTGATCGCCGCCGAGCAATCACCCTATTTTTATGTCGTTTACCAACTGAAGTTGGTAGAATATCCATCAACTAAAAGCTTCCTTTATTTTCTCGAAAAAGCTCTTGTCATTCTTATCAGGATGTGGCTTGAAGTTATTGCTATCATTCATCATCTCAAGCATTGATCTTTCTTCGCTGCTTACGTTCTGCGGCGTCCAAACATTCACATGTATAAGCTGGTCGCCTTTGGAATATCCATTTACTTCAGGGAAACCTTTTCCTTTTAGTCTAAAGATCTTACCGCTTTGGGTTCCTGGCGGAATTTTAATCTTTGCTTTACCATCTATTGTCGGCACCTCTACATTGGTACCGAAGACAGCGTCAGGAAAGGTTATGAATAATTCAAAAGCTACATTCAATCCATCACGGTGCAGCGTAGGATGCGCCTCCTCTTCAATTAAGATGATTAAGTCTCCGTTAGCTCCACCCCTTTCGCCTGCATTGCCTTTTCCACTGAGACTAAGCTGCATTCCCTCCTGTACACCTGCTGGTATATCAAGGCTAACCATTTCTTCACCGTATACCCGTCCTTCGCCTTTGCAAACCTGGCACTTTGCAGTTATCGTTGTACCCTCACCATTACATGTAGAACAGGTTGCAACCGTTTGCATTTGGCCAAGGAAGGTACTTTGTACTTTTCTCACCTGCCCGCTACCATTACAGGTGCTGCACGTTTGCATACTACCTTTATCCTTGGCGCCAGAGCCGCTACAGGTATTACAACTTACATACTTTTTAACCTTGATATTTTTTGTAACACCCTTTGCAATTTCCTCAAAGTTCAATTTAAGCTTAACACGCAGATTGCTTCCACGCTGACCGGTCGCTCTTCTGCCACCTCCGCCGCGGCTTCTGCCACCGCCGCCACCGAAAAAGTTGCCGAAGATATCCTCACCAAAGATGTCACCAAACTGGCTAAAGATATCATCCATATTGGTTGCATGACCACCACCAAAACCACCGCTGCCGGGTGCAAATGCCTGGTGACCGTATCGGTCATACTTAGCCTTTTTATCGGCGTCACTTAGCACTTCATATGCTTCAGCAGCTTCTTTAAACTTCTCCTCAGCTTCATTGTCGCCAGGGTTTCTGTCCGGATGATATTGCATTGCAACCTTGCGATAGGCCTTTTTAATTTCATCAGCACCGGCAGATTTCCCAACCCCAAGTACTTCGTAATAATCTCGTTTTGTTGACATATATACCCCCAGCCCCTTAAGGGGAGTTTTAAGAATCTAATTTTTTACAATTGAACGTTAATATGATCTGTTTATTACTCATATCCACCCTTACACTTGTGTGTTTTAACCGATTTGTAGTATTCGTCGAATAATGATAAAAAAGCAAAAGTGTGCGACGCAACAAATGAACTATAGTAGCATGTAAGTTGGGTTCCAAAAAAACATCCTCCACTTCGTTCCAACACCCAACCATTATCTTTTCGACCTACCTCTACCCGTTAAACCCATTCATTTACCCACAACTACTTTTGCAAAGCGGATTAGCTTATCATTCAAATAATATCCCTTTGTAACTTCGTCAACCACCTTTCCTTTCAAATCTTCGGTTGGTGCAGGGATTTCTGTAATTGCTTCATGCTTTTCCACATCAAAATCTGTTTTAATGCTTTGCATTGGCTTCAACCCCTTACTTTGTAGTGTAGTTCTTAGTTTATTAAAAACCAGTTGAACACCTTCCTTTATCTGATCCAAATCGGTAGTTGATTGTAACTGCTTTTCTGCACGATCGCAGTCGTCAAGTACGTCAAGCATTGATGTAATTACTTCTTTGCCTGCAGTCTGCATTTGCTCGATCCTTTCTTTTGCTGTCCTGCGCTTGTAATTATCAAATTCAGCAAACAGTCTCAAATATTTGTCCTTTTGTTCCTGAATTTCAGCCTTCAGCTTTTCGACCTCGCCATCCTCAGTTAAGGTATCACTCAGGTGAGAAGTTCCGGGAATATTATCGTCGGAGTTAATATCAACTCCTTCCATCGATTGATTGTCAGTTTGCTGTGTTTCTTTATCTGACATACTTTTCATTTTTTCGCAAAGGTAAAGGTCAAACACTTTGCCAAAGAGGTTTTAAGGTCAAATTGACATTTTCGAAAAACACAGAAAGACAATATGTAAAATTATATTTGCAAAATGTCAAAGGTAATTTTACAGAAGAAGATAAGTCAACGAGTAGCTAACGGCCATCCCTGGATTTTTTCAAACGAAATTGATAAGATTGAAGCCGAGGTTAAACCAGGAGAAATCGTAGAAGTTTACACCTTTGACAACAAGTTTGTGGGAAAAGGCTACATCAATCCTAAGTCTCAAATTACCGTGAGACTTCTTAGCCGGGATAGAAACGAAACAATTGACGAAAAATTTATTTTTAACCGAATACAAGCTGCCTGGGATTACCGCAAGAAAATTGGATACACCGAAAACTGCAGATTGATATTCGGGGAAGCCGATTTTCTGCCTGCGCTAATCATCGATAAGTTTAATGATTATTTTGTAATACAGACGCTTTCTCTTGGGATGGAGGTTTGGAAATCTACGATCGTAAAAGCTTTGCAAACCATTTTTAACCCCAAAGGTATTTATGAAAGAAATGATGTACCGGTAAGAGAGCTTGAAGGGCTGGAGCAAAAGAAAGGATGGTTAACAGAATCGTCAGACACGAATATTTTAATAAATGAAAATGGGCTCCAATTTTATGTTGATATAGAAAACGGGCAAAAAACGGGCTATTTTCTGGATCAGCAAGATAATCGAAGGGCGATTAGGCATATTGCAAAAGGAGCTGATGTGCTTGGTGTTTTTACCTATACCGGCACATTTGAAATACATGCGGCTCATTATGGAGCAAAAAGCGTATTAGGCCTCGATATTTCTGAAAACGCGGTCCTTCAGGCGACTAAAAATGCTGAGCTAAATGGACTGGCAAACGTATGTCGGTTTGAAGCTGTGAACGCTTTTGATGTTTTGAAACAATGGGGAAAAGACGGGCGACAATATGATGTTGTGATGCTTGACCCGCCTGCATTTACAAAAAGCAGGGAAAATATTGATAAAGCTGTTACCGGTTATAAAGAGATTAACCTGAGGGGAATGAAACTGGTTAGACCGGGCGGTTTCTTAGTGACAAGCAGTTGCACCAACCTTGTTTCACCTGAGTTATTTCTGGATACGATAAATATGGCCGCAAAAGATGCAAGAAGAAAACTAAGGCAGGTAACATTTAGGGCGCAGGCTAGTGACCACCCTATTATCTGGGGAATAGAAAATACTAATTACCTCAAATTTTTGATTGTACAGGTCTTGTAGAGGGAAGCTATAAGCTATTAGTTGCCAGCCATTAGCTACAGAGCCGTTTACCAAAAAGTTTGGTTATCTATTTTGAGGTTCCCTTAAAACTTTAGATTATTTGTTGTCGATCACCTGAAACTTGCCCGATTCAACAATTCGTCCTGATTTATCACGAAGTTGAAAAATGTAAACGCCCCGGTAAAAATCGTTTAAAGGCACCGATGTTTTCTGAGAAACTCCGTTTAATTCAAACACCTTTTTACCTATAAAATTAAACACCTGGAGAGTGAGATCTTTTTGAACAGGTTTAAGAAATTCAAAGTTGATGACCCCGACTGCAGGGTTAGGATAAAATTTTAGAATTTTCGCCCCGGCTATTTCGGTGGGAAAAGGAGAATTACTTGTTTTTGTTTCCTGAGCCCTCGCAAAAAAAGTAAATCCAGTAAAAAGAATTATCAGGTAAAATTTATTCATGTTTGTCTATAGTCTCAATGTCTAAAATTAATTATAATCTTCAATATACAAAATTATAGCCACAATCATTAACTGCCGGTAATTCCTTTAATATTAACTAAAACGTTTCCGACAGGCCTTTAATTGTGTAGAATCTAACATTTGCGATGTAGAACCCAAACCTCAATTAGCGCTGCCAAAAAACCACGTTTCCAGAAAAAGGAAACCTTTTTGGCTTTATGAGACATTTCTGTGGCCGTTTTTAGTTTTGATCAAACTGAAACAAGCTTAAAACTTAGGACACCTGGTAGCATTTCTACTACTGTTTTCTCTATCGAAAAAGCCGATATAAGTCACAGAAAGTTCCATCCCTCCATGTCCCTGGCTGGCAGTTTTTAGCTGGCTTACATTTACGTCATAGCTTAATGCCACTGAAAATGGATTGTAATCCAGTTTGACGACCGGAATAAATGCATCTTCTAACCTGAGAAAGCTGCCAAAGTGTAATGTGTAATCGGGTCTTTGATAGTCTTCACCAATCTTTATAGAATACATTGCCCCTATAATCGTTTCTTTTGAAGGTCCCTGCGTAGTATGGTCTGCTTGAATCGTGAGGTAAGAAGTTTCACTTACACCAAACCGAACCCCGGTAGAATAGACCCACTTAGGACTTAGCTCAATCTCAGGACGTTTATAAAAACTATTTTTTGGACGATTAAAATGATGAAAACCAACACCGATAAAATAATTGTCATCCGGTCTGTCAGGTGATAAAGCTGAACTAAAAGTCATACCCACACTTCCATCGAGGTACGAGAAATTATCGTTTACAAAACTCTCACCATCTGCCAATGCCGGGTTATAACCATTACCGTCGAATTGACTATTTGTAGTCATTTTTGTGCGGTCAATTCTACGCTGTACGAGTCCGCCCATAAAACCTAAAGAAAGATAAGAGCTTTTATTTGAGCCCAAAGATTTATGGTAGTTAACAGCAGGCAGTATGTTGGTTGTGGTAAAATTGGTTGTTCCCGCCTTGTCATATACCAGTTGCAAACCTGTTGTTATGAAGTCGTCTCCCTGGCCAATTGGTTTCTTATACTCCACATTAAAAGATCCGGTCTTGTAGGGAATGGTAACACTGCCCCACTGGTTTCGGTAAACCCCTTGTACCCTTATATCCCCGTTAAAAATACCTGCAAGTGATGGATTGCGTAATAAAGGAGTTTCAAAAAATTGAGAGAAATGTATATCCTGAGCCCGCGAACTCGCAGATATTAATAATGCCAGCACGATGGCATATATGTAGAACTTCCGAAGGTTTGTCATAACACGGGGTTGGATACCTGATATAACGTCAAGTTTGCAATTTTATTGAATGAGATTTTTTTTCAAGATCATAAACAATATCATTGAAAAAATAACCGCCATGGGATCAAAAGTTTACCAACTAATCTAATTAGTTGGGCAATTTTGGAAGGTAAGACATAAATATTTATTCAAATGTCAGCATGAATAAAAAGAGTAATACCTGTACCCGTGGTAAAATTAAGGAGTTCCTATAAACGGGGCTCTTTATGATGCCTTTTTCTTACGCCAGTCAACGTTCTGAAAATAAAATAAGCGGATAACGTGGTTGTTTCTATACCTGTTTCCGGAAGCTAGTTGCTGAAATTGGTTCATATAGCCGAGCTGAATATTGTCTTGCTTACTTGTATTGAACTTTAATCCGGCAAAAAAGCGGTTTTGGTCGAAATAATTATACATAATCTCTTTTCCAAAATTGATATGAATTTCATCGTTTAGTACAAAGGAAAATTTGTTATCGGGCTTTTGGGAGAAGGGGATTTCGTATAAGAGGTTGTAGCGAAGCTTATAATTAAAGTTGTAACCACTGGCCAAAGTAGAGTCGTTCAATATCTTATGACGGTATCTTTCCTCTAACCGTACCCCCTGCATCATTCGATTTTTGTTATACCTGGTATGCCATTGCACTTGCTGCCACAATCGATGCTCCGGCTGGGTTATATTGGTATGCCCTTCCGCCCCATAAGTGCTCACATAAGCATATCCAGCGGTCAGTTTAGTATTGTCGGTAACGTAATAAGTAACGCCAAGTCGTGCGATGGATTGAGAAAAATTGTTGACAAAACCTTCTTTTGTACGAAGATGAAGATCTGTCGACAAACCAACTTTATCAGTTAGGCGGGTTTGATTAAAATAGCCAAACCAGATTTGCTGCACGTCTGTTGTGGTTTTAGTTTGTTGGCCAAAAACTGCACTTACTGTAAGCGTACAAAAAATAAGGAAAACTAAATTTTTATTCATTTTTCTATTTTAATTTAATTTTTTTTTGACACCAGCATTTATCTCTTTCCCAGGCAGTAGTTGCGACGCTCCTTTTAACAGTTATTCAATTTTCATCTTTTTTTTAAGAACTGCTGCTCTGAGCTGCACGTGGTGTCTTTTTGCATCCGGTTGATCTTTTGAGCACATTTTTTTCAAATCCTTTAAATACTAAAACACTTTGCAGCTTATAAAAAAAGGCAGTGTAGAAACACCGCCCGCTAACGATTGCTTACCATTATGAAATAAGACGTTACGGGTGGAATCGAACCACCGTTCATGGTTTTGCAAACCCGCGCCTGTCCTCTCGGCCACGTAACTGTATGAATTTAGGCCGAAGAATTTTTTCACCTGTTGCGCTCCGTTCAATTATTAACTGATAGCTGAACGGAGCGTCGCAAGGATGATGCTATAAAGAACAAAAGCCGGCTTCAAAAAAGTTGCCTGATTAAGCCGGACTATTTATTTGAAGAGGTTGTCGAAAGTAAAGGCTACATAATATAAACCTCCAATTGTTGGGCCACCGGCATATTGTAAATAACGATGATTAAAAATATCAGCAGCACCAACTTTTACACTTGCTTTTGCCTTGGGAACCTTGAAAGTAACCTGGGCGTCGATAGTGCTGTAAGCAGCAATATCACCGGTTACAAGCGGGCTCTCCCACAAGAAGGCATTTTGCCATCTCCACACAACATTGAAACCGATATTTTTTGCGATCTGCCGATTACCAAATGACAGGTTTGTAGACCAATCGGGGGTGTTGAAACCCGTAACAAAGATGTCGTTCGCCTCGTTTGACTTGATCTTGTTATAGTTTACGTTTCCGGAAATAGTATACTTTTTATAAAAATTATAGGTAACACCAAGCGACGACCCGTAGTTACGGTAGGTATTTTTTGCGTTTGTATACACCCGATAACGATCCTGTCCTTTGCTTGCGGCGGTTGTATTTGTGGCGGTTGTTGCATCCCGGTTTCTGTCGAGCATTGCAAGCACAGACGCATCGGAGCCGACCGTTTCACCTTTTGGAACAAACACTTGCACCTGACCTAAAAAGCCATCGTACTGGTTGCTGTAAGCGTCTATATCTAATACCAGTTTGTTGTTGAATAAAACGCTTTTGTAACCAACTTCTAAAGAATTGATCCGCTCGGGACGAGCTTTGGGAAGATTTGCTACTTTCAATAAATTTCGGTTCGCAAGTGCTGCTTGATCAGTGTTTCCTGCGGCGCTTACTGCAGCATTGAAATCAATAACAGATGCCTGGGAATAACTATTTTCAAGATAACCTAGCCCGTTGTTGATGTAAGACAAACTACCAACACGTTTAACCCTTCCATTATTTACATAAGATAAGGCTTCGAACAACGCAGGGAAACGGTAGCCCTGCTGCCATGTTATACGAAAATTATGATTGTTCTTGAATGTGTATACAGCAGCGAGCCTTGGAGTAAGTTTAGGATCGAACTCAGGGTTATAGTCGTAACGAAGAGAACCAAACAACTTTAGCTTTTCATCGAAAAAGGTTTTTGTGACCTGGGTAAAAGCACCGAACTTTTTGTAGTAAACATTGTCGCCAAAGCTGCCATCGGCAAGAGGTTTGTTGCGATCTGCAATAGAACGTGTAAAATCAACAAAGTTATTTCCGTCAGGGATAATCTGGTATACACGTGCATCACCTCCTACCAATAAATCAACAAATTTCACCTGGCTTGAAAGATCCCATTGTGCTTCTGTGTGGTACAGTCGACTTTTTTGAATTAAAGCTGCGCCGCCTGTTTCCGGAGCATCTGGTATTGTGCTTGACTTTATATCCCAGTTATTTATTTTAATGATGGTATTTTTCAAATTTTCAAAAGCTGCAGTACCAGGTTCTACCCGTCCGGCATCTGCTACAGTTCTGGCATATTGAGTAGCGGTGGCAAGATCAGCACCATCATTTAGTTTAGTAACGAGGGCCGTTTTATATTTTGCGGCCCAAGCATTATTGCTTCCGCCACTAGCCAGATCAAGGTTATCTGCCAAAGGTTTTACGTTATAGGAATCGCCGGTGTTTTCTATAGCAAGATAACTGCGAACAACATAATTATTTCCTTTCAGTTCGAGCTTATGGTTTTGTACAACTACGTTATTCAGTTGAATTTTATTTCCTCTTTGAAAAACACCATCCATCTTACCTACCCGGTATGAATAAGAAAGTTCGGCTTTGTCACTAATGCGATAATGAAGCGCTGCATCGAGTTTAAGGTTATCGACCTTAGGACTTACAAGGTCAGTTTCCCAATAACCTGTACGGGCAACACGCAAAGTCTGGTTTGCTGCTCCATTTATATTAAGCCCGCTGATTGATACAACATTACTTCCTGCCAAAGCATCATCGCCATATTTGTTCCAACCGTCAAAAGCCTGGTTGTTCCTTCCATTTAACTGCGAAAAGCCCGGGTTAGCACTTTTAAGGTTGTTGGTATTCTGATCGAGGCGGGTATTCGATCTCCAGTCGGTTCCCCTCATATAACCGGCATTTACTTTAAAAGCCCATTTATTATTGAAAGCCTTAGCATACCTGATGGCAGTTTCGGTTAAAACACCCGGGTCATGATCTTTACCATCAACATGATTAAGTCCTGTTTTTTGATACACGCTTAATCCCTGGTATAGAAAAGGGCTTTTGGTAAGCAAATTAGCCATGCCGTTAATTGCATTCATGCCATATAAAGCGGAAGCCGCGCCCGGAGTAATTTCTATGCTTGCAATGTCTAGTTCTGTTGGCCCGATGGCGTTTCCTAATGGCACACCTAACGTCGCAGCCTGCATATCTACCCCATCGACTAATTGCATAAAACGGAAGTTATTGGGAATATTGAAACCACGGGTATTTGGCACTTTGAAAGTCAGGCTTGAAGTAATCATCTGAACGCCTTTTACATTTTCCAATGCATCATAAAAGCTGGGGGCTGCCGATTCCCTGATTGCCCTGATGTCTAATTTTTCAATCGCAACCGGAGACTTTAAGATACTCTCTGCCACACGGGAAGCAGTTACCACGACATCTTTACCAAGTACAGTTTGCGTTACCAGGTTGATTGCAAGCTTCGAATTGATGGAATTCACTTCAAACTCCTGTGTCTCGAACCCAACAGAGGAGAAAACAAGTGTAAGAGGAAATTTGTTTCTTGTTTTTATAGCAAACTCACCTTTCTCATTTGTGATGGTTCCGGCTACTGTACCCTTAATTTGAACGCTTACAGAAGCTATTGGTTGTTTTCCTTCCTGGTCAAGTACCGCTCCTGAAATCTCAATGAGGTTGGTTCCTTGTGCAAAAATTGAATGCACAGAAAGAAACATGAAAAACAGTAATAAACTTTGCCTGAAGGCTTCATTTAAACGCGTCTTTTGTTTTTCAACTTTTAATAAGTCTTTTGTCATTTGGGTCTAGAGTTAATTAGTCTACTATTTTAGTAGGATTAATAAGTAAAAAAATATTCGATATAGCCGGCAAAAAGTTAGAGGGGAATATTCCGGCAACAGCAAGAACAACATCGGGAGGAAGAATCAAATAATAAGGACATGAGCTATGTGTCAGATTTTGTTTCGGTGCAAATTTAAAAGCAATTTTATTAGTCTACCAAATTTATAGAGTAAAAAATAAAAAATAATTTTTGGGCAAAGTCATTGATTTGCCTTTAGACAGATTACTTGTCTCTATAACAAGACTTGAAAAAAACGTGAAAAGGAATACTACAAGTTGCAGTGAGTGACACAACGATGTTGAAAAAGGATCTTTAGCTGGCAACCAAACCAGTTCATTCACTGGTTCGGTTAGTAAAAAGAAATGGGCGCGGATAATAACTTATATCTAAAAAAGTTTTACCAAAATACGTAAGCTCCAAATAATTACGAGAACTCCAAGAAGAATAAAGGACGCCTTGCGGGGAAGTCTTCCAGCCAACTTTGCAGCTATTGGGGCTCCAATCAAACCACCGATGATTAATGCGACAATTACTTGCCAGTGAGTCACACCGATCATTGTAAAAAAAGTAAAGGCGCTTGCAAGGGTGACAAAAAATTCTGTGATACTTACAGAACCAATTACATACTTGGGACTACGACCTTTGGTGATTAAGGTGGTTGTTACAATTGGTCCCCATCCCCCGCCGCCAAATGAATCAAGAAACCCGCCCACGCCGGCTAGCAAGCTGTAATTCTTAAACTTCTTTGTGACCTTTTGGTCCCTGAATGCATTTAACAGGATTCGTATACCAAGAAACATAGTATAAGCAGCCATGACTGGTTTTAAATAAGCAGCATGGGTGTCACCAAATTTTGTGAGTAAGATAGCGCCGGCGATAGCACCAATTACACCTGGAATAACAAGGATCTTAAACAACTTCTTATTTACATTACCAAACTTATAATGACTATATCCTGATGCTCCGCTTGCAAACATTTCTGCCGTATGTATACTGCTGCTGATGGATGCAAGATTAACGCCGGCAGATAATAAAATTGTGGCACTCGTGACGCCGTAGCCCATGCCTAATGCGCCGTCAACCAACTGAGCCAGGAAACCAGCAAGAACCATCCAGTGGAAATTCTTGTCGAGTGTTTGATAATACTGAATCGTGGTATCGGCAATACCCCGTATGGGGACATAAGAAAAAATAAAATGGCCTACTAACATCAACGCAAATACACTCACCAGGTAGGTTGCAATCCGTTTCCAGTTAATGCTTTTTTCGGTGTTGTTCTCAACCAATATTCTTGTAATATGGTTAAGCCGCTTCACCTTTTCTGCAAAGTCACCATTTAGATTATTCCTGATCTTTTGAAGGTTGTTGATCACCTCTTCCAGTTCACCAGGTAAAGCTTCATTTAAAACTTCCTTCAGCCGTTTAGCCGCAGTGGGAGATTTTCCGTTGGTTGAAATAGCGATTTTGAGGTTACCTTTTTTTACAACCGAGCTCAAATAAAAATCGCAGAGCTCTGGTTTATCTGCCACGTTTACCAATTTGCCATGCGATCGGGCTTCATCGCTGATTTGAGTACTGGCTGGTATATCGTTTACTGCAACTATTACCAGGTCAACGTTAGCAGCATCATTACTTTCAAATGCACGTTCAGCTATTTCAATATTTTTATGTGCGTTCGCCAGTTCCCTGATCTCCTTATTAACAGCGATTGCTACAAGGCTAATTTTTGTTAATGGAGAATTTGACAGAACAGCCTGCAGTTTTTCAAGTGCTACATTGCCCCCGCCCACTATCAAAATACTCATTTGCTCCAGTTTCAAAAAAACCGGAAACAGGTTATTTATTTCTTTTGCTGCGGGAGGCATTTCTGGTCGATATTTACTTGTTTTTATTTCCGACATTTATTTTACTTCATTCGCATTTAAGCTCATGCTACCGGGCTGTAATTATTAACGGGAAGATTTACTTCATTAAAACTACTTGCGGTCCTTATTAACTCAGCGCTATTCACCCATTTCTTAAAAGCAAAATCTCCAAATGTTTCGCCATCTACTTTTTCATTCTTAAAGGTGTCAAATAAGAAATCGAGCTC
>JAOQAJ010000396.1 GCA_025963675.1 Segetibacter sp.
TAGGCATAATCGGTTTAGGAAAGTAGCGTTTCTTGCATAAGAAATGAAATTTTGAACTTTCCCCATCACTTTAATTCCTATCCTTAACAGCCAGGGTGGTAAAATCCAAAGAAATATTTTTAATCGTTGTAGGGGTAAATTACTTGCTATTCGTATAACTAACAGAATATATTGGAAGACCTTCTCTAAATACTCTTTTTAATAAGACCGTTTTTCATTATTGTTTTTCATTTCTATAATAGTGTTTACCCAGGCTTTTAGAAAAGAAATTATTAATAGAATGACTACTAGTATTTAATAAATTACAGATGCCGATTGCTATTGTCCTTACAAAGGAAAATTTTACTTTGTAGAGAACTCTTTTTAACATCAATAAAACTGCCGTATGAGAATTAATCGAATTGATTCCAGGGGAACTCTTTTTGCCCTGATGCTCCTGTGTCTTTTGTTTCGGTTTGATGCTTTAAATGGGCAAGAAAAGGTCAATTTGGTAAAAGGGTTAGTACTAAATAGCAATAGTGAACCGCTTCCAGGTGTCTCTGTAATAATCAGAAATACAAAAACAAATTTCACAAGCGGAACAAGTACTGACAGTTCCGGAACTTTCACTTTCTCCAGGATATCTCCTGGTAGCCCCTACAGCTTTTCTTTTTCTACTATCGGGTATGAAAAACAATTGCTATCCGGTTATAACATTAAGGACAATATTACCCTCTCCCTGACGGTGAAATTAGTAAGTTCCGTTGCAACACTAGACCAGGTAGTCGTAGTTGGTTATGGTACTCAAAAGAAGGAAAGTTTAACTGGTTCAGTTGTTTCCATTGGAGCTAATGAATTGCAACCCTCAACCGATGCAAATGCGGCCTCCCGACTTCAAGGTCGTGTCGCGGGAGTTACCATCACAAATGGTAATTCACCTGGTGGAGAACCTACAGTTCGTATTCGTGGTTATGGCTCTGTAAATAGTAATAACCCATTGTATGTTATTGATGGTTTACCCATTACAGGTGGTCTAAGCCAAATTAATCCAAACGACATTGAAACAATGACTGTATTGAAGGATGCGTCAGCGTCTGCAATATATGGTGCAAGAGGTGCAAATGGGGTTATACTTATTACAACCAAAAGAGGCAAAACCGGCCTTTCGATCAATTTTGATTCCCGTGTAGGAGTAGAACAGACAACCAATCAGCTGGATATGGCGAATACGCAGGAGTATGCTGATATTAACTGGTTAGAATACAAAAACGGAGGCCTTCTTCCAGGCGGTCCTGCTTGGGGAAATAAGCAATATGGATTTGGAGCTACACCAGTTATCCCTGATTACATTAACCCAACTGGTGGGGTTAATGGATCAGTAGACGAAACGAAGTATAGCTATCCCCTGCCATACAATGGTATAACGAAAGCAAACAAAGTCGGAACCAACTGGTTCGACGAGATTTTTAACCCTGCCTTGTTCCAGGAATACAATTTATCTATTCGTGGTGGTTCTGAAAAAAGCAAATACGCTGTTTCTCTCGGTCATACAGATCAAAAAGGAGTAGTCATTTACACCGGCTTCAAACGTTATTCAATTCGTTTTAATTCCACGTTTAAACTTACTGATTGGCTCGAAGCTGGACAAACACTTGGAGCTGTGCATACCAGCCGCGTAGGGTTTGATAATAACAGTGCAGATAACCCCGTTTCATTAGCGTATCGGATGCAGCCGATTGTTCCTGTGTACGATATTAAAGGAAATTTCGCAGGCACCCAATCTGCAACAACAGGGGATGCAGAAAATCCTGTAGCTGAATTGTATAGAAATAAGGATGATTTAAACAATAACATGAGGCTGCTGGCCACAACTTACCTCCAGGCTAATATAACGAAAAGCTTGGTTTTTAAAACGCTTGTAGGTATAGATTACAACAATGCCAGAAGCACTAACCGCGATCTTACAAACCCTGAATCCATTAAAGCGAGGCTGACTGATAACTTAACCGAAAGTTATGGAGGAGGGTCTCAGACAAACTGGGCAAATACTTTAAATTATTCTACTGAAATAAACGATCATGCTATAAGAGTATTGGTTGGAACTGAAGCGGTAAAAAATCGTTTCGAATCATTTAATGGAGGTCGTTCGCAATTTGCTTTTACCGACCTTAATTATATGATACTAAATGCGGGTGAAACCGGCCAAGTGAGCGGTGGAGGTTTTGATGAGTGGAGAACATTCTCCTACTTCGGCCGTTTGAATTATAGTTACCAAAATAAGTACCTGTTGGAAGGAGTTGTTCGACGTGACGCTTCTTCCCGTTTTCATGAAAAAGCCAGGTGGGGAACTTTTCCTGCATTCTCTGCAGGATGGGTCTTGTCAAAAGAAGCTTTTATGAGTGACGTGACGTTTATATCAAACCTTAAACTTAGAGGAGGTTGGGGCAAAAATGGTAATGACAATGTGGGTAATTATAATGCCTATAGCACATTTCGTTCATCAGGCAGTGCTTCCTATTATAATATTGTCGGAAATAACAGTACTCAATCACAAGCCGGGTATTACCTGTACAGACTGGGTAATCCCGATGGAAGATGGGAGGCAACCCAAACTACAGATATCGGATTGGATGTAAGTATGTTTAAAAATAGGTTTGAAGTAAACTTCGATGTATTTAGTCGTACTACAACTGATATGCTATACCCCGATTCCCGGCCAGATACATGGGGAGCATTGTTGCTGCCTTCAGTAAATATCGGCGAAATGAAGAATAAAGGGTTTGACCTGATGTTAACTTATAATAGTAAGCAAGGTCGCAACTTCGGTTATAAAATTAATGCAAATATTTCTCATTACGATAATGTCGTTGTTCGCTTGAACAATAATGCAAATGAAAAAAGATTTGGTAGTGACCTCCGCGGGCAGAGATATACGCTAACTCAACAAGGTTCACCTGTTTCTTCATTTTACGGTTATGTAGTGGAAGGCATTTTCAATACTAAGAAAGAAGTCGATGATCATCCAAAATTTAATCCTAGTGCAACTGGTGTAGACAACTACAGCAAGCCAGGCGTGTTTAAGTATAGAGATATTAATGGCGACGGAAAAATAACACCTTTAGATCGTACCATTATTGGAAACCCTCACCCTGATTTTAGTTATGGATTCAATATCGATCTAAATTATAAAAGCTGGGATATGAGCATGTTCTTTCAGGGTGTTCAGGGAAACGACGTGATCAACTATGTAAGACGCTGGATCGATTTTCAACAATTCCAAAATGGTCGCTCTAAACGTCGCCTCTATGAATCCTGGACCGAAGAACGTTTTAATTCTGGCGGTAAGATAACAATGCCAATGGCTTTAGCCGATGACTCACAGTTGCAAACTCCTTCCTCTTACTTCGTCGAAGATGGTTCGTACCTAAGAATGAAAAATGTACAAATTGGTTATTCACTTCCTTCACATTTAGCTTCAAAATGGAAAATGAAAAATCTGAGAATTTATGTACAGTCTAAAAATCTATTCACGGTAACAAAATATTCCGGACTC
>JAOQAJ010000268.1 GCA_025963675.1 Segetibacter sp.
GTTAGAATAAACCTGCATGAACTGTTACTGGAAAACAGGCACGAAGCAGTTGAGTTTGGAATGGCAACCTATGGAGAAAGGATCGCATGGAAGGCCTGGAAAACCGGGAGTCTCAATCGCAGAATGATGAACATGGGTAACGGCAAGTTAAAGAACTGGATGATAAATAAAGTATTTTCTGCCTGGACTGCACATAGAGGAAAGCTGAACTTTAGCGATAAGACTTTTAATGAAATGTGGGACGAGAGGAAAGGTAAGAGTTAGTTTACTTTGTTTGCAAGCGGTAGTGCATTGTCTCAAAATCGTTGCGACGCTCCGTTCTAAAGCAGTAATTCTATTTTGCTTTTTACAATTGCTATTGGGTAGAACAACAGTAAATTTGGGTAAAGGAAGATGTTATGAAAGTAATACAGTTACATAAAGAAATGATGTCTGACGAAGAATATTTTCTTTTCGTAGAAAAGAGCGAGTTAAGGCATGAATTAATAAGTGGAACTTTATTTGAAATGAGCGGACTATCTATTTTTCATAATAATCTTGTTGTACGGCTTTCTTTTCTTTTATATCCTTTTTTAAAAGAAAATAAATGGCAGCTTATAGTTGAAAGCTTTAAAATAAAAACTCCTGAAGGAAATTATTTTTACCCTGATATAGCAATTTGTTTTCCTGACCTGGAAAAGTATTTTTCCGAGAAACCAATTTTACTTATAGAAGTTTTATCGGATGCCACGAGGAAATATGACCTCACCGATAAGTTTATACAGTACCAAAAGATTGATACACTACAATATTACCTGTGTGTAGAACCGGAACAGCAGGTAGTCGTATTTTATTGCAAACAGGAAGATGGAGAATGGATGGCCGAAACGTTTACAAAAGATGAACAGGTCATATCCCTTCCTAAATTAAATATTTCTCTTAGCCTAAAGGATATTTACAATCCTTGACTCGGTTACATATTTATACTCAAGCGCCTTCTTCCCGTGTAGATTATATTTTCTCTACATTATTAAACGCTTTAGGCGTTAAAGATTTCATAGTTACTACTGATCTGACTTTTTTTTCGCAGCAGGCAGAAACAAAAATTAATTATTCAGCACAGCGTATAACCGACAATGAATTTTGGATACAACCTGCAAACCTTTTATTTGAAACTGGCATAAAAGAGCAGGAGATAACATGCTTTAATTATCCCAGTTCAAAAGCTTTTTTCAAAACTCCTGACTGTGATTTTCCATTCGACATTTTTGCTGCTTCATTTTACTTGATTAGTCGCTATGAAGAATACTTACCTCACAAAAAAGATATGTATGGCAGGTATGCCCACGAGAATAGCTTAGCATATAAAGAAAATTTTCTGCAGTTACCACTAGTGAATTTGTGGCTTAAGGAGTTTGGGGAAAAACTAACCAAAAAGTTACCTTCTTTGCCCCTGAACCCTAAACCCTTCACCTTTCTACCTACCTATGATATCGATATTGCCTTTAGCTATTTACATAAAGGCGCAGCAAGAAACCTTGGAGGCTTTATAAAGTCTATGTGGCACAGTGAGTGGGCTTTGGTTACAGAAAGAATGAATGTGTTATTTGGAAAACAACAAGACCCTTTTGATAGCTACCAATGGCTGAACGAATTGCATCACGCTCACCAATTAAAGCCGCTATACTTTTTTCTGGTCCCGGCTAAAAACAAAGAATACGATAAAAACATTTTGCCTGAAAAACAGGCAATGAAGAAATTGATCAAACAACATGCAGAGCGATACGAGGTCGGAATTCATCCATCCTGGCAAAGCGGAGATGAACCGACGTTATTAAAACAAGAAATTGAAAAGCTTGAAAAAATAATCGGTAAGAAAATTACAAAAAGCAGGCAACATTATATAAGAATGGATTTGCCGGACACTTATACAAGATTGATTGATGCAGGAATTGCTGAGGATTATTCGATGGGTTACGGAAGTATCAATGGTTTTAGGGCTTCTTACTGTTTGCCGTATTTATGGTACGATTTACAGAAAGAAGAAACGACTAACCTTACCATCTACCCTTTTTGCTATATGGATGCGAACAGTTACTATGAGCAACACTTTAATTGCGAAGAAGCTTTAAAGGAAATGACACACTATTACAATATTACCAGGCAGGTGAACGGTTGGTTTATCACCATCTGGCACAATCACTTTTTAGGAACGGATAAAATGTTTAGAGGATGGAGGGAGGTTTATAGAACTTTCTGTCAGAACCTGGATTTATTGGATTTAAAGGATTAGATGGAAACGGAAAAGGATTAAACGGAAATTAAGAAAACGTTCTTATTTCCACTCAATCCTTTAAATCCTTCTAAATCCTGAATCTATTGGATTTAAAGGATTAGATGGAAGCGTAAAAGAATCATTACTATAAAAGGATTGAACGGAAATTAAGAAAACATTCTTATTTCCACCCAATCCTTTAAATCCTTCTAATCATGGATCTATTGGATTTAAAGGATTAGATGAAAAAGTAAAAGAATCATTACTATAAAAGGATTGAGCGGAAATTAAGAAAACGTTCTTATTTCCACCCAATCCTTTAAATCCTTCTAAATCATGGTTCAGACTAATGCTTAAAATGCCTCATCCCTGTCAACACCATTGCAAGATTATTTTGAACACAATATTCAATACTGTCCTTATCTCTTATTGATCCGCCGGGTTGAATAAACACCTCTATACCTTCAGCATGTGCTATTTGTACAGAGTCATTAAAAGGGAAAAACGCGTCAGAGGCTAAAACAGCACCATGTAAGTCGAAGTTAAATTGCTTTGCCTTTTCAATTGACTGGCGAATTGAGTCTATCCGGCTGGTTTGTCCGCAACCTTTGCCTACCAGTTGTTTGTTTTTTATAAGTGCAATTGCATTACTTTTTAAGTGCTTACAAACAAGGTTAGCAAATTCCAGATCCGCTCTTTCTTCAGGCGTCGTTTCTCTGCCGCCCACCTCTTTCCATTCTACAAAATTTCCTTTGTCGCGGTCTTGTCTTAGAATGCCGTTTGCAACAGCCTTAAACTGCTCTGTCGCTTCAAAAGCACCTTTCAACTGTAATAAAATCCGGTTCTTTTTCTTCTGCAATATTTCCATTGCATCTTCATCAAAACCATAAGCAATCAGCACTTCAAAAAATATTTCATTAATTGCTTCAGCCGTTGCTTTATCGACTACGCCATTACATACCAACACTCCGCCAAATGCACTTTCAGGATCTCCTGCCAACGCAAAATCCCACGCTTCTTTTATAGTAGCTCTCGACGACACGCCGCAAACATTGGTATGTTTTATAATTGCAAAAACGGCCTCAGTTTCATCAGCAGAATAAAGGGGAAATTCGTTTATCAATTCTATTGCGGCATCAACGTCAACCAGGTTGTTATACGACAACTCCTTGCCATGCAATTGTTGAAAAATCTTACTTAGGTCACCTTCAAATACCGCTTTTTGATGTGGGTTTTCACCGTAACGTAACGCCTGTTTTACCACGCCTTCAGAAGAAACTGCACCATCGGGATTAAAATAATTGCTGATAGCAATATCATAATTCATTACAATTTTAAAAGCCTTTGCTGCAAACTGCTTGCGTTGTTCAAGCGTTGTTTCGCCCTTTTGTTCAACAAGCAATTTTTCTAAAGCTGCATAGTCATCTTTTGCAGCCACTACCAAAAGGTCTTTAAAATTCTTGGCAGCTGCACGTATCATAGATGGCCCGCCAATGTCGATCTTCTCAATGATTTGCTTTTCGTCTGTGGTAGATGCAAGGGTTTCTTCAAAAGGATATAGATCAACAATCACCAGGTCAATCTCCGGAATATTAAATTGCTTCATTTCCTGCATATCCTGTTCAAGATCGCGCCTGCCCAAAATACCGCCGAAAACAGCAGGGTGCAAGGTCTTCACCCGGCCACCTAAAATAGAAGGATACGTCGTAAGACTTTCGACCGGCACACATTCGATACCAAGATCTTTTATAAACTTCTCTGTCCCGCCAGTTGAGTAAATAGTTATTCCTAATTCCTGTAGCCGTCTTGCAATTGCATCAAGACCTTCTTTATAAAA
>JAOQAJ010000270.1 GCA_025963675.1 Segetibacter sp.
AGAGGAAGCAAAGTAAATGGCTGTCTATTATGGTTATGATAGTTATGGTAGGGCTATCAATATACGGCTGCAATGCAATTAAAGCTGTTGGTAAAAATCCATCAGGAGAGGCGCTAAAGAAAATTGAAGGACTACCGAACTATAAAAACGGACAATTTCAAAATCTTTACCAGGGAGTTCAACCAACTACCATTGACACTGTTCCAAATTCACGAAAACCAAGATGGTTTCGTATGTTGAAGTTCTTTACAGGGCAGCCGAAAAAATTGCTTCCATCAAAACCGTTGGTAGCAGTTAATACAGATCTTGTCAATACCACTTTTGATAAGCCGACTGTCATCTGGTTTGGTCATTCTTCATTTCTTTTAAAAACAGGTACGGCTAACATTCTTGTAGATCCTAGCTTTAGTGGCTTTGCAGGTCCATTCAAAGGTGCTATTCAGGCGTTTGAAGGTAGCAATGTTTATGACGAGCGTGACATGCCCGTTATTGATGCGCTTGTTATCTCACATGACCACTACGACCATCTCGATTACCTTACTGTGAAACGATTACGAAAAAAAGTGAAGAGAGTAATTGTACCTATTGGTGTAGGTTCTCATTTTGTAAAATGGGGTTTTCCACCTGCCATTATTACTGAACTTAACTGGAATGATTCTATAAAGCTCACAAATGGCATCACCATTACAGCCACACCTGCGCATCATCGATCTAACAGAACATTTGAACAGAGGAAAACATTATGGGCGTCCTATGTGATTCGTGCCGATGGTTATAAGATCTTTTATAGCGGAGATACAGGCTACAGCAAACATTTCAAACTGATCGGTCAGCAATATGGACCATTTGATCTTTCGTTGATGGAATGCGGGCAATATAATGTGAAATGGCCCCAAAGCCACATGTTTCCGGCTCAGACTGCCCAGGCTGCTATTGATATAGGTGCTGCCATTACGATACCTGTTCATTGGGGGAAATATGCAGAATCAGAACATGGCTGGAACGAACCGGTAAACCTATTGGTAAAGGCTGCAGATAGTTTGAAGGTTCGTGTGACTGTTCCCTTTCCTGGACAGCCTTATACGATAGGTACCGTTGTAGAAAGATTTGATTGGTGGAATTATTTTTAATTCCTAATGCCGGACACTGTCGGCTTTTTATTTACATCCGTAGTCGTAGACATACGGATAGCAGTGGTGTCGCACTGGCAAAAAATCAACTCTTTGTTGCAAGTAACAGTCGAAGGCAAAATTGCAATTCAAGTGCAGGGAAAAGAACCGGAATATTTTGGAGAAGGGGCCACAGTTAGTTTTAAACCAGGTGAAGTTCACAAGTTCTGGAATCCTGGTTAAGAACCGTTAATAGGGACAGGTTACATAAAACCAGCAGACAACATTGAATATTTCCTTCACAAATTTTTGCTTCGACTAAGGCTAATGGTGGTACCCGGCCAGCTACTTTTGACGCAGCTAATTTAGTCAACAGGTACAAGAGTGAATTTGATATGATTGGCATTCCATTTTTCGTAAAAAAAGTAATCTTTCCGCTGGTACTATTTTTTGGAAAGTGACGAGGCAAGCATAAGAAATTCGCACGTTCTCCCGAACCAAAATAGAACGCTATAGACCATACAATAAAATTGCATCCTTAAAAGTCTTTTTCACCGTTCCCTTTGTAACAGTCACATCAACTTTGTATGAAGCATCTTCAACGCCCGATTCATTTCCCGGCTCACCGGCAGTGTATATTTTATTTAGTAGTCGTGGATTATTGATGACAACACTAATTCCGTTTCCGATAAAAGATCCGATAAAATCAGTTGGCTTACCAGGCTTTTTCGATATCCTGCCTAGCTTTACTTCCTTACCACTTATTCCAATGTAGTAAGCGCTTTCGCTACACCTGTCTGTGAAGAATGAAAACTCCCGGTCGGTTCTTGTATTTTCAATGCACTGCGTTTCCTTTACCTTGTCACCTTTGTTGTTTTCAGCGCAATATTTCTTGTAAAATTCATCGACAAAAGCAGTTCTCTTTGAGGTTATACGTGAAGCAACACAATCTCCTGTATTAACAGGCGAAAGATGAAGCTGAGCGCAAATGGATATCGCCGGAATAATTAGAATTACTACAAGGAATATTTTTTTGTTCATCTCATTTTACAATCTTTGGAAGCCAGAAGATACGTTATAAAGATCAACAGTTATTGTTTTTACATACCCAATTGCAGCCCGACCAATAGATTGAAGTGAAGCCCGAACCATCGCTGACTTCCGGTACCGTCAGCAATCAAAAAACGACGGTAATCAGCATAAGCGCCTTTTGCATTTGCCTCTGCAAACAACAACTTTGAGAAGTTATAGCGAAGGCCCGCTTCGAGCGCTATCACGTATCCTGAGATTTTATAGTAGTCATCTTTCTTTTTTCCCATAATAGTAGAATTGGTCTTTGGAATTACAGGACCGCCCCCCGCTTTTACCAGAAGACTTAACAACTCCCTTTGGTTTTTATCCTGCAAAAATTGTATCCGATTCACCCATTTCAATAACGCATAATTCGCTCCATCGGTGTGTTCAAAACTTATAAAGTCGGGAGTGATTAGCGTATCTGCATCATAGGGCTCGCCATTAATATTGCCGGCCAGGTGTACCCGTTGATACTGCCGCATGATATACTTGATGTGATCGAAATTAAACTCAATGCCCCACTTTTTTCTGTTGTTATAATATCCTAACTGGTAGCTGTATTGGGGAGCTCCGCCAGTATTAAACTTAAGCCCCTGGTCATCTTTTGCCCCCACATTATGAAGTGTAAAATTATACGAGGGAGACTCTGCACTTTTAAAAGTGATATCGCTTTTTGAATAAAAAGACAGGTTGGTTCCAAAGGCAAAATAAAAGGATCGGGCTTTTACTTTGTCTTTTATAACTGTCCTGGATTGTGCTATAGCCGCGTGAGCATTAACGATCAGAAGGACCGACACTAGAAGCGTTTTCAATTCTAACATATATTATCGAAAATGAGAATATATTATTAGAAAAATTACAAGTAGAATGCCAGCTTTTACAACAATATTAAGTGTGGTCGCAAAATTTGAAATACAAACTGAAGGGGATAGTAAAACCGATTTTAGACAAAGAGTACAGTAAGAATAAATAATTTTTTTGCCAGCATTTTCTCATCGTTCTGCTTTACTTGCGACGCTCCGTTTATCTTTTATTTCATTGCTCAACGGCCTTTCAAAAACCGGAGAAGATGATTTGTGTACAGAGGCAAAACCTGTATATGCGGTATATGACCAACGCCGGGAAGCTCAACCAGTATTGCATTTTTTACGGCAGTTTTTGTTTTTCTCCCTAAAGCCGGATACTGACCGTATTGCTTCTTCTGCGTATCGGTAAGCAGGTTTTTGCCAACCACAGTTCTGTCTTCCTGGCCGACGATCAAAAGTGTAGGAGCCTTTATTTTGTCGAAGTAATAAACTACCGGCTGCTCGTATATCATTTGGTAAGTGAGTGCACTAACAAGGGCATTGGTGTCTTTGTTTCCTATCATCGAAGCATCAGACTGCGCCTGCACGTATTGTTCATACTCCGGCTTCCATGTGGGATAATAGGATTGTTGATACTTCTTTAAAGACTCGTATGTCGCCTGCCGCTCATTTGCAAACAACTTGTCGGTTGACTGATAAGGAACAAATAAACTATAATCTTCTAATCCGATTGGGTTTTCGAGAACGAGTTTAGAAACAATACCAGGGTACATTACAGCAAACCGTGTTGCCAGCATTCCACCCATTGAATGTGCAACAACATGAACCTTTGTTATTCCTAATGTGTCGAGGAGCTTTTTTGTGTTATTTGCCAATAAAGGAAAACTATAGTGAATAACCGGTTTATCTGACTTGCCCCAACCAATTTGGTCCGGCACTACAACACGATATCCTTCTTTATTAAGAGCTGCGATGACATCCTTCCAGTAATACCCGTTGAAGTTCTTTCCATGCAGCAATACAACCGCTTCCCCATTTGGTTTTGATGAAGGCAGGTCCATGTAAGCCATCTTATGATTATTGCCTTCGATTTGAATATTGAGATATTGTACGGGATGAGGATATGGCAGCTGTTGGGCAAATGAGTTGATGACAGTAATCAGTACAATCAAAAAAATGGGGAGCTTCTTCATAAACTATCTGACTGATCGTTTAGGTAAATGTTGAGTGTTTTGTAACGGTTGCATTCAATACAAAAAGTACAAGTGAGTGACACAACGATGATGCCATGAAAAACAAAAGAGGGTTCAATAAAAATGTCTAAATACAAAGATCCTATTTTAAAACATTGTGTGTAAATCAAATTGCGTTATTTCAATATCGGGTATTCCTTATAATTTCTTCATTTTAGTCGGAACCCGAGACAAGAACATGTCTCATTTTATCCTTAAGCCGTATCTGACATTGTTCCACCAACGCGATTGTTTCTTATGGCATACTTATTCTTGATAATACAGAAAAGTAAAATATGAAAACGGATAGTATTGGAAGAAGGACGCAGATGGCAACGATAGTTGAACGAAACATTGATGCACTCTTAGAAAGGCAAAGAATAGAGGAAGATCTGAAAAGACCAGGCGAAAGAATTGCGGATGCTATTACACGCTTTACTGGCAGTATGCTCTTTGTTTATATACACATTTTTCTTTTCGGTACCTGGATCGCATGGAATACTGGTTTACTTGGCTTAAAACCATTTGACGCCTCCCTGGTCATACTTGCAATGGCTGCTTCTGTTGAAGCGATTTTTCTATCCACATTTGTGCTGATCAGCCAAAATCGTATGAATGAGAAGGCAGACAAAAGAGCCGAGTTGAACCTGCAAATAAGCCTTTTAGCAGAGCACGAAATAACAAGGTTAATAACTCTAAACACGGCAATGGCCAAAAAAATGGGACTTGAAGATACATATGATGACGCAGAGATTGAAGAGCTTTCGAAAGATGTACACCCGGAGAAAATAATGGATACAATGGAAGAGATAAATAAAAGGAAAAATAAAAAATGAGGTATGAGAATCGCTTCAGGTTAGCTGCAGTGCCGATTGAAATCATGTATAAACTGTTGCAATAATATTTCTAATTTTGAGTAAGAAAAAAAATAATGATATGAGTGTAGCGGAAATGAAAATCGAAGTAATAAATAAGATCACGTCTATAAATAGCGAAGTTGTTTTAAAGGAAGTCTTGGCTATTTTACAAAATGCAACAGAGAAGGAAGAAAGTTCGATAAATCTCAGCAAAAACTATAATACAATTAAAGAACAATACGGAGACGTGCTACAAAAACTTGCTAAATGATACTGATTGAAGATATCGTTGAAATGCATGATAAATCAGTTAATGATTTTGGAGGAATGCACGGGATAAGAGACCAGGGCCTTTTGGAGTCAGCGATAGCACGACCCTTTCAAACTTTTGGTGGCAACGATTTATACGGGACGATTTTTGAGAAAGCTGCTGCTTTAGGAGAAAGCCTTATTATCAATCACCCATTTGTTGATGGAAATAAGAGAACGGGAATGCTTGCTATGGCGACCTTTTTGCTTAACTATAACCGTAAATTCATTGCCAAATCTGATAGTCTCTACAACTTTATCATCGATATCTCCACCGGCTCTATATCTTTTGAGGAGATAGTGCGATGGTTACAGCAAAACACAAAAGAGTTGTAACCTGGATTATGCGCCTGGTACAACGATCATCTTTGTCGTCGCTGCCCGCTGCCTGATGACCTTTGCTTCTGTATACATTTCTGAGCTCCACCACTCTTTAGCGCGTTCAACAGTTGGAAACTCTAATACAACTATTCTTTCAGGTTGCCAGTCACCTTCTAAGGTTTGTGCCTGTCCGCCACGAACAACAAATTTTCCATCATAAGCAGCTATTGCCGCAGGAGTTAACTTCTTATAATCTTCATATCCTTCAGGGTCATGTATTGAAACCTCTACTATTACGTATGCTGCCATATCAGTCGGTTTTAATTGAGTTGAATTGAATCGTATTTTAGTAAGTGTACCTGTTTTTTTGTTAGCTGGAAAAGCTACCAGGATTGATGAAACTAAAA
>JAOQAJ010000285.1 GCA_025963675.1 Segetibacter sp.
AGATGTAGGGGTACAAGCATTGGTGATTGCTATAAGAAAAATGATATAAAATGAGCGCCTTTCTAACTTCATAAGATGCAAACCTAAGCGGCAATTCTGAAGGAAATCTAAAGTGTAGTGGTATTCAACTTCTGTTTTGTTACTCACTTTTACAGCAAACCTTTATGCAGCTATCGTTTAGTCCAAACCCCAACCCCTTTCTGTTTTTCCTTAAATTAACAGCCTGATTCAACCTGTCGCATTTATGCCATTAAAGTGGAATGAGATGAAAAGGCGGGCAACAACATTCATTAAAGATTGGGAACACGGAAGAAATGAAGAAGCAGATGAAAGAATTTCTGGTAGACTTCTTAAACATATTGACATTAGCCGTAAAAAAGTAGCCACATTTGAACACAAAAGTAAAAAAGCTAGGCACATCTGCTGGCTATATTGACCTGCTTTCGAAACATCAGCTTTTGGTAAAAATGAACCGAATAGAATATCTCTTTGAGCTATACGACAATTACACGCGTGGCATGTTTCAAACAATTATGAAAACTAAAAAGAAAAAGGGAGCATCTCAGGTTGCATAGTTATCCAAATCCATCTACTACAAAATGCAACCAGAATTAGGTAATAGGTTTGGGGTTTAAAGGGAGAAATATTATCAGGAAGTTCATGAGTTATTACGGTGATATATTAGGAAACATAAAGCATTACATAGAAGACCTTTTCAACCAATACAAGGTTGACTGTTTACTGTATCACAATCTTGCCCATACCCGGTTTGTAGTAGAAAGAACTAAAGAAATAGCTGCTAATTACTCTCTGCAAGAGCCTGATTTTTTTGTTGTTTCTGCAAGCGCATGGTTTCACGATACTGGTCATCTAAACGGAGGTTTAAAGTTTCATGAGGATAGAAGTGTCATGATTATGAAAAGCTATTTTGAAGGAAAAGAAGTAGAGAAATCTGTGATTGATAAAATTGAAAGTTGTATTTGTGCAACAAAATTTCCCGCAAAACCGAAGTCATTATTAGAAGAAATTTTATGCGATGCAGATACCTACAATTTAGGTACGGATGCATTTATTAAAACCGATGATTTATTAAAGAAAGAACTCCAGCATCGAAATGTTGCTACGGATAAGTGGATAGAAAAAACTATACAACTGCTTTCAACACATACATATTTCACTCCTTATTGCAACCAGAAATTAAATAAGGGCAAAGACAGAAACATAGAGTTACTGGAGAACCAATTACAAAATCAGAAATAATATTATTATATGAACAGAGGATGTTTTAAAAGGGTAGGGAAGGGGACGGTTTCAATTATATTAGTTTTTCTTCTATCATTACCAGCCTTAACAATGGCGCAGTTTAATAAAATCACAATAAGCGGGGTTGTAAGAGATGCTAAAACAAAAACAGAAATAGCATTCGTTAATATAGCCTTTAAGTCAGCTAAGGACAGCAGCTTTGTACTAGGTACTATTACAAATGAACAAGGTCGGTTTACCCTTGCTGATGTAAAAAGTGGCAGCTATTATGCAGAGGTGTCCTACATTGGGTATGAAGTTAAAAGGCAGGATGTATTAGTAGGAGAATTGAGTGCATTTTTAGACCTTGGCAACATAGAACTTGTACCTGGATCAAAAGTATTGGAACAGGTAACAGTAACATCAACACAACAAAGTGGCGTTTCGGATAAGCTTGATAAAAAGACCTTTTCAGTAGCAGATAATGTAGCGCAAACAGGTGGCTCTGTTTTACAAGTAATGAACAACCTTCCGGGTGTTACGACGTCGCAGGATGGCAAAATACAACTAAGAGGTAGCGATAAAGTTGCAGTATTAATAGATGGCAGACAAACTGCACTAACAGGTTTTGGAAGCCAGACGGGCTTAGATAATATTCCTGCAAGTGCTATAGAAAGGATTGAGATAATCAATAATCCTTCTGCTAAATATGACGCGAATGGTAATGCAGGTATCATCAATATTATTTATAAAAAGAGTAGGCAACAAGGTTTTAATGGTAAAATAGGATTAACAGCGGGTTTAGGTGCGCTTTGGCAGAAAAGAGAAAATCTTCCTGATGTACGTCCTCAATACCAACGTACGCCAAAGATTAACCCCTCATTGTCGCTTAATTATCGCAAAAGCAAAATCAACACCTTCCTGCAAGCAGATTGGTTGTACACCGAAACCCTGAATAGGAATGAGTTTACAGAAAGGTTTTATAACGACGGAGAAGTAGTAAGACAACAGGTGAAACGAAATCGTAACACCAGCTACGCTACTTTAAAAACAGGTATCGATTATACCATTAATCCTGAAAACACTCTATCTGTATCAGGTTTGTTTAACAGGGAAAAAATCATTGACCGTGGTGACATTCCTTATTTCAACCAGGACTTATCTAAACGTAACCGCCTTTGGCAATTTTTAGAAGATGAGGTAAAATATACAGCTACTGCAACAGTTGGATATCAACATAAGTTTAAACAACCTGGTCATTTGCTTAATGCAAACTATAACTACACATGGCACAGAGAAGATGAAAAATATTTTTTCACTAACATAATGTCGACTTTCACGGGTAAAGACGCATTTAAACTTCTGTCAGATGAATTTGTAAACGACTTTACAGTAGATTATATCCGTCCATTAAAATACGGAAGAATAGAAGGCGGTTTAAAACTACGATTAAGAAGTATTCCTATAAATATGCAATTCTTTCCCGGCACAAACTCACCTATAGATAGTGGTGCAGGAGGTTTTGCGGAGTATCGTGAAACTATTCCGGCCTTATATGGTAACTACGTTTTTGAAAGCAAAAAGTTTGAGTTAGAAGCAGGCTTACGTATGGAGTATGTAAAAGTTGATTATGAGGTTAATCCAAACCACAACACCTACAAGAGTGATGGCTACTCCTACACACAGCCCTTTCCTAATGTACGTTTTGGTTTTAAATTAAATGAACATAACAAACTATCATTGTTTTACAACAGGCGGGTTGACAGACCCAATGAAGTAGACATCAGAATATTTCCAAAATACGACGAACCCGAATTATTAAAAGTAGGAAATCCCGGTCTGCGTCCACAGTTCACGAATACAATTGAAGTAGGTCATAAGTTAAACTGGGGCGCAGGTAGCCTATACTCTGCATTGTATCATCGTATAGTAGACGGTACTATTACACGTATCGCCACACAAGTACCGAATAGCACAATTCTTTATAACGTTTTTCAAAATGCAGGACGTAGTTACAACACAGGTGTTGAAGTGGTATTGCAACAAACGCTTTCAAAGGCTTTTTCTTTTAACACAAGCGCCAACATTTATAAGAACACCATTAATGGGTTCAGCGGAATAAATAAATATCCCGTTCCATCCGTCTACAGTTCTGAAACCGAAAACGCAACTTCAGGTAATGTAAAGTTGAACGGCTCATTTCATTTTCCTAAGCAGGTTGATGTTCAAATTACAGGCATTTATCTAGCACCCGATATTATACCTCAGGGCAAAATAGGCGCAAGGTTTTCCGTTGATTTAGGTATTAAAAAACAAATTCAAAAAGGTGCAGGTGAAGTGTTTTTAAACAGTACAGATATCTTTAATACGCTTAAGATTGAGAAATTTATCAATGGGAACGGCTTCCGCTATAAAACCATCGACTACTACGAAACGCAAGTTTTTAGATTGGGTTATAATTACAAATTTTAGCTAAGTCGTTGTTTTTGCATCCGTGTTTGTTGTGAATACTTTCAAAGATATTTAAATATAATATGGGTGAAAATTTGCAGTACGATCACCGTTTTAGTCCCGAAGTACTATCGGGGAAAAGCGATCATCACTATGGGCGGATATTTGCTGTAACCAATAGTTGGATTTAAAAAAAAAATAGTATTTTGACCTACACAAAGTCTTTTTTATATGTCGCCTAAGATTGAATTAAATGTTCAAAGTGAGTCGTCGGCAGAACTACCTTCAGTGCCACATTTATCAACAGCGTTCCCGGATGTTATTCAACATAGTGAGAGCAGCTTACATGCAGGATCCAAAAACTTTGGTGGTCCCTTTAGTTGTATCGTTGACCTTTTTGAAGAACAGGTAAAGAAAGAACCTCAGGCTTTGGCCATAGTATTTGGAGATCAGGTTCTGAATTATGAAACGGTGAATGAACGATCAAACCAAATAGCAAACTTTTTAAGACGTAATGGAGTAAAGCCGGAAACGCTTGTGCCAGTCTGTTTAAACACAGGTATAGAATTGGTTTTATGGTTACTCGGTATTTTTAAAGCAGGCGCCGCGTATATTCCAATTGATCCTGAAAGTCCAATAGAAAGGATAAAATATTTTCTGGAGGATTCAAAAGCTACAATCGTAATTACGGATAGAGAAAATTCTAAAAAGTTTTTAGCAAAAGAAAACCTCCTAGTAGTTGACATAGAAAGTGAGGCGAATTCTATTACTTGCGAGAGTAGCGAAAATCCAGAAATCAATATTAAGCCGGACAATCTGGCGTACATCATTTATACATCCGGTTCAACAGGAAAGCCTAAAGGTGTAATGATTGAACATGTTTCGCTGACAAACTATCTGGTAAACACGAAGGCAAATTATATTAAAGATCAAAAAGGCGGTGCCGGCAGCTTCATACACCTGTCTTATACATTTGATGCATCTATAACAGCTATGTTTATGCCGTTAGTGGCAGGCAGACCAATCGTGATTGGCTCAAAACAAAAGCTCGAAGTCTTTGAAGATCCTAATCTTTTCAAGTACGCACCTTACGATTTCCTAAAGGTTACTCCCGCCCACCTTGAATTATTGGCCACTTCTACTATACGGCATGCTACCGAGTGGCTTACGACCAAACTTGTTATTGGCGGGGAGGCTTTACACATGTCTCATCTAAGTTATTTTATTGAAAGAGGCATAAAAGTAGAGGTAGTGAATGAGTATGGTCCTACAGAAGCAACAGTGGGATGCAGCACGTACAGTTTTAGTTTACCTGAAGATTTCGATAACAAAAAAAATACGATTTCCATTGGAACTCCTATTGATAATGTGCAGCTCTATATTACAGATGATTTTGGTCAACTCGTAGCTCCAGGAGCGCCGGGTGAAATATGTATAGGCGGTGTTGGTGTGGCAAGGGGCTATCTAAACCGGCCCGAACTGACCCGAGAAAAATTTATAGCTAATCCTTTTACCTGTAAAGATGGAGATAGAATATATAAAACAGGTGATATCGGAAAATGGCTATCTAACGGAAATATAGAATATATTGGAAGAAAAGATGATCAGGTAAAAATACGAGGGTACAGGGTAGAGTTAGGTGAGGTAGAAAGCTCAGTGAATGAATTGGCGCTCGTCAACAGTAGCAGCATAGTGGTAAAGAAAGATGGTTACGATACAAAAAGACTTGTTTGCTATTACGTTCCTAACATAAGTGCGATAAGGCTGAAAGAAAACGAATTGAGCCAGGCACACATAGCAAACTGGAATGAATTGTACGAGAATGAATATGGAACAAGCGAAGAGGAAGGCTCTGTTGACGATGAGGAATACAACCTTGCAGGATGGAATGATAGCTTTACTGGTCTCGCAATTAATGAGGAACATATGCGGGAGTGGCTCGACGAAACAATAAAAGTAATTTTAGAAGAAAGTCCCGGAAATGTACTTGAGATTGGTTGTGGCATGGGCCTAATTTACTATAGGCTAACAGACAAGATTAGTAAGTATATCGGAACCGACTTTTCACGCTCATCGATCAGCCAGATAAATAATACAATCAACAAAGCATTAAAAAATTACTGCATTAGTGAGTTCAGGGTTTGCACTGCTCATGAAGTCACTATAGCTACCCATGAATTAATCGATACCATTATTATTAATTCTGTTGCTCAGTATTTTCCCAGTGAAAATTATATGACAACAGTGATCGGGAATAGCATATCAAACTTAAACGGTAAAGGAAAAATTATTATAGGCGACGTTCGAGACCTTCGATTACTGCAGTTGTTTAAAGCGCGATTATCACTTAATAAGTATCCAGCTTCAACCAGTATAAGAGAGTTTCAATGGGCGCTGGATGAGCTAGTTTCAAAAGAAGAGGAGCTTTGCTTTTCCCCTGATTACTTCTATCACCTACAATCTCTTTTTCCGGAGATAACACATGTAGATATACAATGGAAACAGGGTTCTTATATTAACGAGTTAACCTTATATAGATATACTGTTATCATCTACGTCGGAGTGCAGGCTGAAGTTATTGAACCGGAATGGGTAAGCTGGCTCCAATCGGAGGGAATGCAAAATATTACGAATCAAATCGAACAAGGTCAGAATTTAATAGCAATAAAGGATGCTCCTAATCCAAGGCTATTCAAAGAGAGATTATTGCAAAGGGGGTTGCAGAACCAAATAGTCGATTCAGTCGGCGATTTGAATAAATGTTTGGAGGGAGAGGATAGAGATAGCAACGAGATAAAAAATATTATTTCTTTAGCGGGTGAAAAAGGTTATAAGTATAAGCTATTGGTGCATTCAGACCCCCTTAGGGTAAACATTGTGATAACGAAAGATTCTGATCGTAGGTTAACTTCAAATCCTTATGAATTAAAAGATTGCAAAAACTTCCAAACAACTAATATTCCCTTATTTTCAGATATAACTGTTCTTCTAAAAAAAGATATTAAGTCTTCATTGCAAAAATATCTTCCCGATTATATGATTCCGGCTGATTTTATAGCTGTAAATGAATTGCCTCTGACCATAAATGCGAAAATTGATAGACGTTTTTTAAGCTCGATAGAGGAGCGAAATCTTACCGTCGCCGATACATATAAACCCGCGCAAAACCAGGTAGAAAAATTATTGGTAGAAATTTGGCAGGAGGCATTGGTAATAAAACAAATCGGTATAAATGACAATTATTTTGATTTAGGCGGGAATTCGATTACAGCAGTCCGTATTATATCTAAAATAAAAAAAACACTAGGAAAAATACTCCCTCATTCTATTTTGATTAGTGCTCCTACTATATCAGAATTAGCAGAATTCTTACAAAAAAATGAGGAGTCAACTTCTCTTTCATCTTTGGTTCCAATTCAAGCCGGCGGTTCAGCCACCCCCTTGTTTTGTGTTCACGGAGGATTGGGTACTGTATTTCTTTTTCGCCGCCTTGCTGTTGAGTTAGGACCAGACCAACCTATATATGGTTTGCAGGCAAAGGGATTAGATGGAAGGGAGCCATTACATCAAAGTGTTAGGGAAATGGCGGCTTCTTATATAAATGAAATACGTACTATTCAAAAGGTAGGACCTTATTATTTAGCTGGTTATTGCTTCGGTGGTACCGTTGTATTCGAAATGGCGCAACAATTAATTGAGCAAGGCGAAACTGTTGCCTTATTAGCTACTCTTAATGGCATTTCGCCTACTTATGGGCTTTCTTCGAATATTAACACTACCTCTAAAACGCCGCGTAAAGAGGAAGTTGCAGTAGACTATGGAAGTTTTTCCTGGCACCTAAAGCAAATTGAAAGGTTGAGTGTACAAGAGAAAATTTTGTATCCTTTTAGAATTTCGTTGACGAAATTAAAAACTAAGAGAAAAACTTGGAAGTTTACTTTAGAAAGAATGAGTTATATTTTAATCGCGAAGAGTACACGGTTGATTTATGATTTTTATAAAAAAATGGGATTGAAGGGTCCGGTAAAAGTTATTAAGTTAATAATTAATGAAAACAATATTAAAATAAAACAAGAATACACACCTAAAC
>JAOQAJ010000289.1 GCA_025963675.1 Segetibacter sp.
GCATTTGAACCGCTTTTTACATTTACAGTCGCCTCATATTTATCGCCTTTTTTGGCAAAACTAATATTAGCTATCGGCGTATTTCCGTCTGCATTATCAACCCAATCAATTTTACACCGTTTTAATTCTTTCACTACTTTTTCTGTTTGCCCATCATTCACTCCGACTACATTTAACTTCATAGGGATGGTGATGCCTGAAAAGGGCAATAGTTGCGGATATTCTTCATACAACGCATTGGCGTAAAAGTTTTGGTCTCTTTCATTCCCATCTTCTTCGTAACCCTTTGCGAGCCCTTCATACAATCGGCCTAAAAAAAGCTTTTCGTGTGCGGTGTCTAATAAAACCTCTTTAACCATTTGCTTATATCCATCAAACGCCTTGTCTTCGTCACCATTTATCCATTGCATCTGGTAAGTAAACAATTTAAAATATCGCTGCAGGTTCTTACGGGGATCTGTTGTTTGATAGTTCTCGTATTTCTTTACAAAATAAGATGGACTAAAGTCTTTTATCAGGTAAAATGCTTCATCAAAGGTGGTGGTGCTTTCTCCGCAAAAAAGATCATAAATAGTTCTGTCACGTTCGGGGTTGACAGCCATCTGGTTGATGACCACATATTGCAAAAGCATTTTTGCAAACTTCAAGGATGCAAGTTTGTACAAAGCAGTGGGAGAGTACCACCAACCTTTGTTTTCAAACTTAACCACTGCAATTTTTCTTTCCGCCAATTGCAGTTTCAGCAGGTTAATGGTAAAGTCGTACTGGCTTTGTGTAAGTGTTGTTCCTATATGTATTTCTTTAAAGTCCGCAGCTTTTTGAATGGTATATTCCGCGCTATCCAATTGTCCGTCGTACATGTAACTTCTGCTAAGTGCGATATTGTACCATCCGAACCCAGGCGTTGAACCTGAATTTACAATTGCCTCTTTTGAAAGTGCCATAGCCTCTTTTGTACGTCCGGAATAAACGTTGAGCATCGGAACAAAATAAAAAGGTTCTTTCAGTATTTTTTGCTGGTATTTGTACTTGTCCCTGTTTAGGTATTCTAAGGCTACTGCAAACTCGCCCAGTTCATGTTTTTCATTTCCATAGTTGTTCCATGACACTGCCCCTGATTGCGCCAGCCGCTGGTAGTAGTATTCGCTGCTATCGTAGTTTTTATTATAACAGTGCAATAATGCGAGGTAATGAAAGACGCCCATTCTATCGGCCTCAGCCTGACCCGGACCAAACCACATGTCATTTTTTACCCGGTTTGCATCTATCCTGTCTAACGCCACATAACAATATTCAAAAGCCGCCTTTTCATTTTCTTCGACAGAGTTTTTTAAAAATGAAAATTTTTCAGACGTAAAGAAACGGTTACGATGGTAGGTCCAGGCCCTGGTGGTGTTAGAGCCTAAATGGTCCTTCGGAAAGTTATACCTTGAAAAGCCATCTAAAACCCACATGACGCTATCGGGCATCTCGATATTATCGTAGCACTCTTTTAATGTGCTGGTGATCTGCAAAAAGTCAACGTACTTGTTCATTGACTGCATATAGTTCTGAGGAGATTCAAATATTGTCTTCAGGTTGCGGCCATAGTCTTTTTGCAGCAGCAAAAACGCTTTTTTAAGGGAAGGAATGGAGTTTTTAAAACCGAGATAGTCGCTGCTTTTATCAGACTTGTAAATTCCTTCGAACATGTAGCCCACATAGTAAGTGCTGTCTAACCGAATAAATTCGCGGCTTCGGGGAAGGGCGTCTTTATCCGCCGGGTTGACACCGATTCGTTTTGCATCTATTTCGTACCGTGCTGTGGTGTTACCCTGGGAAAAGGAGACGATAGCAGCAAGGGCTGACAAAAAAATGAGGAAAAGCTTTTTGTTTATATCCATTTTTCTTTCGTCAGTTTTTATCGACGAGGTTGTGCGCGTCCCACTTTGGCGGGCAGTCTTTTAATAGAAAAGAGCTGCCTGTAAAAGCGGTAGCCATCACGTCTGCAATTTTAAATAATATTTTGTTAGCAACCCGAAGGATAATGTTAATTCGACGGTGCGAAAACGTCGGCAAAGGGTATTTCAATACAGTTGGTCATCATATCAAAAGAATGCTAATATTTCCAGTATATAATATCTGTTTTTGGAAATTATTCTGCGCGCCTTATTTTTGCCTGCCTTAAGGTTTTTTTAAGGGTCTCTCATGAAAGTAAGTCGCCCCTCATATCGCTTTGTGTTTTTTCCGCTGCTGGTGGCTTTTTTGCTGTTTGGCAAACTTGCGGGTGCCGTAGACCATCTGATGGTGGCTGACGCTACAATGGTCGACTTCTACATGGGCCACTGCGACAATGACGCGGTAGGGGTAGAAAAAATAACCGACGGGGTTGAGGTCAAGGTTTCTAAAGTTGCCGGGTATCACAAATCTTTAGCCAGATATTGTAAAAAATACAAGCGGGCGTCTTCGGTGTCGATGGGTATCAGGCCGCATGTCAAGAAAATTGAAGCGGTGCTATTTGACACCAGGGGTAAGTGGACCTATGCTCAACCTTTTTTCCTTTCTCATTTACATTCCTTTCTCTTTCGTCTCACTCCTTTTTGAATTGCTGCAATGGTAAGATGTGCCCCATGCTGTAGGTTAATGCCTCGAGCAGGGTGGCGATTTGAGTGATGTGCAATACGGCTATGAACGGTTGCACGTCAAAACGCATTATGCAGACAATTGAAAAAACTAATTATGAAATATTTGTGGCAGGCTACGGCTCTGTTAGTCTTTTTGGTAACAGGATGTGGTACCGCGGAGGATAAGAAAGAAGCTCCGACGGTTACCGAAGTGCCGGTGATACAATTGCAACAAACCGATACTTCACTTTCGCGCGACTACGTGGCAGATATACAAGCGGTCAAAAATGTTGAAATCAGGGCCAGGGTGAAAGGTTTTATAGAACAAATTTTTGTGGATGAAGGGCAGCTTGTAAGAAAAGGCCAGTTGTTGTTTAAAGTAAGCAATAAAGAATTTTTGATAGAACGCAACAGGGCAAAGGCCAACGTGGCCGGGGCCGTGGCGGCAGCCAGGATAGCCCAGCTGGAGATGGAACGGGTAAAGGTGTTGGTGGATAAGAAAGTGATTGCCAAATCGGAACTGGACCTGGCAAAAGCACGCTTAAACGATGCCGAGGCTAAGGTAGCCGAAGCCCGTGCTGCTATCGCCGACGCTGACAATAAAATTAGTTACACGTCTGTTCGTTCACCCTTCAGCGGTGTGATAGACAGAATACCACTCAAAATCGGAAGTCTTGTAGATGATGGAATTTTACTCACTACGATATCTGACATTCACGAAATGTATGCCTATTTCGACGTGTCGGAAAACGAATACCTGCAATATCAGAAAACGATGAGCGGAAAATTTAAGGCGGATAAGGCTGCCGCTCTTATCCTTTCTGATGGTAGCAGATACCCCTTTGGCGGGCACATCGAAACCCAGGAGGCGCAATTTTCTGATAATACCAGTTCCATTGCCTTCCGTGCCAGGTTTCCCAATCCCGGGTCTATGTTGAAGCATGGCGCATCGGGCAAGGTTCAGTTGATTTCTAAACTGGATGATAAGTTGCTGGTGCCGCAAAAGTCCGTTCTGGAAATACAGGACAAGAGCTTTGTGTTTGTGGTGGGCGGCGACAACAAGGTGAAGATGCAAAGCTTTGTACCCGAGGTGCGGATATCGGAATATTATGTAGTGAAGAGCGGACTGAGCGCCGGTGACAAGATTGTGTATGAAGGCGTACAGAACATACGCGACGGCGCCCAGATAAAACCACGATACCAACGGATGGATAGCCTGGTAGCGATCAAATAAGCGGGGAAGAGAGCTGTATGGGGTGAGGGTGGAAGGTATGCGGTGGAAGGAGTGAGGTGTGTAGATCACAAGTGCAAAAGCGTGGTTGTTTTATATATAGCGCAGTTTTTTGGCTGCATAAAGATTTTCAGTACAAGTGAGTGACACAACGATGTTGACTGTCGTGATTCCGCTTGTCACCATCCCTATACTAGGCCGGCATGACGTACCCTTGCATTTTACTGTTTCAAAACAATTTTTTACAAACGTTTTGCGCGAAGCACTTGAGTTTGAAGTGTTGGATGGTGCATTAATAATACAAACAGAATGGTTGAAACTTTTATCAGGAGACCGGTGCTGTCTCTTGTAATATCACTGATCATAGTATTGGTGGGGGTACTTGCTTTATTTAAGCTGCCCATCACCCAGTTTCCCGACATCGTGCCGCCGTCGGTGGTGGTCACGGCAAACTATAACGGCGCCAATGCAGAGGTGTGCGCCAAGGCGGTAGCTACTCCGCTGGAAAGAGCCATCAACGGAGTGCCGGGAATGACTTATATGAACTCGGTTAGCAGCAACAACGGAACGACACTGGTACAGGTGTTTTTCAACGTGGGCACCGACCCTGACCGTGCGGCGGTAAATGTGCAAAACAGGGTAACGACGGTGCTTGACGAACTGCCCGAAGAGGTCATTAAGGCGGGGGTTACCACAGAAAAAGAAGTCAACAGCATGCTGCTGTACCTGAATATTATAAGTAAGGGCAATGACATGAGCGAAGAGTTTATTTACAACTTCGCGGACATCAACGTATTGCCCGAACTGAAAAGAATTGACGGGGTAGGCTTTGCCGATATCATGGGGGCAAGGGAATACTCGATGCGTGTATGGCTAAAGCCCGACCGGATGCTCGCCTATCATATCTCGGCAGACGAAGTGATCAGCAGGCTGCGGCAACAAAATATAGAGGCAGCGCCCGGTGTGGCGGGTGAAAACTCGGGCAAAGACAAGCAGGTAAAACAGTACATTCTGAAATATACCGGTAAGTTCAGCAAGCCCGAAGACTACGAAGCGGTGGTGCTAAAGGCGCAGGAAGACGGGGCGCTGGTAAGACTGAAAGATATTGCCGATATAGAATTTGGAACGGTCAGCTATGACATGTCGTCGAAGACCGATGGCAAACCTTCTGCTTCTATTATGATTAAACAGCGGCCGGGCTCGAATGCGCGGGATGTGATCAATAATATAAAAGCCAAAATGGCCGAGCTGCAGGTATCGGCTTTCCCATCGGGGATGGAGTATAACTATGCCTATGACGTGTCGCGTTTTCTGGATGCCAGCATTCACGAAGTATTGCGTACTCTGCTCGAAGCATTTATACTGGTATTTATTGTCGTGTACATATTTCTGCAGGATTTTAAGTCGACACTGATACCCGCCCTGGCCGTGCCGGTGGCGCTGATCGGTACCCTGGCGTTTTTGCAGATGTTTGGTTTTTCCATCAATATACTTACGCTCTTTGCGCTGGTACTGGCGATAGGGATTGTGGTCGACAACGCGATTGTGGTGGTAGAGGCGGTGCACGTGAAAATGAGCACCGAGCACCTGAGCGCTTTAGACGCTACCATTGCGGCCATGAAGGAAATCAGCGGGGCTATTGTCGCTATCACGCTGGTGATGTCGGCGGTGTTTGTGCCCGTGGCCTTCTTGTCGGGACCGGTAGGGGTCTTTTACCGGCAGTTTTCGCTGACGCTGGCCATTGCCATCGTTATTTCGGGTATCAATGCCCTGACGCTTACCCCGGCGCTGTGCGCCCTGATGCTTTCGCATAGCGGCCATGCAAAGAAGAAGAAAAACCTGCTGGACCGATTTTTTGCCGTTTTCAATAAAAACTATGACAAGACAGAAAGGAAATTCGGTGGTCTGGTCAGCCGGATAGCGGCAAGGAAACCGGTGACGATTGCGTTACTGTTGTTCTTTTGTCTGGCGACGTGGGGCGCCAATGCCATCCTTCCCGGCGGCTTCATACCTACTGAAGACCAGGGGATGATTTATGTAAATGTGACCACGCCGGCAGGCTCGACCGTAGAGCGCACCGAAAAAGTATTAGACGACATCGAAGGGGTGACCAGGAAATTTAAATCGGTTGAAAACGTGAGCACGCTGGCCGGCTACAGCCTGATGAGTGATATCTCCGGCGCTTCTTACGGAATGGCCATGATTAACCTTGCCGCCTGGGACAAGCGTGAGGAGACCGTATCGGAACTGCTGAAGGAGCTAGGCGAAAAAACGAAGCACATTTCTGATGCTTCTATCGAATTTTTTGCGCCGCCCACAGTGCCCGGATTTGGTAACGCCAGTGGTTTTGAGATGCGCCTGCTCGATAAAAACAGGGGCGGCGATTTGAACAAAACGGCAGAGGTTACTAAAAACTTTTTAGAGGCGCTGCGAAAAAATAAAATGATTGGGGGTGCTTTCACCAGCTTCGACCCCAACTTTCCGCAGTACGTAATTCATGTAGACCAGGAGATGGCTGCGCAAAAAGGGGTAAGCATAGAAAACTCGATGCGCACTTTGCAAACGCTGGTGGGTAGCTACTATGCCACCAATTTCATCCGCTTTGGACAGATGTATAAAGTAATGCTGCAGGCTTATCCCCAATACAGGGCCACGCCGGAAGATATATTACAGTTGCACGTAAAGAACGACCAGGGACAGATGGTGCCCTACTCGACGTTTATCAGGCTGGAAAGAGTATATGGCCCCGAGCAGATTAGCCGCTACAACATGTATACGTCGGCCATGATTAACGGAGACGCCTCAGAGGGCCATAGCAGCAGCGATGCCATTGCAGCGGTTGAGGCGACTGCAAAAGAAAAGCTGCCGAAAGGATATAGCATCGAGTGGTCGGGCATGACGAGGGAGCAGATACTGTCGGGCAATCAGGCGCTGTTTATCTTTATTATTTGTCTGGTGTTTGTCTACCTGTTGCTGGCAGCACAGTACGAAAGTTTCCTATTGCCCATGCCCGTCATATTGTCTTTGCCAACAGGTGTATTCGGCGCATTTCTTACGCTGAAGCTGGCGGGACTCGAAAACAATATTTACGCGCAGGTAGCATTGGTGATGCTCATCGGGCTGCTGGGTAAAAATGCGATTCTGATTGTAGAGTTTGCTGAGTTGCGTCGACGCGAAGGGGTGCCCGTGTTGCTGGCGGCAAAGCAGGGCGCCGTGTCGAGGCTTCGCCCGATATTGATGACTTCTTTTGCCTTCATCGCCGGCCTCATACCCTTGTGTATTGCGTCGGGTGCAGGCGCGCTCGGAAATCGTTCCATCGGTACGGCGGCCGCCGGCGGTATGCTGTTCGGAACCCTTTTCGGGGTCATCATTATTCCGGGGCTCTACGCCATTTTTGCCGGCATGGTTGAAAAAAAGAAAAACAAAAATCGCCGGCACGAGCCCGTCGCCCACGAAAAAGACCAGCGCGTGTATGAAGCTGTCTAAACCATCATTCATTTAAATAAAAATTAAAGTAAATCATCCGCGGCGCTCATGGCAGCATGGGTTGTAGTGGTAGAGACGGGAGCGAAAAGGATACAGTGCGTTTTTGAACGGTAAGGCTATGATGAATGACTGTTTGGAAAGTGTCGCGGATGATGTTGATGTTTATAATGAGAAATTTTAAATTGTTTATCATAACAGGGGGGATGGCAGTTGCAGGCTGCCAACCGATGAAACAGGCAGCACTTCCTGCTGCCGTGACTGTTCCGCAGACGTTTACAGGTGTCGCCGATACTACCGGCTCTAACCCTATCCGGTGGCGTGACTTTTTTGCCGACGAGACCCTTCAGCGGCTGATTGATACGGCGCTGCACAACAACTTTGACGTAAAAGCTGCCGTACAGCGCATAGAGCTGGCGCGTGCCAATGCACACATTGCCCATGCTGCCCGACTTCCTTTCGTCAGCGCCGGCGTATCCGGCGGTGCCGATAGGTATGGCAAGTACACCCTGAATGGCGTTGGTAACTTCGACACCAATCTTTCGCCCAACATCGATAAGAAACGGAAGATACCGACGGCGCCCACCCAGGACTATTTTGCCGGCTTCAGAAGTACGTGGGAGGCGGATATATGGGGCAAGCTCAAAGACAGGAAAAAAGCGGCCTACGCCCGCTACCTCGCCAGTGAAAAAGGCAGGCAGTGGCTGACTACGCAGATTGTAGCCGAAGTGGCAGCAAGGTACTACGACCTGGTTGCCCTCGACAACCAGTTGAGGACGCTTCAGCGAAATATAGGCCTGCAACAGAGAGGTCTTGAAGTGGTGGAGGCACAAATGGCCGGCGGCCGTGCCACGGCGCTGGCTGTAAAGCAATTCAACGCGCAGGTGTTGCACACCCAGGGTGCCGAATATCAAATCAAACAATCGATTATAAGAGCAGAGAACGACCTCAACAACCTGCTGGGACGATTTCCGACGCCTATCGCCAGAGATACAGCACTGATGAGTAAACCAATGCCCGAAAATATACACGGCGGTATACCCTCGCAGGTATTGCTGCGCAGGCCCGACATACAGGAAGCTGAGCTGGCACTACAGGCAGCCAAAGCAGACATCGCCGCTGCGCGAAAAGAATTTTTGCCGTCCGTCAATATCAATGCTTACGTCGGACTCAACGCTTTTAAGCTGCCGCTTCTTTTCAATGCCGGTTCGCTGGCTGCCGGCGCGGCTGCTTCACTTGCCGGACCGCTCGTCAATCGCACTGCGATCCGCAGCGGCTACCATATGGCAAATGCCGCCCAGCTGCAGGCATTTTACAATTACCAGAAAAATATCGTGCAGGGCTTTCAGGAGGTAGCTACCCAACTACAGTTGCTAGACAACTTTAAACAGGCTTACCTGCTTAAAGTGTCGGAGGTGCAGGAGCTAACCGAAGGGGTTAGCCACGCCGACGATTTATATCTGGCGGGATATGCCAATTATCTGGAAGTGATTGTAGCGCAGGGCAGTGTGCTACAGGCCGAAATGGAGCAGGCGGATATTAAAAAAGAAATGTTTCAAACACTTATCAACCTCTTCCGTTCGACCGGAGGAGTGTGGGAATAAAACTATTATTACCTGTACCCCCAAAACAGCTCCTGTTCAAAAGACAGGGGCTGTTTTATTTATGCAGGCAGTACGTGGGATGGCTGGGATTCATCAGCAGTTCCGGTGCGATGGAACATAGAATGTACGGCCTACAGCAATATTTGTTCGATTGCTACTACCGAAGGGTGATAAACAGCTAGCTCAGTTTCAACCGGCTGAGCCTGTCCATCTCTTTATTCAAAATTGCTGCAAGAGCCTTTGCTTTCGCCTCTTTGTTGCGGTAAATCAAACGGTGGTCGAGCACCGCAGGGGTTATCTTTTGCAGGTCGTCTTCCGTCACAAAAGTGCGTCCGTTAACCAAGGCAAAAGCTTTCAAACATTTTAAGAAGGTAATACCACTCCTTGTAGAAGCGCCTAACACAATATCAGAATGACGACGGGTATCCCAAATGATGTTTCTTACAGCTTTTACGATTTCTTCATGTATAAACACCCTTTCTGCTTCATCTTGTAAGAACAAAATTTCTTCCATGCTCAATACCTGCTGAATGTGTTCGAGGTTGTTGGCGATACCAAGGTAATTGTTATAGATTTCAAGTTCTGTTTCTTCATCAACATAACCGAAAATGATCTTAATAAAAAACCGATCGAGCTGTGCGGCGGGAAGGGGATAGGTTCCTTCCATCTCAACCGGATTTTGAGTGGCTATCGTAAAGAACATTTTTTCTAACGGGTACGTTGTTTCACCCATTGTGATCTGGTGCTCGGCCATACACTCAAGCAAAGCCGATTGTACTTTTGGAGAGGCCCGGTTAATTTCATCAGCCAACAAAACATTACAAAACAAAGGTCCTTTCTTAAAAATAAATTCCTTTTTTACATCATCAAAAATGTGAGAGCCAATTAAGTCCATCGGCAGCAAGTCTGGCGTAAACTGGATCCGCTTAAAAATAACCCCACCTTCATTGCTTCTGCCGGAAATGCTTTGAGCCAATGTTTTGGCCATAACCGTTTTACCGGTTCCCGGATTGTCTTCCATTAGAATATGGCCTTTAGCAAGTAAGGCAGTTAATATAAATTGAATTTGCGTACGCTTACCCCGAATTACCGTTTCAATGTTTTCGACCAGTTTCTGTATATTCTCAAGTGCTTCGTCTATTTGTATGCCTTGTTCTGTCATTTGCTCCATCGCTTAACTGATTTTTGATTTTGTAAAATAATGCAGTGTATTGTAAATATTTAAGAAACTGCTAAATCGCTGCTTAAAAGGAATATTAGTTTTTACCTGCTCTTTAAACGGCTCATAAAAATTTTGCACCAGCAATTCTTCTTTAGCTGTAAGAGGTGTAGTGCTGTATTTTATTTTCTGGTAAACATTGGTAAACGAATTAAAGTTTGAACCAAACCGTCTGTCTGCTGCTTCAGCAAATTGTTGTGGGCTCTGGTTCTCTCTTGTTATTCCCAATTGGTTTAAATAGTATATGCTGGCGATGTAAATGTTGTAGGCTTTTGTCCTGGCGTTTGCTGCATTGCTTTTTGCCTTGCTATTCAAATATTGCCAGATAAGCCAGGGCGAAGAAAACAACAGCAGGATGAAGAAACCAATAATGCCTAAACCAATCAATAAAGCTTTTGCCCAGTCAAACGGTTTTGATACCGCTTCCTGCCGTATCTCACGATCTTTTTTCTGCTGTTCTGTTTCCATGATCTTTATCTCATCGACAGGCGCAGGTTTAGGTAGTTTTACAATTAGTGAAGCCAGATTATCAGTTTCATTAGCCATGATATTTTTCAGCGCTTCAGCATAAGAAACCGCGACAATATTACTGCCTGCTTTTATATCACTCAGTTTGCCTGTTCCGGTGTCTCGTGTAACTGAAGCTATAGATACATCCATCAGCAAATCTTTTGCTTCAGGTGTAGGAACGTTTTCATCATGAAACAACATTTTCTTTACTTTCATCGTCACCCTTTTTGTCACAGTATCAACACTGAGTGCTTCTCCATCTGCAACCATCAGAGCCTGCTGTGTATTCATTGGCGGGGTTCCGTCTGGTTGAGGCGACTGTTGAGTGTTTTGATCGGGAACTGTGGTGTCAAAATCAATCCAGCCATAACCTGGGAAATATAACTGCACCCATGCATGCGCCTGGTCGGCATAGAACCAATACCATCCAGGGTTTTTGCTACTTCTGTCTACAGTTAAAAAACCTGCTGCAATCCGGCTTGGAATGCCCAGGGAGCGTAGCATGAATAGGGTAGCGCCCGCAAAATAGGCGCAATAACCTTTCCTGTTTTCGAATAAGAAATAATTTAGTTTGCTGGCACTTGGCAAGCCAGGGATGCCGGGGTTGTCACTATATCTAAACAGTGGTTGTCCGAATTGATCTTTACTGGTAAAATGATCCCTGATTGCAATCATTTTATCAACCGGCGTTTTTGCATCTTTGGTTATTTGCTTTGCCAGTTCAGTTATCCGGTTATATTCTTCATTGCGAGGCATGTAGGTAAAGTAATCCATGAACTTTTTGTCCATACCGCCGTAAGAAGTTGCCTTCCGCAACATTTCGAAACGCTGGTTTTGAAATGTCTCAAGTTGTTTGTTCCCAGCCGGATTGTATATAAAATAAGCGCTGTTCAAATCACTCACCCACATCTTGGCACGGTAAGCACTTTTGAACTGGTTTTTATATTCATTCTCAACCGGTAACGGCTGGCAGAAAAACGCGGTCGAAGGAGCGATATATTCGTTAGGCGAAAGAATTACTTTATAAATATCAGCAGATACCACTTTCCGGTTTAGAGTCGCCATTGTATTGGTAATGGCAGCAGTATCGACCTTTGTGAAGTACAAAGGAATTTTTGAAGGGTCAGGACTAAACAAATCATTTTTTGGAAAGCTTTTATCCTCTTCAAAAGTTTGTGTAGCAGTATCGAACTTAGTATAATAAGTTGATGTGAAATACAAAGGATTTGGTGTTCTGCCGTCAGGAAAATAGTTATCGAGTTTTGCAACAAAAACGAGCCTTTTGTCTTTGCTAAGAGAACCGGTCATTTTCATCTGGTCCTTATTGCTGAGGCTGCCATCTTTGTTCTGTTTGGTCATGCTTTCTTTGCCGCCATTCTTCTTATTTCCGCCCTGGCTACCACCCCAATCCTGTTCGATGCTGTTGAATTGTTTTTGAAAAATGAGCAGCATCGAGAACAATAAAATGACAGAGAGACTTACAAATCCTGCGAGACGTTTGGTAATGAACCAGCCAAAGCCTGGTTCATCCTCGTTCATATTTCGAATGAGCTCAGAAGTATAAATGATATAAAATGCATAAATGAGTACGGGAGCAAAGGCAGATATTAAAGCAGCCGCTGTTATTTCCGAAGTTTTGCTAACTACAATTATTTGCATGCCCAGCAGAAAGACTGACCAGAAAATGGTGAAATATCTTGACCTCGAAAAGCCATAACCAGCGAGCCAGCCGGCAGAAAACAGCAGTGAAAAAATCAGGAATTTGACAGAAACAAAAAACGCGTCAAATTCGCCAACGCTCAGTTTCCCAAGTAATTTATACGCAATAAAATAAGCTCCGAACAACAATAAAGCGGTTGTGATGAAGCGGAAACGATAACCGTAAAAAACAATCGCTACCACAAGCCCGGCGGTAAAATATAGTCCCTGTTCGATCCAGTTATTTTCGAGGAACGAATAAAAACGGTTGATATTTAATAATAGGTATAACGCCAGCGCCACTGTTGGCAGCGCCAATAAAATCAATTGAGCTGTAACTTTTTTCCAGCTATGTATTCTTCCGATTTGCATTTTGTAACGGCAGCTTCAAGCTTTTAGCTTCAAGCTGCAAGCTTTTTTATCGTTTGTTTTATAATTTCCGATACGTTCCGTTGCGACGTGTCAGGTTTTGTTCCGGGCTTTTAGTAGCCCGATTTATCATCGTTGCGTCGCAGTCCGTTCATCGGCAACAATTCTATTGAGCCTTTTTGCACTTGCCATAGATCCGTTTTAAATGTGCCTCACCATAAAGTTGGGCGCATCTAACTGTATTTTCCTTTTGTGTCTTCGTGCCTTAGCGGCTACAACTGCCGCTTCATATTCTGTCAGTACAAGTGAGTGACACAACGATGTCGATAATACCTCTTCCGTTCATCCCAAAAAAATTCCTAACCCTAATTGACCTATTGACTTTATGACTAACTGACTTAAATCCCTAAATCACCACCGCTTCTTCCTGGTACTTTGCAACAATTGCTTCAAGCCTTTTTTCATTGTCTTTGATCCTTTGCCTTAATGGGGACAAAGACCAGCCTCTTTTATACACGTCAATATCGTCTTTCGCGCTTTGCACAAAAAGCCATTGAACCCAGTCAATCATGTTTTGATTTTTGAAGCTTTCTGTGAGCTTTATGAAAATGAACGTAATGTCCTTTCCATGAACTTCAATTAAATCCTTCACCTCGTCAGCATTGCTTAGAGATGATATTATAACAACTGAAGCATCACTGGTCTTCACGTAAGACTTAAGATCTTTGGCCTGGTGCCAGTGACTCGTGCTGATGTTGTATTTAACCCATTGCTGCTCGTCGGCCATATTATTCTTCGCAACATCCTGGTCAGGAATGTATCTCACCTCAAAGCCCCGCTTAACCAGGTTCTGGTAAACAGACCACGTTACTACTTTGAAATAATTTAAAAATGGCACCTCAGCAGCTCCACTTCCTTCAATATTGAATTGACTGAAATACGAAACATATAAGTAAACATGCGAAGCGTAGGGATCCATTATTTCAGGCATCCTTACAACCAGTTCTTTATTTTTAGCATAGATCTTCCACACGATTCTTCTTACGTCATCATTGTTCTCGAAATTTTTATAATTCAGGTATTCACCTTCTACTTTCCTCAACTGTTCTATGCGAGTGTTCGTTTCTTCTGTTTTACGCGGCAACACTTTAACATCGTGCAAGGTTTTAGAAGTGGGTTGCGTAAAAAACTTACTGCTGGCAGGAAGCGTAACTGCAATTGAGAAAAACTGAAAAAAGTCTTCAAAATAGATCAAACCTTTTTCGACATGATATTCTTTTATTTCAGCTAAAGGCCAGTGATAGGTGCCTTCAATCGTAGTGCTGAAAAACTTTCTTGTACTATTTTCAAGCAACGAGAATTTTTCTGAGAAGTGTTTTTTATCGTATAACAACCGCAATTTAATAAAACCGAAGAGCGGCTTAAACACCGGTTTAATAACAAGTTTGACCGTTTGTTTCTGGTCCAGTTCGCTTTCCTTAAAATCAGTAGAAACCTGAAAATGGACACCGTTTTTTCTTTTCTGATAAATGAAATAGAGATAGGAAGCAAGGACAGATAAAAAAGCGACAGAAATTATAGCTGCACAAAACGCTAAAGCAACTTTTAGCAACAACCCGAAAATGTCGGCATAGGAGGAATCGGCATTGATTTCATTATTTCCAAGCATTCGAAATGATATAAGGGCTGCTATAGAGAAGACAACAAAATAAACCGTAAAAGGAATGTAAAAAGAAGCCCGCCTGATTTTATCTCTGGTCTGTGAAAAGTTCATGCTCATTTCGGTGTTCAAGGTAAAGAAAGAATGAATGATAGAAAAAAGAGATGCCAAAGCCCGTGTTTTTTTAACCGCCTTTTCACTTTCTTTGCGCCAATATGGCTTTCATTATTAACTACGATCATTGCTTATGTTGCGGAAGTGCAGCGATCAGTAAAGTACTTACCTGCACTGATTATACTGTTTCGCATGAGCAGTTCGATGTATGGAAATGCAGTGCCTGTACCCTTCGGTTTACGCAAAATGTTCCTGCCGCTGCTTATATAGGTTCATACTATCAGTCATCTGATTATGTTTCGCACAGCGACTCCAGGAAGGGGTTTATTAATAGCATTTACCATATTGTTAGAAAATTTACATTAAAAGGAAAGAGAAATTTAATAAGAAAAGTTACAGGACTTAGACAAGGCGTTTTGTTGGACATAGGGGCGGGGACAGGCGCTTTTGCAAACACGATGCAACACGCCGGATGGAACGTTACTGGTCTTGAGCCGGATAATATTGCAAGGGAGAAGGCATTAGGAAAGTACAATTTACGCCTGGCGGAATTAGGAGAATTGGAAAGTCTTGTAGGTGAAACATTCGATGCGATTACGATGTGGCATGTGCTGGAGCATGTGCATGATCTGCATGGTTATCTTGAAAAGTTCCATCAAATATTGAAGCCGGAGGGGCGACTTGTTGTGGCGGTTCCAAATTATACCAGCTACGATGCAACTGTTTATAAAGATCAATGGGCAGCTTATGATGTTCCGCGGCACTTGTATCACTTTTCTCCAAAAAGTATGGAAGTGCTTATGGAAAAAACAGGTTTTATGCTCGAAACAATTAAGCCAATGTGGTTTGATAGTTTTTACGTAAGTATGCTGAGCGAAAAAAATAAGCATGGAAAAAATTATTTTTTTCGTGCTTTTTGGAATGGCTTTGTTTCAAACCTAAAAGCATTTTCAGATACAACAAAGTGTAGTTCGGTTATTTATGTTATAAAGAAGAAGTAGAAACTTGATAAAAATGACGATTTAGAAGTTGAGGCTAAGTCTCGTCTTTGTTAGTCCACTCACGGGCATCGTTTTTAAATTGGAAAAAAAGGCCTTGGAATTTGCCTTTCAATAATCTTTAATAATTGCCCCGCTCACTAACTTTAAAGTTGTCTTTATTCATTAATGTTCTTTCCGGTTGCTTTAAAGTCTGATTCATTCATGAATGCGGTCTTTATAATTACTCTTTTTATTGGCATTCATTCATTGCGTGCTCAATTGTGCACCGGCAGCCCCGGAGATCCTGCAGTCAATATTGATTTCGGCATCGGCGCTAATCCGGGACCGGCTCTTCTGCCTGGACAAACTGCCTATGAATACGCCCAGGAGATGTGCCCCGGAACAGGCGCAGTACAGCATATTATATTAAAGTCTTAGTTGCAATGATAATAGCTGCCATTGGGTGTCGGGCGATCAAAACTGGTAACGATCCAAGCGGATATTATTTGCTGGTAAACTCCGAATCGAATAAAGGGCTTCTTTATGAATTTAATGTTAAAAACCTTTGTCCAAATACTTACTTTTGAAAAAATAAGGGCGGTACGGAAGAGCAGGAACGAGGGTACATAAACGATTTACAATAGTAGCATGGATAAACAAACAAACGGAAGTGACAGTGGGCTTAGTTTTCAACAAAAAGTCTGGATCGTTTGTGGAATAACCGCCTTGTTCGTTATCCTGATCTGGTTCTTTATAGCAACCTTTAATGTTTTCCTTCTTATTCTGGCCGGTGCTTTAATCGCCTTATTTTTTCATGGTTTCGCTAATTTGATAGAAAAAAAACTGCGTCTTACACATAAGGTTTCATTGCTTATTTCAATCATTTCCACTTTCGTAATTATCGGCTTACTGTTTTGGTTTATGGGGGCAAGAATACAGGCGCAGGTGACTGAACTTGCCAAAACTCTACCTGCAACAATTGCTAATGCTAAAAGTCAGTTATCTACTACAGCCTTAGGAAAAAAGCTACTGGAAAAGACTTCTTCAGAAGATGTTTATAACAAAGGATACGCTTTTGTAAGTAAATTTTTCAACAGCACTTTTGGTGTATTTACAGACACTTATATCGTTTTGTTCCTGGGACTTTTTTTTACCGGTGCTCCAAAAACTTATATTGAGGGTTTATTGCAGTTAATTCCAAAAGGTGCAAAAAAAGGCACGAAAGAGACTATAGATAAAATAGGTTTTACATTAACCAAGTGGTTAAAAGGACAAGTATTTTCTATGGTAATAGTTGCCATACTTAAAGGAATAGCGCTAAGTCTCATGGGCATTCCAATGGCTACCGCCCTTGCACTCATCGCAGGAATTTTAAATTTCATTCCCAATTTCGGCCCCCTCATTTCTATGTTTCCTGCTATATTAATTGCACTAACATTAGGCATTAATAAAGCAATACTTGTTGTTGTAGTTTACCTCATCATACAAATATTAGATGGTAATGTCATCACGCCTTCCATCCAGCGAAAGTTGATAAACATGCCGGCCGCACTAATTATCATTGCACAATTATTTATGGGCTACTTCGCAGGTGTATGGGGCCTTATCCTGGCAACCCCAATAGTGGCGATCTTAATTGTCGTTGTCCAGGAGGTTTACGTAAAAAAGATTAACCGGTAGGCCCGTTTAACGGTGATTGGTTTAAAGTTCACAGTTTTGGTGCCTTAACTCAAAACTCGTAACTCTCAACTCGAACCTCTATTCTTTCGTTACTTTCGCTTCCACAATTTTTAACTGCAAGTTTTATGGCTTCATCTGCTAAGGCGGCAATGGGTTTCATTTTCGTTACTCTTCTAATTGACGTTATAGGTTTTGGTATTATCATTCCGGTCTTTCCTAAACTAATAGAACAGTTAATTCACGGTAATATTAGCGAGGCCAGCCAATGGGGTGGATGGCTCACATTTGCTTATGCCTTCATGCAGTTTTTATTCGCACCTGTTCTTGGAAACCTGAGCGATAAATATGGCCGCAGGCCTATTTTGTTATTTTCACTTGCCGGTTTTGGCGTTGATTATATTTTTCTTTCAATCGCTCCAACCATTGGTTGGTTGTTTGTCGGACGAGTGATTGCCGGAGTAACAGGCGCCAGTTTCACAACGGCCGCCGCATACATCGCCGATATCAGCACCGATGAAAACAGGGCGCAGAACTTCGGTATGATTGGCGCGGCTTTCGGACTTGGATTTATAATTGGGCCTGTGTTAGGTGGTGTGTTAGGCGAGTATGGAGCAAGGTTACCTTTTATCGTCGCAGCCTGTCTTGCCCTAATAAATGCTTTATATGGTTATTTCGTTTTGCCGGAATCCCTGAGTAAAGAAAACCGCAGACCGTTCGAATGGAAACGTGCCAATCCACTTGGCTCACTAATGCAGCTTAAAAAGTACCCTTCAATGGGGGGACTGATAGGAGCACTGGTTCTGGTATATATTGCTGCACACGCCGTACAAAGCACATGGACTTTTATCAACATCGAAAAGTTCCAGTGGTCAGAAGCCATGATCGGGTACTCATTAGGCGTGGTAGGAATTCTTGTTGCTATAGTGCAAGGTGGCCTTATTCGTTTCATCAATCCCAGGCTTGGTAACGAGCGAAGCGTTTACATCGGCCTTACATTGTATGCCCTCGGATTGCTGTTATTTGCCTTTGCATCTCAAACCTGGATGATGTTTGCTTTCCTCGTTCCTTATTGTCTCGGCGGAATTGCAGCCCCTGCATTACAAAGTATCATTTCGGGCGAGGTGCCTTCTAATGAACAAGGTGAATTGCAGGGAGCCCTAACAAGTTTAATGAGCGCTACATCTATCGTTGGTCCGTTAATTATGACACATTTGTTTGCCTATTTTACAAAAGCCAATACACCTGTCCGATTTGCTGGCGCTCCTTTTTTATTAGCTGCTGTCCTCATGCTGGTAAGTGCCATCTTATCTTACATGGCCTTGCACTCAAGAAAAAATCTGGTTAGACAGAAGTGATGAGAATGTTGTTTTTGTGGACCTGGCATTTGTACTTTCATGTTACATCGTTGCGTCGCAATTCGTGCCATGAAGCAGTTATGAACTAATTGCATGTTCTTTTAAAGATGATGGAGGCAGGAGTGCAAATCTGCTTGGCCGATCGGTAGCGCTGAGACAGGCAGAGCTACCAAAACCTCACGCAGCTTCTCTTGTAAAATGGCGGTAGTGAACGGTTGAGGAAAAGGCCTTGAAGAAAGGTCAGTTATGCTACAGGGAGGTGAACGAAAGTGAGCTGTTGATGAGGTATCGGAAAAGCAAAAGTTGTGTGGCAAAACCTATCTGATAATGCGTAGATGAGGACAAGTGCAGCGGAGACCTGGAAATACTGGCTGCATGCCCACCGTTATTAAGACAGCACGACCATGTAAGCAGGCTTTAAAAGAGAACTTGGGAGAACCTGCTGGAGCAACTTAAGGGTATGAAGCGGAAAGAGCATTCCGAATACAAAAGGATATAAGGCTTCGCGAAGTAATTATTACTTAAGCCAACAGGGGTCGGACAGCATCGTAGT
>JAOQAJ010000325.1 GCA_025963675.1 Segetibacter sp.
TTTATCGTCGCTGCAAAACATCATATCGTTAGAATGTTCATTTAGCAGATCTGCAAGTGCTTCAAAGTTTTTCGCCGCACTGCCTTCCCTGATCAGAATTTTCATTCCATGGTTCAGTTTGTCAAGTGCTTCTTCCGCAGTAAAACATTCATGATCGGTGCTGATGCCAGCGTTTATATATTTTTTAGCATCGTCTCCCATTAATCCAGGTGCATGGCCATCAACGGGTTTATTCAATTTATGTGATGAAGCAATTTTTTTCATCACTTCATCATCCTCAAATAATACCCCAGGAAAGTTCATCATTTCACTTAGGTATTTTATTTCTTCGCGTTGCAACAGTTTTTCTACCGCGGCACTATCCAATGCTGCACCTGCTGTTTCGAAAGTAGTTGCAGGCACGCAACTAGGCGCGCCAAAATTGAATTTAAAAGGAACCTGTTTCCCATTTTCTATCATGTACTCAACACCTTCCATTCCGCACACGTTGGCTATTTCATGCGGGTCGCTTATTGTGGCAACAGTTCCGTGCACGACAGCCAGTCTTGCAAATTCAGAAGGTATGAGCATGCTGCTTTCTATATGAACGTGACTGTCAATAAATCCGGGAAGTATAAAGCCACCAGTTGTATCAATATCTCCAACTTCGGCGATCTTTATTATAATTCCATCCGCAACTTCCACGACTGCAGAAAAGATGCGTCTGTTTTGTATATCTACTACATTGCCTTTTACAGAGAACCGCTCTTTACTTTCCATAGCCCAAAGTTGATTTAAAATCAATTAAAGAAAACTACTTCTTGCTTCACACGGGGACTTTTGAAAAGAATTAATGCAGTAAACGAAGAAAAGTTGGTTGTTCATATTATTAATTACTTCGCCACCGCGCGTCTTCTCAGACAGTGGAACAGGTTATTAATAAATTTATTGAAGCGTCAGGTGGATAAGAAAAGTTACGAGGCAAAATGTATAAAGTTGGAATAGCCGCCGCTATAAATAAGAAAAGCTTCCTAAAAAGGAGGCTCTTCATTAGGACATTAATTAAACGTCTTGATCTTTGAATAGATATTGGATGGTGGTAGGTTAGAACGGCCACTTGTATTACATTACGAATATCAATATAAGTTATGGAACCGGCTGCCCATAACGGCCTTACACATGCCCCAAAAAGACAGCAAAAAAAAGTGCGTATTAAGTTCCTGGTGTTGCATAACACCATCAAAATAAAACCAACATATTTTTTTGGTACTGACATTTGTTTTCCCAGCAACATCGTTGCGTCGCATTTCGTTCATCTTTAAGTTTTTACATCAACTTTTTCCGTGTTTTGTTAGTTGCCCCCACGCAAAGATGCGCACGGAAAAATTAATTATTGACGTGATAATGTAAACTGTATAAAGTGGACTTTAACGTGAGATGTATTAAATAGAAAACCCCGCGTTAGCGGGGTCAATTTCTTTTTTTCATTTGCCTTAATTTGGTTTTTTTAAGGTTTTTGAAAAATCAACCTTTAAAACAAGGATTTTTGGATTTTCTTTGGTTTTTCAGAAAAATTGGATAAAACAGGGCTTTAAAAACTTGTTTTTAAACGGTACCGGATAAATACAGAACAAATGTAGTTGCAGTAAGAATAACTGCTTAAGTCATAAAGGTTTTACTATAACCGAATAGGACAAACTTAGTATCAACTTAGTATTCATCTAACAGATCAGGTCTTCGTTGTTTAGTCCTCTCAAGAGATTGATTTGTTCGCCATTCATCTACTTTTTTGGGGTCCCCTGCCAATAGGACTTCGGGAACTTTCCAACCCTTATAATCGGCGGGCCGGGTATAGACAGGAGGAGCTAAAAGATTATCCTGAAAAGAATCGAATAGGGCAGATGTCTCGTTGCTTAAGACTCCGGGTATAAGCCTTCCGATCGCGTCAACAACCACTGCTGCAGCAAGCTCACCGCCGCTTAAGACATAGTCTCCTATCGAGATTTCCATGGTTACATAATGCTGTCTTATTCGTTCATCAATTCCTTTATAGTGGCCGCAGATAATTAACAAATTTTCTTTCATTGATAACCTGTTAGCCGTTCTCTGATTAAAACGTTCGCCATCAGGTGTCATGTATATGATCTCATCGTATTTACCATTTTCCTGCAGCTGATCTATTGCGTCTGCTAAAGGCTGGCACATCATCACCATACCTGCACCGCCGCCAAACTGGTAATCATCAACTTGTTTTTGCTTGCTTGTACTATAGTCACGTAGGTTAATTACGTTGACTTCAAATAAACCTTTTTCTTTTGCCCGTTTTAAAATAGAGTGTGAGAAAGGGCTCTCGAGCAATGCAGGAACAACACTAAGGATGTCAATTTTCATGAGGCAAAATTACTACAATATCAGAACGGTAATAAGTTGAATGTTGTGGAGAAGAGAGCTTCAACAACCGCTTTCATTCTGAATACCCTGGTTGACCTTTTAGTGGCCATTTTTACATTTTCCATTTATACGTCTTCTACAAAATCATCCAGATCTCTTCGCTCTTTCTTTGTAGGTCTTCCAATTTTACTAAGTCTTTTCCCGGTATGAAATGAAGTCGCTTGAGTCTTTATTGTCTCAAGCTCTTCTGATGGTGTTAAGTCAATATAGTACTTGACAGCTTCAGCATATTGCGCGCGATTAGCGAGGAGACCAGTAACTTTTATTATCCATTTTCTTGCTTCTGTCTTTATTTCATATTCATCTCCAACAGTAACAGTTTTGGAAGCTTTTACAGAATCTCCTTTGAATTTTACCCTTCCTTTGTCACACGCTTCGCTTGCCAGGCTACGTGTTTTAAATATTCGTATAGACCAAAGGTATTTGTCGATGCGAAGTTTTTCTTTTTGTTCAGCCATAGTATTGAGATGGGATTTCGATAGGACTAATTACAAAACTCGAAATTACAAATTAAGCGTAACGTGCATTAAAAGTTCAACAAAGATGTACTGTTAAAATGGAGCGTCGCAACGACTGCCTCAACTGAAAAAAATGCTCGTAATCAAAAAGAATACCTGAAATTCTCGATAGTTCAAAAGCTGCTTAGCTATTTATTGACTGCACTTCTGCCTGTATTTTCTTAATTACTTTACCGAAATCCTTATCTGTTTCTAACGCGGAAAATGCGATCCATTTACTATCGGTAGACTCCTCTAAAGAAATATCTATTGACTGTGAATTGGAACATCGAAACAGAAACCGAATGTCGTGATGAACGTGAGCCGGCTCCTGTTTTTTGGTATTTTCAGGAATATGGTGGCTATCGATATCGAAAATTGAATTTGAAAGAAGTTGAAGATCGTTGGCAGCAAAGCCGGTTTCTTCATAGGCTTCACGAAGCGCGGAAGCCACCAGTGATGTATCAGTGTCATCGACGTGCCCACCCGGCTGAAGCCAGCGATTTAAAGATTTATGTTTTAGCAATAGAAGCGCGGTCGCATCTTCATTTATAATAAAAGCGCTGGTAGTTAGATGTCCCGTAAAATTTTTTCTATTAATGAGGTGAGCTCCAGTGTGATTATTTAAAAAAACAGAAATGGATTGTGTCTCTGCTTCATCATCAGGAAACCGTCTTACATAATCACCTACCAATTTTACAATTTCTTCTTTTGTCTCCATTTTTTATCAATCTGATTACATCCCTTATTTAAGTAACTGAAGGCATACGGGCATTGAAACGTTTATTTGTTCACCTGTTTCCTGAAGCAATCCGGTTTGTTTGTTTCTTTTAAAAATTACTATGTTGTCGCTGTCCTGGTTTGCTGCAAGTAAATAGTTGCCGGAAGGGTCTATGATAAAATGTCTCGGTGCCTTACCCATTGTGGATTGATAACCTTTTAACTGCAGTTTTCCCGTTGAAGCGTTAACAGAAAAAATGGCAAGATTATTTTCTTGACCACGATTAGAGGCATACAAAAACTTGCCATCAGGAGATAACTCAACTTCTGCGCTTCCGGGCTTGCCTTTAAAGTCGGAAGGATGGGTAGCAACCGTTTGCAACGTTGTAAGCGTTCCGTTGTTATACTTGTATGCGTTAACTGTTCCGCTTAATTCTTCGATTACATAAGCAAATTTACCATTAGGATGAAAGGTGATATGCCTTGGTCCGTTACCGGGATTGGTTTTTACATGAGGCACAGCGGCGGGACTAAGTGGTTTTGCAGAAGCCGAATTAAATTTATAAATCGCAATTTTGTCGGTTCCTAAATCAGGTGCGAATAAATAGTTTTGAGCGGCACTAAAGACAGTTTGGTGAACATGCGGCTTTTCCTGTCGTGACGTTACGCTGCTTCCCTCGTGTTGAATTAGCTGGCTGTAAGGATTCAAGGAGCCATCTTTGTTAACCGCGAATGCCGACAAGCTACCGCCGGTATAATTGGCGACGGTGATCCATTTGTTGTCTTTAGTTATTGCTAAGTGACACGGGGCGTCTCCACCAGTTGGTTGTTGATTTATAAAAGATAGTTTTCCTGTTGTTTTGTCGAAATCATAAGAACTCACCATTCCCGGATTTTTTCCACCAGTTTCATTAACAGCATAAACATGTTTTCTGTCAGGGGCAATTGCTAAGAACGATGGGTTTAATGAACTATCGGTATTACTTACCCATTCTGCCTTTCCTGTTGTTGTGTTGAAGCGATAAACATAAATGCCTTTGCTTCCTTTTTGAGTGTAAGTGCCAATTAGCAAATAATAGTTTTGAGCGGAACAACAAAAGGATAAAAACACGGAAGCGGCAAGCAGGAATGTGCGCATAACAGTAGTAGTTAGGTGAAGTTAGAAGCCAAATATAAAGAATAGAAGGTAAAACTTGGCCTTCAGTTAAAGGTGGTGCATTGGGAATCCGGGCACGAATGGCTATCTTTTTTATCAAACGTTTTTTGTGCGGCTCCGGTTGTGTTACTCACTTCTACGAAATTTTTTCAGGCTGCTTCAGCTTGCGCCAAACCATTTAGCTTCTTAAGCATAAAAATGTCAATTAAACAAATCCATGTTAGAAAGGATAGGAAGGTGATTTTTTGAACCACCGGGAGGTATTTCAATAATCCGGGTGAGTAATAGAGGATGTTATTTACAGTTATTAAAAACAGGTTGAAAAGGCCCATTACAAAAAGTTGATAGGATTTGTTTTTGTATAATCCTACATAAGTTCCTTTAAGTGCAATTAAACCGAAAACACCTGCAACACTGATTACGATATTATGAAAACCCGTAAATAAAAACATCGAAATCGTCATTGCCGCGATACCGGAAAAAGTAATCAGCCGGGCGGCAGATTGAGAGAAATTAAAGTTCGTTGCGAACAAGTAGCAAAAAACAGGCAGTGTTGCACATAACACAAACATACCGGTCATCGCAAACGGACGTGCAGGATTGACTTCTCCGTTCATTGCAAATTCGTTTAAAAGATTGCACCAATAATTATGAACCCAGCTAAAG
>JAOQAJ010000364.1 GCA_025963675.1 Segetibacter sp.
GAATCGCCTTCAATAGGTATCTCTTTGGCAAATGTCTTCTTCCTGGTTGTAAAGAGTTCATCAATATACGCAGGCTTTGCCGGTTCCACTTTCTTTTGTATTGCAGGAGCAGGTGTTTTCTTAACCAACGTCGGTGCACTTACTGCTGGTCGCTCAGCTACCGTTGGAGCAACAACAGGTTTGGACGAAGTTTGATTTTTCGCAGTGGCGATACGCGCCACACTGTCGATAATATATGGATCGTTACCGCCTTCAGTCCACATTTCGATGACCGGATCCCATTCATCGTGAAAAGAGGGGTTGTTGATTTTGGTAAGGCTGACATTACCAGTTGGATTACGAGGTTCTTCTTTCCTTGATGATTTTCCATCAAGAAACATACGGCTACCACCGGGACAATTAAAGTCGGCAACAGAAAGGAGCCTATTCGATCCGTCATTTTCGCTTTTACCGGTAATCAATTCATCATCCCACCATACGACGCTGTTGCTATATAAGTCAAAATACCCTTTGATGGTATATCGCTTATGACTGCCAATCAAGCCATAATAATACGAAGTGCCGGTTAGGCTATCACCTTTTTGAATGATCTTCAACTCAACTCTTTGGTTATTTATTTTCCCTTTCCATGCACCTGTAATTTGTTGTGCATCGCAAATGCCAACGCAGATAATAAATGCAAAAAGGAGAGAGAAAGTGACGAAGGGATTGTTCATGATTACCCGTAATTGAGATCAAATTAGACAGTTATTGCAATTGGGGTTCGTAGTTAACGAAATGTTTGCAAGAATTTGGCAAATTGATGTTCGAATCTTCCAAGAGCCAAAAGGAGTAGATGCAATGGAACAAACATCAGCGATTCAGTTTAAAAACCAGCTTTTTAAACTTGATTTGTAGCATCGCGCCGTTGTGCGCCAGAAAGCTGTTGTTATTTGTCCATATCTTTAAGAAAGCGTTTTTTTAAGGCTTTGTACCAACGATATAGAGTTCCTGGGTTACCGGAATATTAGCAATCACTATAGCATAATTAAACATTGCAAACAAAATGGTAAGCATCGACACATTTAGAAAAACAGCACTTTCATTTGAAGGGACAGAAGAAAAACCTCATTTTGATAGAGTTGCTTTTAAAGTTGTGGGCCAAAGAATCTTTGCCACCATAAAGGAGAACGATCATACAGCAAACATGAAGATTTCAATTAACGACCAAGCTATTTACTGTTCTTTTAACCCTAAGACGGTTTATGCTGTGCCTAATGAATTCGGCTTACAGGGATGGACCACTTTCGAACTTGAAAACCTTCCTTTTGAACTTGTGTCAGATGCTTTGCTGACTGCATACAACGATGTTATTATCTCAACTAATAAATCTAAATTCAATCGTTAGAATAACAAAAAATTGTTCATTGACTTTGCTATCAGGAAGGTAAAGTAAAGGAAGGTTAGCAGACGTCTTAGTTATTTGAAGGATCTGGTGAATCAATGGTGATGACGGGAAAAACTACGGTATTTGTTTGCCTTGCGGTAATGTTGAACCAAGGGCTGCACGTAATATCTTTATAAAGTTTTTATTTCAATAGCAAAACGGACACAGGAAACAGCATTCTTTTCAATTTCCAAAAGATGACTTCAAAAAAGCATTTTAAATAATGAAAACTAACTTCAAAACTGTAGATGAATACATAAAAACATTTCCTGAAGACATTCAAAAATTGTTGCAACAAGTTCGCGCAGTTATCAAAGAAAACGCCCCGGAAGCAGTTGAGAGTATAGCCTACGAAATGCCGGCATACAAGACAAATGGCAAGCCCCTAGTCTATTTTGCCGGTTATACGAAACACGTTGGTTTTTACGCAACCCCAACAGGTCATGCGGAATTTGCAGGCGAACTTTCAAATTACAAACAAGGAAAAGGTTCTGTTCAATTTCCAATAGACATGCCAATGCCATTTGAGTTAATTAAGCGAATTGTAGTATTTAGAGTGAAAGAAAATTCAGCAAAAGGTAAATAATGGCAAAGGAAAAAAAACAGACTGCCGAAGAGCTGGTAAGCCAATATCTGCACCAGCTTGAATACCCCCTTGAGAATGTGGTAGCAGCATTAAGAAAAATAGTTTTGCAAACAGACAAAGAAATTAGTGAACACGTAAAATGGAACTCGCTGGCTTTCTATTATAATGGACAAATGAAAACCTTCGACCCGAAAGAATATAAAAAGGATATCGTTGTTTTTAATCTTCACCGAAAAGACTCTGTTCTACTTGTTTTTCCAACAGGAGCAAGCATTGACGATCCAACCGGTCTTTTAGAAGGGGAATTTACAGACAGCAGAAAAACAGTCAGGTTTTCGAGTTTGAAAGAAGTGTCAGACAAAGAAGGCGACTTGCAAACAGTAATAAAAATTTGGCTGAAACAGGTTGACAAATAGTAATCAAAAAGACTGCAAAAGACATTCACGTCACAACAAATGGACGAACGCTGTAATCGTCTAACCCTTCCCCGCCGTTAGAATTGTGGTTTAGGTACACTACGAAGCTTAACTTTGTTGCATGCTTGTATCATGAATATCAAAGTACCATACCATAAACCACGACATCTACATGAACTCATTTTGGAAACAAATAATTATTCAAACGACACTTAAACACAAGAACAAAAATTCGGGTGTCAAAGTTTATTCCGATTATGAACTGGCTAAAGGATTGCGGGAATTTAAAATAAATGTAACCGGACAGGTAAAAGACTTTGCTCTAATAACCTTTGGAATATTTTCGGCTGCATTTGGTTTCAAAGGCTTTCTGCTTACCAATCATTTTATCGACGGCGGTGCGACCGGTATTTCACTACTCATTTCGGCACTGACGTCTATACCACTTTATATTCTAATTATTGGTGTAAATATTCCATTCATTATTCTGGGATATAACATTATAGGTAGGGCTTTTGCGATCAAAACAATGTTAGCTATTGCCGGCCTTGCCCTGGTTGTTGCCACAGTTACGTTTCCCGACGTGACAAGTGATAATTTACTGGTTGCAATTTTTGGCGGGTTTTTTCTTGGAGCAGGAATCGGATTATCAGTAAGAGGTGGTGCAGTAATCGACGGAACTGAGGTGTTAGCGATTTTTCTAAGCAGAAAATTTGGAACAACAATTGGCGACATTATCATGATTATTAACGTCATCATTTTTTCGGCAGCAGCTTATTTTCTTTCAGTAGAGATTGCGCTGTATTCAATGATTACTTATTTATCTGCTTCAAAAACCCTTGACTTTATTATAGAAGGCATTGAAGAATATACCGGTGTCACCATCATATCTTCAAGTAGTCAAAGAATAAAGCAAATGATAATTGACATTTTAGGGCGTGGAGTGACAGTTTATAATGGGAAAAGCGGTTTTGGCAATAAAGGAGAAAAAAATGATATTGAGATCATTTATACGGTACTAACAAGGTTGGAAGTAAATCGACTTAATACAGAACTTGAAAAAATTGACAGTAGTGCGTTTGTTGTAATGAGTAGTATTAGAGATACTAAAGGTGGTATGATAAAAAAACGTCCATTAAAGCATTAGCGATAAGTGGGAGAGAAGAACAACACAAGTCCAAATGCTATAATGATTTAAAAGTAAGCGACCTGATAATGCGGCAAAAATAGTAGGCATAATGAAGATAGTAGCAACGTGTTTTATCCTGACATTTTTTGCCAACACCACTTTTGCCCAGAAACCTATATCAATACAACCAGATAACAGCAAGCCATTTGTACTTGGCGTCATTGACGAAATTCTATCAAAAGCCTTAGGCGAAAAACGAGTTTTAAATATTTATCTTCCTGAAGGCTATAATAAAAACGATACAATTAAATATCCTGTTACTTACTTATTGGACGGTTCGGCAGATGAAGACTTTATTCATGTAGTTGGACTTTTTCAGTTTAATAATTTCGAATGGATAAACCGTGTTCCTAAATCAATCGTTGTGGGGATTGCTACAGTAGACAGGAGGAGGGATTTTACCTATCCCACAACTATCGAAAAGGATCAGAGAAGATATCTGACATCGGGACATTCAGATAAATTCATGGCTTTTATAGAGAAGGAATTACAACCATTTATAGAAAAGAAATATAAAGGAAATACTTCAAAAACGATTATTGGGCAATCTCTGGGAGGATTATTAGCAAGTGAAATTTTATTGAAGAAGCCCGCCCTGTTTAATAAATACATCATTGTCAGCCCGAGTTTATGCTGGGACAATAGCTCATTGTTGAATGTAACATCGCCGATACTATTTGACAAATTTTCTTCGAAAACAGATATTTACATTGGCGTAGGTAAAGAGGGACTTACACCAGGAGATGTGCCTCGTGTAATGGAAGTGGATGCGAATTTATTAGCAGAGAAAATAAAGGCTTCTAAAAGTAAATTCGTCCATGTTTATTTGGACTATCTTCCGACTGAAGACCATGCTACCATTATGCATCCTGCAGTGTTTAATGCACTAAGAGTTTTATATCCTGTTTCCACTTCCGGTAAATAGCAGATGAAAAGAAATCAGTACGTACATTAAAATGATAAAGATTATTTCATTTATTATATTGAACTTAATTTATTTAGATGTATTTGCCCAGGATGAAATACCACCGATAGGAACAATTAAGACAATTCAAACTAAAGCTTGTAGAATAGATGTTGTTGAGAATCGAAAAACCAGGATTAATTATACTTATACAACTGATCCTGGTTGGCACATCCTTTCATATAAGCCTGTTGTTATCTCAAAGAATTCAACAGCCTCCTATTCGCTAAAACATACTCCTTCCAGGTTTACTTATACTTCGACTTCCGCCATTTATTCAAAGTTTATTCAGCTGATGGAGTTGGCAGCAGAAAAAAATGTTTTTGAAAAATATGAAGGGCGGATTAATCAAATAAGAAGTGATTTTGAAAAATATTCCAACAATAAAGTTGCTGCATATTCTAGAATTGCAGTTGCTGGTCTTGTTGCAGGCAGTAATAAATCTTCGATGAAAAGACCAGGAAAACTTTACCTGGATTTAAAAATCACAATGATTTACATGCCTGAAACTGAAGAAACATTTTTGGAGTCTTTAGATCATTTGAGACAGATAATTGACTCGGAAGGATATAACAACATTGGCAGTAATCTATAGATAAGACGCGCCGAATTGCCTTAGAATGGTTGTAAACGGGCGATAAATAACAGCAACGAAATTGAAATCTTAAACGGTGGTATCATTTTTACTGCAAGTAGCGAATAATAATTTATCTAAATCTTTATGCAAGAACTAAAATTGTTAAAAGAAAAAGATTTGATGAATTTAATTTACTATTTTTAAATTAAAACCATTATGGCAAAAGCAACATCAAAAAACGAAACCCCTAAAAAAGCTGCAGCTGCAGCCCCTAAAAAAGCCGCTGCAAAAAAATCTGGTAAAGCACCTGCTAAAAAAGATGCCGGAGGCGGAAACCAGGGTTTAATGAAACCTCTTACTGTTAGCGCTGACCTTGCGAAAATAGTTGGTAAAGAACCTTTGCCAAGAACACAAATCATCAAGAAAATGTGGGACTATATTAAAGAGAATGGTCTTCAGGATGGCGAGAACAAGAGGATGATTAATGCAGATCAAAACTTAAAAGTAGTTTTTGATGGTAAAGACCAGGTGTCGATGTTTGAATTAGCTAAAGTGATCAACAACCACGTTAAGAAATAATAACGGGCTTTTGCGCAATCTTTAAACCTTGTACTAAAGGTTGCGCATTAGCTTCGCTAATTTTAATACTCGTGTCTACAGGCTGTAAGTAAAGAATAAGAGTTGCAAGTTAATTGCACACTGTTCTTAGAAGATAAGAGCAGCAAGCTAACTAAAAGTACAAGAGTGCGACGCAACAATGATGGTACTTGTACGACTGCCCGGCTCATAATAATCTCCACTTTAGTTTTTAAATTGCACTAATCAGCGTTATCAGTCAGAAAGGCTGAAAGCCACGTATTTATCACCTGACTTCGTTTTTAATTTTCCGCCACCACAGGCAATAACTACATATTGTTTGCCATCGATAGCGTAAGTGCTCGGTGAAGCATAACCCGCCGCAGGTAATTGTGTTTCCCAAATTATCTTGCCGGTTTTTTTATCTATCGCTCTAAATTTTTCATCTCTGGTTGCTGCTATAAATATTAATCCGCTAGCTGTGACGAGCGGTCCTCCATAATTATCAGTGCCGGTTACCGGTATCCCTTTATTTATTAATTCTTTGTATTCTCCTAATGGAATCTGCCAGTTGTGTTTGCCGGTATTAAGGTCGATTGCAGTAAGAGTTCCCCAAGGTGGAGTATTTACCGGGTAGTCATTTTTGTCGTACCAACGGTTATAGCCTGTCATTTGAAACGGAACTTTTTTTTGAACGATTTTACTTTTTTCTACAGCGATTTTTGTTTTTCTGTTAAGAACAAAATCTGTTATTGCTTTTCGCTGTTGAATGGAAATATGAGAGTAGGATGACATCATTCCTTTTCCTTTTGCCAAAACGTTTAAAATTGCATCTGCTGAAAGCCTTTTTTCGATTCCTAGTAAAGAAGGGTATGAGCCATCATGAGTGCCGCTCCGGTCTTTACCATGGCATGATGCGCAATGTGTGTTATATAATTTTATGCCGGTTAAAGAGGCATTTTCCGATACTTTTTCCACATCTTTCAAAGAAGTAAAACAGGGCAATTCTTTTGCAGGAACATATAAAATACCATCAGCATCAGAAGCAGCTCCACCCCATTGAGCACCGCCGTCGGTACCAGGGTAAATGATGGTCATCTCTTTTCCAACCGGCATATAAATTTCACCGGTACGCGCTTGCTTTAATATACCAGCTAATGAATCTTTGTCGGCTACAAACGAGTTGAAATCCTTTGCGGTAAAAATTTGCCTCGTGAACGGTGCTGGTAATACTGGAATCGGTTGTGTTGGACTCGGACGTTCTCCCGCTATGGCCTTTGTACTAAACGCCTTTTCTTCTATTTTAAAAAGTGGCTCACCAGTTACACGGTTAAAGACAAATACGTGTCCTTGTTTGGTTATTTGTGCGACCGCATCAACTTTTTTTCCCTTGCTTATTACAGTTAAGAGGTTGGGAGGAGCAGGTGGATCTCTATCCCAAATATCATGATGTACAAGTTGGTAATGCCATAAACGTTTACCGGTACTGGCATCAAGGGCTATCAAACAGTTTGCAAAAAGATTGTCCCCAACCCGGTTACCTCCATAAAAATCGAATGCGGCAGAACCGGTGGGAATATAAACGATACCCCGTTCGCGATCTATTGCCATACCTGCCCAACTGTTTGCTCCTCCCATATGCTGCCTTGGGTTGGGCGACCAGGTGTTATATCCCGGATCTCCTTTTGCAGGGATAGTTCTGAATGTCCAAACTAATCTTCCGGAAAGGGCATCAAAAGCACGCACATCACCTAAAAGCGCGGTCTCGGATTCCGATACCCTTGTGCCGGTAATGATCAAATTTTTGTAGATGGTATTCGGTGTGTTAGAAACAACATAATTGTCAGCACCCGGACGTTCTAAACCTTTTTTGAGATCAATTCGTCCGCTATCACCAAAGCTAAAAATCGCTTTTCCTGTTTCAGCATCTAATGCATACAGCCATCTTCCTGCTCCGAAGAAAACTCGTTTAGAATTGTTATCTGCAAAGTAAGTAAGGCCCCTGCTTGTAGTACCTCCGTTATCAGCAATATTTGTTTTCCATAATTCTTTTCCATTGGCAGCATCTAAAGCAAAGGCCTGCGTATTGGCACTAACACCGTAAAGAATTCCATTTATGATAATAGGGTTACATTGTATCTGTGAACGGTTGCCTACAGTATCTACGCCTCCTGATGCATACTCCCATGCTACTTTCAGCCTGCTGATATTTCCTTTATTTATCTGGCTGATTGTTGAATAATGACTGCGGTCTCCATCGCCGTTATATTCCGTCCAATTCGAATAAATAATTCTCTCAGGGACCCTGGAACCCGCGGAACTGTGGCTTGTCTTATTGGCATAATTGAGAAATATAACAATGGCAGCAACTACGATTAAATGGAAGAATATCCTAGTATTTCTAACAATTTGACCAACGTCAGTATTCGTCATTTTTGTAATTGCTGTTTAGTTTGAAACTTATTGTAAAAACATTAGACAGAGCTGTTGATGCTTACCATTAGTTTGCACTGCAAGGTGAAATGGAAGTTACGACGGTCTGGTAACTTATACTTCTACAAAGCAGAGCTTTTATCTTCCAGCGACTGTAGGTGCTTTATTCTCAACCCTACCAAGTACCCATTCACCAACAGCTAACCCTTGTTTCCGACCATTATCGATGGCGTCCATAAAGTGGATGCCGCCATAGAAACGAGATATCCCGGCTTCAATTGCTGCTTCCTGGAACGATTTGAATTTGCGGCCTGGAAGGCCGTAAGCTTCTTCGGATGTGTCTTTGTAACGGAAATCGTTGCCAAAGTAATGAGATAGAATAACCGCCGAAGCTGCAGAAATAGTAGAGTGGCCGCTTAGATATTCAGGGAAGGGTGGTGTTTGCAGCAAAGGTTTATAAGATGGATCAATATATTGGCGAATAGCTGTTTCCGGCCTAATTCGGTTGCTTCTGAATTTCTCATCCCAGCAACAAATGAAGCCGTCCATTAGAGCAACCGAAACCATTGTATGAATTTTCATCGATTTAGCGAAATCTGCCTTAGAATCTTTACATGCAATACCCGTTATCAAAAGCCAGTGTGCTCCTGGTGACATTTTTTTTCGCCCCGACATTAAATGTCCATTGTCCTGGAGAGCAAACGGATTACAATCCCAGAAAGCTGCGATCTCCCGCTGTTCCTTCGACAAACGATTGCTCTCAGTAAAATTATAATTCAACATCTTGAAGAAGGGTGAATTTTTATCAGTTGAAAAAGCAACTGGCGGATCAGGCTTGAACTGTATACAGGTGTCTAGTGTGAAGGGACGAACAGTGTTGAAATAAGGCTCGACAGGTGCAAAGAATCCAGGTGGGGTAGGATACCAGGTACCCGGCGTTTGCTGAGGTGTGTATCTTGGATAATTGCTAATCCTGTTATATTTATCCGCCTTGGCGTAAGCGAGTACAGCTTTACTAATAGCTTTTGCATATTTGGTAGAATTAGCAATGACATCTTCAGACAAACCCTCCTTACGACAAGAGTCAATAAAGCTGACTTCAAAAGAATCAACGTAAGCACCTGAAGGTTGCATTTTTTTAGCTGTTTCCATCATTGCCAATAAAGAACTCAATTCAGTTGAATAACCCTTTATACTGTCGGGCCTGGCTAATTCTGGATAGTTATTTAAAACCCCGGCCATACTCTTATAACCGCTGTCATTTTGCGAAATAACCTCGTAGCCGGCAAGTGTAGCATAAGAAAAAAAACGGGCAGCAAGTGGCGGATTGGTTACATCATGCACCATGATATCTGTCATCCTATTAATAACCTCACTTATCTGCGCTGAACTAAACTTCAGGGTTTGCTTTTGGTGCGTTACGGATTGATTACAACCAAATAAAAAGCTGATTAAGAAGATAAGAGGTAATACATTTTTCATCATCGTACTTTGTAAGCTTTAACCGGCATTTGATTTACCCCAAACAAAAGCGTATTGTTTATCTGTAAAATACTTCTGACATCACCCGTAAGCTTAAAGCCCGCTTGTTGCTGTTTAACGTACGTGAAGTTGCCTTTTCCGTCACCCTTTAACAACATACCATAGTTGGCGTCGTACTTTCCAAATCGTAGCCGGCTTTTACTAATATTGCCACCTAAAATTATATCTGTTGTGCCGTCGCGATCATAGTCCATTACTGTTATTGCAAATACAGGTGAAAATTGTACTTCAACCGGTAACCTGGCTTCCTTAAACTTACCACCAGCACCTCCCTGGAAATAAGCAGTTTGCAGATAATTGGAAGTTAAATGTCCTGAACCTTCCAGTTCTTGTTCAGTAAAAATTTCCTTTAAAGATGCTTCAGAATAACTGTTATAGTCCGCAAAGCGAACACGGGTCATACTAATCTGGTCAAATAATTCGTCGCGTGTTACATAAGGGTAACTCTTATGCTGGATATAAAAACACAAAATCGGGTCGACTCCCCCGTTGTCATCAAAGTCCTTGAAATACATTTCAGCCGGCTCTTTATCTGAGGCAACACATTGCGTATTTAATCCCTGGTTTCCTATAATTAAATCAGGATGATTATCATGATTAAAATCACCAACGAGGAGCTTATTCCACCATCCGCTATATTTTTTTGTAAAGTAGGTGTTGGTGTTATCTGCCAGCTTGCCGTTATTGTTACTAAATACAGTTACCGGCATCCATTCGCCCACAATAACCAGTTCTTGTTTCTTGTCCCCGTTCAGGTCGTACCATGCGGCGTCGGTAACCAGGCCAATATGTTCAAGCGCGGGCGCCAGAGAAACAGTTTGATCGGTAAACTTTCCCTTTCCATTATTAATAAGAATGTAGCTTCTGGGAATTTCAGGATACCGTCCTGGAATTACCCGCCCGCCAACAAATAGATCAGCTGCGCCGTCTCCATCAATATCAGAAGCTCTTACACAACTTGAACTGGTGAGCATGGTTGGTAAGGCATTATTACTTTTTGTAAAGTTACCCTTGCCGTCATTTAGATATAACACGTCTTGCAATGCAGAATCGTCAGCGGTGAAATTGTGATATCCCCCGTGAGCGACGTATAGGTCTAAAGTCTTATCGTTATTTGCATCAAAGAAAACCGCATCGGTGTTTTCGCTGTTTTTTTCTGTTTCGAAATCCGCCGTTTGCTTTAGAATAAAACCTCCCCCTTTTTGCTGCAGATACAAAGCGGCAGACTGTCGGGTAGAACCGCCTACAAATACATCTTCCAGTCCATCGCTATTAACGTCGCCCTTGACCATGCATGGGCCAGAAAACGAAAGCGGGTTGACCATCAGGGGCTGTCTTTTAAAATCATTCAGAGGGTTTTTTGCGTGACTAAAAGGCAGGGGTGAAGCTGCCTCAGCAAAAACGGTGTTGCCTGGTACAGGCCTTTGATAAATGGAACCTGCATTTTTTTCTTCCAGTGTTAGTACCTGGCCTGCTTTTACGTTTTGCAGTACCTGTTGTTTTCCGCTAAGC
>JAOQAJ010000414.1 GCA_025963675.1 Segetibacter sp.
CCGACTCTTTGGACACCGTGGAATTAATAATGGAATTTGAAAAGGAATTTAATATTTCTATTCCGGATGAGCAGGCTGAAACCATTACAACAGTTGGCCAGGCTGTTGCCTACCTGGAAGAGCACGCGAAATAACTGATCGTCATTTATTAGCTTAAATTTTTTAATCCGCCTTGTAAGTGCTATTAGCGTTTATAAGGCGGATTTATTCACTTAACAATTTACAGGCAAAATATGCAATTGAAAAGAGTTGTTGTAACTGGCATTGGAGCATTAACCCCGCTAGGAAACAATCTCGAGGATTACTGGAATGGTTTGATAAACGGTGTTTCCGGTGCTAACCTTATAACCCTCTTTGATGCATCGAAATTTAAAACAAAATTCGCCTGCGAACTTAAGAACTTTGAAGCTACTGATTATCTTGATCGAAAAGAAGCCCGCAAAATTGATCGTTTTGCCCAAATTGCTATAATTGCAAGTGACCAGGCTGTACTCGACTCAAAGATCGATAAAGATGCAATTAATCCTGATCGTGTCGGGGTCATTTTTGGAAGCGGCATAGGTGGATTAATTACTTTTCAAAACGAGGTTATAGATTTTGCAAAGGGTGATGGAACTCCACGCTTCAATCCCTACTTCATTCCTAAAATGATACTGGACATAGCTGCCGGGCAGATCTCTATGCGCCATGGTTTTCGTGGTCCCAACTTCGCTGTCGTTAGTGCCTGCGCTTCTTCTACCAATGCAATTATTGATGCATTTAATTATCTGCGCATGGGAAAGGCTGATATCATTGTAACCGGTGGAAGTGAAGCTGTGGTTAGCCAGGCTGGGGTGGGTGGATTTAATGCAATGAAAGCACTCAGCGAAAGAAATGATGAATTCGAAACTGCAAGCCGTCCTTATGATAAAGACCGTGATGGATTTGTAATGGGCGAAGGTGCCGGCGTACTTATTCTTGAAGATCTTGATCATGCGTTGGCTCGCGGTGCACATATTTATTGTGAGATTGCCGGCGGTGGTGCAACAGCCGATGCTCACCATATTACTGCCCCTCATCCTGACGGTCTCGGCGCAAAAAACGTGATGCTGTCTGCACTTGACGATGCTGGTATGAAGCCTGAGGATATTGATTATATCAATACTCATGGTACATCAACTCCTTTGGGAGATGGTGCTGAGGTTAAAGCAATTACTCACGTTTTTGGAGAACATGCTTTTAAGTTAAATATCAGTTCTACTAAAAGTATGACCGGTCATTGCCTTGGTGCTGCCGGTGTTATAGAAGCTATAGCTTGTATACAAAGTATCGTTCACGGAATTATCCCACCAACTATCAATCACTTCACTGATGATCCTGAATTAGATCCACGGTTAAACTTTACCTTCAACAAAGCACAACAGAGAACTGTGACCGCTGCATTAAGTAATACGTTTGGATTCGGAGGCCATAATGCTGCTGTGATAGTAAAAAAATATGTAGCTTAACATTGTGGAATTCATCGAGCGATTTTTACGACGTAAAAAGAATATTCAGACTTTACAGAAGCAGTTGCAGAACGTGCTGGGCATTAAAACCGGCAATCTTTCCCTGTACACAACAGCCTTAAGCCATCGCTCTGTTAAAGAAAATGCAGACGAAAACAACGAAAGACTCGAATACCTTGGCGACGCTATCTTAAGCGCAATTGTCGCCGACTACCTCTTTAAAAAATATCCATACAAAGGTGAAGGCTTTCTTACAGAGATGCGAAGTAAGATGGTGAACCGTCAGCAACTGAACGATCTTGCTATTAAAATAGGTCTCAAGAAATTGGCTTTATATAACAAGGTCGATGGGTCGCTAAAAGGAAGCCAGATCTTTGGTAATACCCTCGAAGCACTTATTGGCGCTTTCTATCTTGACAAAGGTTACCTGAAGACTCAGAAATGGGTAACAAAGCAAATGATCATTCCGCACTTGTATGTTGATGATCTCGAATTGATTGACATTAATCTTAAGAACAAATTGATTGGTTGGGCCAGTAAAAATGGAAAGACGCTTGGGTTTGAGACTGTAGAAGAAAAGCTTGAAAACAATCGTCGTGTATTTTCTATTGCCGCAGTATTAGATGGCGAGCAACTGGCAGTAGGAAAAGGTTATAATAAAAAAGATGCAAGCCAGATAGCAGCTCAGCAGGCAATCGAGAAATTAGGTTTGTAAATTGAAAGGTTTTTGTACCAATCTTTAAGAACCACATTTAGCTTTTGTTGCGTCGCACTCTTGTACGGCAACTCTTCGATCGACCTTTTTATCACAAATTACTTATTGTACGCAATCCGATAGATTGCTCCTTTATAATCATCGCTCACCAACATGGCTCCATCCTCTGCGATTTTAATATCTACTGGTCTTCCTAAAACAGTTCCATCTTTTTGTAACCATCCCGTAGCAAAAGGAGTGTAGTCAACTACTTTGTTTCCCTGCATTTTAGCAACAGTAACCTGGTATCCAATCGGAATACTTCGGTTCCAACTGCCATGTTCGGCAATAAAGATTTGGTTTTTATAAGTTGAAGGAAAATTACTGCCATTGTAAAAACGCATTCCTAACGGGGCAACATGAGGACCTAGCTTTCGGGCAGGAGCGACATAATCAGCACAATTTTTATTTACTCCAAATTCAGGATCCAATATATCTCCTTGATGGCAATATGGAAAACCAAAATGCATTCCTTTAGCCGGAGCATAATTTAACTCACAAAATGGCTTATCGTCTCCCATCTGATCCCTTCCATTGTCGGTAAACCACAGTTCCTTCGTTTCCGGATTCCAATCAAATCCTACGCTGTTCCTGATACCTTTTGCAAAGATCTCAAGGTTTGATCCGTCAGGGTTCATGCGCGTGATCGTTGCAAAAATGCTGTCTTTTTCTTCGCAAACATTGCACGGTGCGCCAACGGGAACATATAGTTTATCGTCTGGTCCGAAAGCAATGTACTTCCATCCATGATGACTTCTGTCAGGGTACTTATCAGTAACAACAACTGGTGCAGGAGGAGCACCCAGCTTATCTTCTATATTATCATAACGAATTATCCTGTTTATTTCTGCAACATATAAACTTCCATTTCTAAAAGCAACTCCATTGGGCGAATGTAGATTTGAGCCGATTTTGTAAACCTCGTCAGCTTTGCCATCTTTATTGTCATCCACTACGGCATACACATTTTCTCCATCACGGTTTCCTACAAATAAAGTTCCTTTAGCTCCCCAACACATGCTTCGTGCATTAGGTAACTCTGCAAACACCGAAATGCTAAACCCTGGTGGAAGAGAAATCTTGTCGAGGTTGTATTTTTTATATAACTCGTCTGGCTTAACATTATTTTCGGTTATTGGGGTAGGGTGGTCTCTGTTAGAATTACAAGACATCACAACGACTAATAAGACAAGAGCAGATATAAGATGTCGGAGCTGTTTCATGTACAAGGAATTTATATCAACCGTTAATAATTAACTGCCACATTTTGAAAAAAACCGTTACTAATAATTCCATCTATATACGTTGTAGATCCGTTTATTGTTTTTGCATTTGAAAGCTTGCCGGAGAAAGTTCCTTCAATAATACCCGTTGCATTCCTGGTAATATTAAGGTTCAAAATATCTTCGGTTCTATTGCCGGAATATTGAATCGAGTCAACGTTTGCAAAAGTGACACCGTTTGAAGCAGTGGTAGTCACATAAGCGCCCGACTTTAAGCTATCTGTTATGATAACAATGTTGATCGATTTTTTTGCCGATAACTGCCCAATAATAGTATACCTCGTCGATGGTACACTTGCAGATTTTAATTGTTTTTTACAATAGACACCTACGCCTGTACTCGAGAAAGAAGTGTATCCTCCGTTTATCTCATAAGGAAAATTATTGACCTGGTACCTTATATAACCATTCGAAATATTATAAACTCCAAGATCTCTATTATCACTTTTAAAGCAAGATACAAGCGCCAGACTCAAAACTATGACTAAGAGAAAGCTTTTCATTTTTTAAAATTAATGCATTTGCTGCATTGCACTTTTTAAGTAGAATTTTATTTCTATCATGAAAACACTTTGCGCGGGACAATGAAAAAGATAAGCTAATGCATTAGGTCTGGTCTGATTGAAGAGGGAAATATGAAGACGTTACACATTGAAATGAAAAGGCATGGGCGAACTTTCTTCAAACCAGACGAAGAGTCTTAACGGGAAAGAAGAAAAGAAGCCCTGTCGATCTGGTAAGGAAAATGATCGATACGCTTAATTGAAGCATGAGAACTCCTATAGATTAAGCATCAATATAGGATTTTCTTTTACCCGGAATGATAGATGGATGTTTGGTAACAAGACAACTATCCGGAGGGAAAACGAGAAGCAAGAAATATATAAATCTAAAGTTCAGCTTTGGCAGAGCCATCGCCAAACCTTAGATTTTAGTAAATGGGATTATTATAGAACGATTACGCTATTAACACCTCCGAACTCATTGTGCTGTTGGCTGTCTGCTTCTGGCTCGTTGATCCATTCAGACTCATTAACCCGATATTTAAACTCATGTTGACTATTCTTTGGCAAGGAAACATCTGCACTGAAAGTGCCATCTTTTTTCTTACTCATTACGATAGAGTTTTCCCAATCACTGTTTAATCCAAGTATTTCTACTGTTTCTGCATTTTCAAGATTGAGGGCAAACTTTACTTTACAATAGTCTTTTGTCTTAAAATATGTTTTTTGTACCATTTTTTATAGTTTATTAAAGGTTGCACGTTAATACAAATAATAAAAAAAAGTAACCCGGCTTACATAGTTTTTTTTATTATGCAATTGCTAACTGCCACAAAATCAGAGTGATCTCTTCAATAATTTTTTTTTAAAATTTTCAAATTACTCTTCAAAAAGCCCGGCTATAAGTGAAAGCGAATAATTCATATCAAGGTAGTTGGGTAGGCCTTAAGGACTCGTATTTTTTTGCTTAAACCGATATTTAATACGCTTCTGTTTTGTCATTGAAAATGAAAGGAATGAAAAAGGTTGCCTGCAAAAGAAGGCAACCTATAAGATTTTCGTTACAAATTAGCTTTTTAAGGTTCTTCAAAAGTAATAGATAACAAAAGGAGAACGATTGTATCTATATTGGATAGATAGTTTTTCGCCCTGAATATTGGAAGATGAAGTTCTTAAATTATTTTTCTTTTTATTGATGCTTCAAGATTTTTTACTGCTCTAATCAGACAATACTTTAATCCGCCAATTGTTTTATTGACGAATTGTAGTAGTCATCTATGTTATGCCTGTCTGTCCTGGCCTTGTCGCTCAAGCATCCATCCCGGGTACTCAGGTTGTAGCTTACTTACTTCATTTAACGTGTCAAGATCTTCACTTGTAAGTTGTACATCAATGGCTTTGAGATTGTCTTCAAGTTGCGCTGTTTTTTTTGCTCCTATAATAACAGTTGTAACAGCAGGCTGATGAAGTAACCAGGCCAAAGCAAGTTGGGCAACGGATATTCCTTTCTCGTCTGCCATTGGTTGCATCACGTCTATGACGTCAAATGCTTTTTCTTTATTGACTGGTGGAAAATCAAAATTAAGCCTGCGACTATCTTCCGGTCCCTGCATGTTCCGTCCATATTTTCCGCTAAGTAATCCCCCTGCTAACGGGCTCCAAACCATCAATCCAACTTTCTGATCGTTAAGCAGTGGAATTAACTCGCGTTCAAGGTCGCGCCCGGCTATTGTGTAGTATGCTTGAAGTGAAACAAACTTTGCGACATGATTATAAGTAGAATAAGAAAGTGCTTTCATTAATTGCCATGCAGCCAAATTACTGCAGCCTATGTATCTTACTTTGCCGCTCTTTACTAAATCATCCAGCGCCGACAGCGTTTCTTCTAAGGGAGTCAGGGGATCATAACCATGAATTTGATAAAGGTCAATATAATCTACCTGCAGTCGTCGCAGGCTTTCCTCTGCCTGTTGCATGATGTGTTTCCTTGTCAGGCCTGAACTATTTGGTCCTTCGCCCATCTTACCCCTGACTTTGGTTGCAATTACAAGATCATCGCGATTAAGCCCCAGGTTTCTAATTGCTTTGCCGGTCATTTCTTCAGATAGACCTTCTGAATAAACATTTGCAGTATCTATGAAATTGATGCCCGCATCAACAGAGCGTTTTACCAATTCATCAACCGGTTCCTGCGGCAGTTGCCCTATTGCTGTCCAATAGCCTTTTCCGCCAAATGTCATTGTGCCCAGGCACAGTTCAGATACTTTAAGTCCCGTATTTCCCAGAATTTTATATTTCATCGAATTGCTTTTATAATAGTTTGTAATGATTGACTTACCGCACAAATATCAGGCTAACCAGAATTTGGGGAATTGATAGTTGCGTTAGTTGTTAAACAATAAAAGTGGTAACAATGTTGATACCCGTGTAAGCTTTTTTAATTGAACAGTTACTTGCTGCTTTTTATTCTTCAGTAAAAGAGTGCGACGCAAGAAAAGACCAATTGAAAAACAAAAGATGACTACATAAAATTCTCTTTCTTAAATTGCCATCCTGTTATAACCTTAAAAATATCCCTGCTTAGTTGCTAACTGTATTCTGCCTGTTAAGTTTTTCGAACCATCAACAAGTCGCATACATTTGTTAAAAATCAAATTGAATTAGTGAGAGGTTCAATATTTTTAATGAGGTAGCAAGTGGCAGGTGGGGTTTGTGAGTTGCGCCTACAAAGTTCATCACAACGATTAGTGTAATAAAGGGGGCAAAAGTTTTGGAATGCTTCTTGTTGAAGGCAAGTACTGAAAAAAGGTAGAGGATGTTGATAGAAGTTAGGCAGGCAAATCATCTTAGCGATATTAAAGAGAGTTTTTAAATATAGTAAGTATGAGGCCGTGAGAAATCATGGCCTTAGTTATAATCATTAGTTATAATTTCACCACTTAAAACATTGAAATGCAAACGGCTGAAGACATCAGGTTACTAAATGAACGAATACAACATGCGGCATTATTTATAGACAGATTGAGAACGGAGTTGGCAAAAGTGGTGGTTGGCCAACTATACATGGTTGACCGGTTAATGATCGGTTTATTGAGTAACGGGCATGTTTTGCTTGAAGGTGTTCCCGGCCTTGCAAAAACTTTAACTATAAAATCGCTTGCACAGGCAATACAGGCTAAATTTAGCAGGATACAATTTACTCCTGATTTATTGCCAGCCGACGTTATTGGAACCATGATCTATAACCAGCAAAGGCACGAGTTCGTAATCAGGAAAGGACCGATCTTCGCAAATTTCATTTTAGCTGATGAGATCAATCGCGCACCCGCAAAAGTTCAAAGTGCATTACTTGAAGCGATGCAGGAAAAGCAGGTTACAATCGGCGATGAAACGCATAAGTTAGAAGAACCTTTTCTTGTATTGGCAACCCAAAACCCGATCGAGCAGGAGGGAACTTATTCTTTACCTGAAGCGCAGGTGGACAGATTTATGTTGAAAGTAGTGGTAGGCTACCCTGGAAGAAGTGAGGAACAAATGATCATTCGCCAACAGGTGCAGGGAGCAGATTTGCCAGTCGTAAACCCAGTCGTAAGCACCGATGAGATTTTACAGGCAAGAAGTCTGGTAAGGCAGGTGTACATGGACGAAAAAGTAGAGCAGTATATTTTAGATATTGTTTTTGCCACCCGTTTTCCTGAGCAATTTAGATTGGATAGGTTAAAGCCTCTTATTAGTTATGGTGGCTCTCCAAGGGCAAGTATCAATTTAGCTTTAGCATCAAAAGCGCACGCATTTATGCACAAAAGAGGTTATGTAATTCCCGATGACGTAAAGGCGATTTGCAAAGACGTAATGCGACACCGTATAGGTCTTACTTATGAAGCCGAAGCAGAAAATGTTACTTCAGAAAAAATCGTTGATGATATTTTGAACGCTATTTCGGTGCCGTAGGGAAGAAGACAGTTCACGGATTTTAAACATTGCAGCTATGGTAGAAATAATTTCGGAAGAGAAATTTAACCCATTTGAAACCAGCATTGATGAAGAGATAAGGATACTAAATGGTTTAATTAAATCTTATGAATCCAGAACCGACCTAAAATGAACCAAAATCTGTCAATCGTCAATCACCAGCCGTCAATCGTGATCTGTCAACCGTCATCCATCAACCGTCAACATTACTTATGACTACAGCGGACATTCTTAAAAAAGTACGGGAGCTTGAAATTAAAAGCAAGAAGCTGACTAATCATCTTTTTACAGGTGAGTATCATACTGCTTTTAAGGGAAGGGGTATGTCTTTTAAAGAGGTTCGTGAATATGAACCAGGCGATGATCCACGGTTCATTGACTGGAATGTGTCGGCGAGAATGGGACATACTTTCAGTAAAATTTTTGAGGAAGAAAGAGAACTGTCGGTTTATTTATTAATAGATATAAGTGCAAGTAGTTTATTCGGAACATTCCGGCAAAGTAAAAAAGACCTGATGATTGAGATGTGTGCGGTGCTTGCTTTCTCGGCCATTAGTAATAACGATAAAGTTGGCCTTATACTTTTTAGCGATCATGTTGAAAAATTCATTCCTGCAAAAAAAGGTCGTGACCATGTACTTTACATGGTTAGAGAAATGTTGACCTTTAGTTCGCGTTCCAGTCAAACAGACGTACTGAAAGCCCTTCAGTTCTTAAATGCAACTACCCGTCATAAAAGTATTGTTTTTGTGTTGAGTGATTTTGCTGATGCAGGCTACCACGATACTTTACGCGTAGCTGCAAAACGGCACGACGTTATCGGGGTGCAGGTATATGATAAGCGCGATGAACAATTGCCGCAAGCGGGGTTGATGAATTTAAGAGATGCTGAAACAGGAAAAAT
>JAOQAJ010000050.1 GCA_025963675.1 Segetibacter sp.
TCATTCGGAGCAATATTTTTCCTATCAAAACAATTGATAAATCATTAGGTCATTTTTTTATGGTAATTTTCGAAAACCGCGATGATCTTCACCTGGGGTCTGTTCTTATATTTATTGCATAAGTTAAATAAGCAACCTATGTATTCAGATGTCTTTTGGGACAATTCTACATCGTGTATTAGGCCTAAAAACGTGTAAGTAAGTACACTTACATTTTACCACTATTTCTGAAGGAAGAACTCACCAATGACATTAAGAGGAAGGCGTTCTAATAATTATCCAAACCATTGTTGTTCGGACGACTTAAGAATTAATCAAAATCCAATTACACCCAAATCTTCTTTCAATTTCCTCCTCGGATATAGCCTCAATCTTTTCAATTTTGATTAATATTTTTTCTTTCTTTGACGAATGAACTTTCATAAAAGTTTTGAACTTTGTATTTGTAAGTTGTGCTGCAGATTTTACTCCAATTGTGTAGGGAAGAAAATCATCATTAATAAAATAAGTTACAGAATAAGACAGCATGTTGTTAACGTTTCAGTATCTCTTTGCTAAAAAGAAATCTGCCTTTACAAGAAGTAGCAACAGCCACACTAACAAAAAGTATAAAAAATTTAATGGGTATTATAAGAGCAGTGCCTTTCATAGAAAAGGCGTTTTAATGACCTTTTCAGAATATGGAGTAGAATTAGTTCTTTCTATAAAAGAACCAACTGAGTCACACCGTGTCCGGTACGAATGTAGAATATAACAGTCCTTCATATCTGTCTACTACATATTGTAATGATCATTATCTTACTTTGTTAATTGTTATCTCGAAATATTTACATAAAGCTATCGCTCCTTTTTAGCATATAAGTAATATGGAGTCGGAAAGAGTTTCATTTGGTGAAAGTGCATTTTCATTTAATGAACTTTTTAATAACTTCATTTAAATCAATTTTGATGTATGAATCAACGAATAGGTGTGGAGCATAACAAAAAGAATGTAGGAAAGCTAATCCGTATATTTAGGCAAAAAGCTCATTATAAATCAGAATATGTAGCTAAGAAATTAAGCATATCGGCAGGTAATTACAGCAAGCTTGAAAACGGTCAGATAGACTTAACTGATTCCAGACTTTCCTTGCTCTGCAGAGTTTATCAGATTACTCCTCCTGAGTTTTATTTGCATTTTAAGTATTATTGATCATTCAAATGATTCATAGCCGAAGATGTGTTTCACATCTTTATCAAAAGTGGTTGAAAAGGAGAAAGGAGGTAGGATTATTTTTATGAAATAGTCTGAAACTAAAAAGCGAGCTTCCAGATAAGCCGTTGTCCGCACAACACATGGAAATATCGGATGTTATGTAAAGAAAAATGACAACGGGTTTGAACAGGGAATTACCAGGTACCAGGCAAGAAATTGCAACGGCTGTTCACCTAAGATGTGCTTGCATAATTCAAAAGAAAATAGAATAATGCAGGTAAAGCAAAACCTAAACAAACATAAACAAAAGGCACGGAGCGACTAACCCGTCAGGAAGGTGTAAAACACCGAAAACAACCGGCAAAAGATGTAGAGCCAGTCTTTGGAAACCTAAAACAAAACAAAGGCTTTAGCAGATTATGCTCAGAAGTAGGCAAAAAGTAATAGTTGAGTTTGGATTTATAGCGATTGCACATAATCTGATGAAAAAAGCAGCTTAAAGAAGAGGGATAAAAGACAAAAAAGTCACGCAACGAAAAAACGGTTGAAAAAAACTGCCTTAATAAATAATATTAGCTAATAAAGTTGAAACGTCAACTACAGGCCTATTAGTTTCCATAACCGGTGTAAATAAAAAAGAGGCTGGCTCAAGCTTTTGAGACAGCCTCTTTTTTTTCTTCTCTGTGGTGTGAGCCGGGATCGAACCGGCGACACAAGGATTTTCAGTCCTTTGCTCTACCGACTGAGCTACCGCACCATCCTTTTCCTGTACTATTTTGCAGGAATATTCCCTTTCGGGCTGCAAATATAAGGGCAAAATTAAAAATCCAAAATTAAAAATCGAAAAATTCTCAATAACTGCCCGTCGCATTTCCGAAAGTCGCGTTTAGGGAGATTTAGGGGGCTAAAACTCACAATTCTTCGGTGTTCTTGCAAAAGGTATTACGTCTCTGATGTTTGTCATTCCTGTAACAAACTGAACCATCCGCTCAAATCCTAACCCGAACCCTGCATGGGGTACCGTTCCATACCTACGGGTATCTAAATAATAGCTCATCTCTTCAATAGGTATCTGCATTTCCTGCATTCGTTGTTCCAGGTTCTCAAGTCTTTCTTCTCTTTGAGATCCGCCAACGATTTCCCCGATACCAGGAGCTAAAATGTCCATCGCCGCCACCGTCTTACCATCCTCATTCAAACGCATGTAGAAAGACTTGATATCTTTAGGATAACCGGTAACTATTACAGGTTTTTTAAAGTGCTTTTCTACCAGGTAACGTTCATGTTCGCTTTGCAGATCTATACCCCACTTTACGTCAAACTTAAACTTATTCTTTTTATAGGCAGGACTATCTAAAAGTATGTTTATAGCTTCGGTATAAGTAATTCTTTCAAAGTTGTTTTTGAGAACGAAATTTAGTTTTTCTAATAAACCCAACTCACTTCGCTCGGTTTGCGGCTTCTGCTTTTCTTCTTCGGCCAGGCGCTGGTCTAAAAATTCTATGTCGTCGCGGTTGTTATCAACTACATATTGTATAAGGTAGTTGATAAACTCTTCCGCCAGGTTCATGTTGTCTTCGATGTCACAGAAAGCCATTTCAGGTTCAACCATCCAGAACTCGGCGAGATGACGTGTTGTGTTAGAATTCTCAGCCCTGAAAGTAGGGCCGAATGTATAGATCTCGCTAAATGCCATAGCACCCAGTTCACCTTCCAACTGCCCGCTTACCGTAAGGTTTGTACTCTTGCCAAAAAAGTCTTCTTTAAAGTTAATACTGCCGTCTTCATTTTTAGGAGGTGCGTCGAATGGCAAAGTTGTTACCCTAAACATTTCTCCTGCACCTTCGGCATCTGATGAAGTAATGATTGGAGTGTGCAAGTAAACAAACCCTTTATCATTAAAAAATTTATGAATGGCAAAAGCAAGTGAATGACGAATGCGGAAAACAGAACCAAATGTATTGGTACGAAAACGCAGGTGAGCAATTTCACGTAAAAACTCGAGGCTGTGTTTTTTTGGTTGAAGTGGAAATTTTTCCGGATCACTATCGCCTAAAATTTCTAATGCAGAAGCTTTTACTTCTACTTTTTGTCCTTTTCCAAGGGATGCTACAACCTGCCCGGTTACTTTTAAAGAAGCACCTGTGGTAATTCTTTTCAATGTTGTGTCGTCTAGTAAACCCAGCTCAACCACCACTTGTAAATTATTGTTGGTGCTTCCGTCATTTAAGGCAATGAACTGATTATTGCGAAATGTACGAACCCAACCCATAACAGTTACTTCACGGCCAGTTTCATTTGAAGTCAACACATCTTTAACCTTCACCCGTTTATTAAACATGTCGTTTATTTTATAAGAGCGGCAAAGATAAGGAGTTGTCTTTTTGAGATTTAAATATACATGTGCTGTTTATTTGGGTAAAGTAAATGCAATACAAATAGAGGACTTGAAAGTCTGACTTGACAACTAACACAACTTTGAATTTTAAAAATCATTTGAGGTTAATAAAATAATCTGGCAAACGAATCGTTGTAGGCCGATAGCGGATGGCGGGTTAAGTGGAATATTACAAGGACAAAATATTTTAATCAACATATTGTCGTGACATAATAATTGTCTTTTACTTAGCAGTTTGTATTGCATGCAAAACCCGATTCATTAATCGAATTAAGTAAAGAAACTGACCGAGTAAAAGCGGAGCATTGCAAAGCGGGTTATAAAGCTTTAAGTCTATTTGGCAGTTAACAACAAAGAGTAAATGATTAGAAAAATTGGCATGAAGTTTATACTACAGTTTTTAGACAATCTGCTATGTGACGGCTGCAGACCTCTTACAGATGAAACTAAAGTTAAATTTATAAACTGCAGATGAACGTACTGCGACGCAACGATGTAGAACCACGGACAAAAAGCCTGGAACACCTTAAAAAACCAATTATATAAAAATCGAAACAAGCAAAATCAAGTTAAAATTTTCGGTATTACAAATTTGTGGCGTAAACTTGCATTGAAATTTCAAAGCTGACCAGCCTCACTACTCTTAGCTAATCAGTTTTTCGGTTTTCCCAATTTCATTTCATTCAAATTTTTTTTCCTTATTTACCTTGGATGTTTTGAGTTTTAATTATCAAAATTTATTATGTACGACATAGCGCAACTGAACGACATGCTTGTTCCTGAGTTAAAGGATATAGCAGACCAACTAAGCATTCCCCATGCTCCAAAAACAGACAAGCAAGACCTCATTTATAAAATATTAGATCAGCAAGCGGTTTCAGAAAGCGCAGCAAAAAGCCCTGCACCTGAGAGAGGCCGACGCAAAAGAATCGTAAAAGCAAATACATCAAATGGTACCGAGCAAGCAGAAGTAATGACTCCGCCCGAACCATTGACACAACCTATAGAACAACCTCAGCCTATACAAGAGGCTAAGCGCGAACAACCTGACGAAGAACCTAAGAAAGAAAACTTTAAAAACGCTGGTCCAAAACGTGGACGTAAGACCAAAAGCAATAAAGACGAAAACAGCCAGCAGGAATTTGACTTAGCAAATACTGATGACAGACCATCGGAAAAAGAGCCAAATGAAGATGTAAATAAGAGTATTCAGAATGCTGAAAACCCGACAGAAAACCAGGTTGACGGCGCGCCTGTTTTACAACCTCAACAACCTACGCATCGGTATCCACAACAAAATCAACGAAGAGAACAAGCATTTAATATTGAGTTTGATGGAGTTATTCAAGGTGAAGGTGTATTGGAAATGATGCCTGACGGATATGGCTTCCTTCGCTCATCTGATTACAACTATTTATCTTCTCCTGATGACGTTTATGTTTCTCCATCCCAGATAAAATTATTTGGTCTTAAGACAGGTGATACGGTTTTCGGATCTGTTCGTCCTCCGAAAGAGGGTGAAAAATATTTTGCACTTTTAAAGGTTGAAACCATTAACGGCAAAGGGCCTGAAGAAGTTAGAGACAGGGTGCCTTTCGATTACCTGACACCGCTTTTCCCTTTTGAAAAATTGAATCTTTTTACCACTTCAAATAACTTTAGCACCCGCATCATGGACCTGTTTACTCCAATAGGTAAAGGTCAGCGCGGATTGATCGTTGCACAACCAAAAGTTGGTAAAACGGTGCTGCTTAAAGAAGTTGCGAATGCTATCGCTGCCAATCACCCCGAATGTTACCTGATGGTGGTGTTGATAGATGAGCGTCCTGAGGAAGTTACTGATATGGAACGTAGCGTAAGGGCTGAAGTAATTGCTTCGACATTTGACGAACCGGCCGAAAAGCACGTGAAAGTTTCAACGATTGCATTGCAAAAAGCGAAGCGACTGGTTGAGTGCGGTCACGATGTAGTTATTTTGCTTGATAGTATAACCCGTCTCGCCAGAGCACACAATACAGTTGCCCCATCGAGCGGTAAAGTGTTAAGTGGAGGTGTTGAGGCTAATGCGATGCAAAAGCCTAAACAGTTTTTTGGTGCTGCAAGAAAGATTGAACATGGTGGCTCACTAACCATTTTGGCAACTGCACTTATTGAAACCGGGTCTAAAATGGATGAGGTAATTTTCGAAGAATTTAAAGGAACAGGTAATATGGAATTGCAATTGGATCGTCGCCTTGCTAACAGGCGTGTTTTCCCTGCAATTGACCTGGTCTCTTCATCTACAAGACGTGATGATTTATTGCTTGACAGGGAAACCCTTCAACGTATGAATATACTTCGTCTATATATCAATGACATGAATACAGAAGAATCAATGAATGAATTGTTGAGAAGAATGAGAGGAACTAAAGACAATACCGAATTCCTTGCAAGTATGAATGGATAAAATCTCCATGATAAGTAATAACAAGAAAGCCACTCTTAAGAGTGGCTTTCTTGTTATTAGATAAGTTGGAATGATAAAGAAATGAGCATCTTTGTCATTTGCAGTAAACTATATTGACCGTCTTTGTCTGCTCAATTGAATTAGTCTATCTGATACCATGATGAGCATTTGATGAAAGTCACGATTATTGTAATGTTCCTGTTCGGCATGCATTCTAATTGAAATGTTTTTGATATCATCGAAGTTTGCTGCCGGAATAGCTTCTGCTAAAAGGTCGAGGGAATAAGGGCTACTTGTTAGCATCTTAAATAGGATATTGGGTTTTAAATAGAGATCTTTTACCGAAATAAAAGATGCGGATGTTGGATATTAGTATTGTTCTTGCAGTTAACTGCCTTTCAAGTCAATCAATTTTGCCTGATGGTTAATTTAACCGCTCGGATAATGATCGTGTGATTTCAAATCGTAATTCATCTACATTCTTCTTAATTGCTTCTATGCTATCTTCTGAAATGTTTACCCGGCGATAGTTCCAATACCTAAACTCTTCCAGGATAAGCTTATGGCACAATTCGCCTCCGTTTAATTGTTGTTTATTCATTAGTACAGATTTTTGGATTATTTACATAAACACCTTTCGAGAACTTAAATTGTTTGCATGTCCAATATTGGCACAGTTAAAGCTTATTGGAGTACAACAGGGTAGCTATACTTGCACCTGTTGGTAATCAGCTCTTCAATTACTGTGTTTAAAGCAAGGGTTGGAAGCAACTTTCAGTTGATATTTTAAGAATTTGCTTAAAATAAAAAAGCCACTAAAACGTTCACTCTCTTAGGATGAAGACGTTTCGGTGGCTTAATCCTGCATAGCAAGATTGGTTGGTGCAAATCAAAAATCAGGAGACCGAGAATTTAGAATTGTCTGCTGACTTACTGCACTAGCATAACGACATGTCAAATCTTTTATTGTATTTATACTTCGTTTTCTTTTATAAATTCATTGATTTTTCAAGATGTTTACATTTCAACTTCGATACTTTATTCTTGCAATCTTATTATTTGTGATAGAAGTTCTTATTGCTGTCTTTGTCGATGATAACTTTATTCGACCTTATTTTGGAGACTTTCTTGTTGTTATTCTGCTCTATTGTTTCCTTAAGAGTTTTTGGAATATCTCTGTAAAAATGACTGCTTTGTTCGTGCTGCTGTTTGCGTTTACAATTGAGGTTTTGCAGTACTTAAAATTCGTAAAATTTGTAGGGTTGCAAGACTCGAAAGTGGCTAATGTAGTTTTAGGGAATTCGTTTGCCTGGAGTGATATCATCGCGTACACGTTAGGTGTTTTAGCTGTGCTTGCAGTTGAATTTTTAGCGAGCACAGAAAAAAGTAGATAGCAACGAGAAACTATATATATTATGAGGTAGCAAATGATGATAAAAGATGCACGAAGAAATGTAGCTGAAAGGAGCGTCGCAAGAATGTTACTTTATGTTGCTAAGGCTGGCTGAACAATTATTTCAAATTTAGCAGACAAAAGAGCCCAACCGTAAACGAATTAGGATGTGCGTCACAGCGTTAATTTCTCTGTTTTACTTTTTAATTGTAATATTAATAGGTGATGTAAGAGCAATCTATAATCTTTCAAACGGAAGATTATTGTAAAGCTTAATCCTTAACCATATCATAACAGCTTACCATGTACAAACTTTTGCTTCCGGCATTTCTATGCATTTTGTTTGCTTGTAACCGAACAAAAAATATCGGTACAATTGAACGTCTTGATCCTTCATTGGATTCTATCATCTCGCGTGATGCTGCCATAGAAATTGTTGCGGATGGATATACATGGACAGAAGGACCGTTGTGGATAGAAGATCAAAAAATGCTGCTGTTTTCAGATGTTTTTGCCAACAAGGTATTTAAATGGACTGAAGAAAAAGGGGCCGAAACTTACCTTGATCCTTCGGGTTACACTCAGCAAACAAAACGCGGCGGAGAGTTTGGATCTAATGGATTGCTGTTAAATAATGAAGGGAAATTGGTTTTATGCCAACACGGCAACAGGCAAGTTGCACGAATGGATGCAGACCTTGCAAATCCTACACCTGTCTTTACTGCACTGGCCAATAATTATCAAAACAAAAAACTCAATAGCCCTAATGATGCTGTTTTTAATAGCGGTGGTGATTTATTTTTTACCGATCCGCCTTATGGTTTAGAGTTTAGAATGGATGATCGTTTAAAAGAAATTCCATTTCAAGGTGTGTATAAAGCAAAACCGACTGGTGAAGTAATCTTATTATGCGACTCGATTACGAGACCAAATGGAATAGCTTTTTTTCCGGGAGAAAAAAGTTTTCTTGTTGCAAATTCCGACTCAAGCAAGCCTTATTGGTATTCCTTTAATATTGAAAATGACTCAATAACCAGTGCGGGCATTTTTCATAAAGCCTCTAGTGCTCCGTCAGAAGGCAAGGGTTTGCCTGATGGTTTAAAGATTGATAGAAATGGAACCGTTTTTGCCACCGGACCTGGCGGTGTTTTTATATTTAATCGTTCAGGAAAATTACTTGGTAAAATAAAGCTGCCGGTCGCAGCAGCAAATTGTGCGTTTTCAACAGATCAAAAAACACTTTTTATAACCGCTACCAACTATCTGCTGCGGCTTAAGATGAGGAGTTAAAACCAATAATGTAAGCACGGTTATTTTCTTATACCCCCTATTCCAAATTGATCACTCTTTCACCACTCGCTTATTCTAAGGAGATGAAATATTTAAAGGAATTTTTTGGTAACGAGCAGGAACTCGCTACTCATCTTTTCTTGCGTCGCACACTTCAACTGTCTTTTTTTATCATCTTTTTTCAAATTATGCTAATTATCCTAATTTGAAGACTTCAACCCTTTAACCTCTTTTCTGAACTTTTGATGGCTTTTTAACTTTACCTGGCTTTTTGGTTATTTGCCATACATTTTCTTTTACATCAGCTTTTATGAAAGCATTTCTGAATTCCGCCGAACTTTCAAACTTCAGCTGGTTGATCTCTCTTGACTCACAGCAAACGTCAAAACGATCAACTTCAAAAGGCCATGGATCAACCGTTAATACTCCAGCTTCTATTTCAAATAACTGGTATTCTTCACCATCAGGTCCAGTGCTGATTTCAATGCCTCTTTTTTCGGGCTGTAATAGTTGCTGACATAACAAGAGAGAGAATGCATCGCACCATTCCAGCAAATAATAAATCCGTTCAGCTTCCTTCCTACCTATTCCCAATTGCTCTTGCCACTGAGTCTGCAGCGCTCTTTGCTGTTCCAAAAATTCATGCACTTCCTTTCTGTCATTTTCTTCTTTTCTATATAAAAAATCCATGTGCAGTGAAGCAAGCAAGGCAATGTATCTACTCTTGGTAACCGAAAGCATAGCTAGCTTTTGGGCATGTTCAAGTTCGAAAACCTTCATTGAAAAGTTCAATGGTCCTCCAGCTTCAGTAAGTAAATTTTCTCCATCAAGTTCAACTTCTGCATCATCGTGTTCGGCAATTGCCAGCAATGTTTCCATCCATCTTTTCGGTCGATCTGTTGCTTTCCAATGCATAGCCAGTTGCGCAGCTACGATACCATGAGCACGTTGCGTAATTACTTCCCATCCTGTTTCTTTATAATTTACAATCATGGCATTTGTTGTTTGATAACTTATTGCTGACGCAATAGTTTGTAGCTGTTTACCTTTTAATATTATGCCAGCAACGATAGCTCGCCTTATTTAAGAGTAACACCTCAAGGTCACCAAAAGGCGGGAGCCTGAATTAAAATCAATCTAATCGAGCAGTCCTATGAAGTAAAGATTCTGTTGACTTGTAGGGGCAGAATATTGAATCAACTGTACAAGTGTGCGACGCAACGAAGAAAAAACAGAGTATTTCTGCCCGGCTCAAAATTTTCTTAGTAATACAAAAAGCTATCGAAAGAGATAGCTTTTTGTATTTTAAATAAAGTAAGATTACCATCACCAGATCTTGATCCGCTTGTCTTCCGGCAAATACATTTTATCGCCCGGCTTTACATTGAAAGTTGTATAAAACGGAGTGAAGTTTTGCAGAGGACCATTGACCCTAAATTCTGCCGGGGAATGTGGATCGGTATTGACGCGTAACCGCATTGACTCATCTTTAATTTTCGATCTCCAGGTTTGTGCAAATGAAATGAAGAAACGTTGATCAGGAGTAAAACCATCAATCCTCGTTGTATCCTTTCCCTGTTTTGTCAGTTTAAAGGCGTCATAAGCAATCGCAATTCCACCAATATCAGCCATGTTTTCCCCGGTTGTAAGACTGCCATTTATGTGCAGAGAATCCAGAACTGTGAAACTATTATAAAGGTCAATAACCGACTTTGACTTAGCCACGAATTTTACGCTATCTTCCTTTTCCCACCAGTTCTTTAAGTTTCCATCTTTATCATATTGCGCACCCTGGTCATCGAAACCATGCGTCATTTCGTGTCCGATCACCATTCCAATTCCACCATAGTTAATTGCATCATCGGCTTCAGGATCGAAGAACGGAAACTGTAAGATTCCGGCAGGAAAAACAATCTCGTTAAACGTAGGATTATAATATGCATTGATGGTGGGTGGTGTCATTCCCCATTCGGTTTTATCAACCGGTTTATTCAATTTGCTTAACTGGTATTCGTGTTCGTTTTTGGCTGCAGAAATGACGTTCTCAAAATATTTACTTCTGTCAATAGTGACCTTACTATAATCTTTCCACTTGTCGGGAAAACCAATTTTTTTCACGAAGGCATTCAACTTATCCTTAGCCTTTACTTTGGTTGCAGCACTCATCCAGTCCAGTTGATCTATGTGGGCTTCAAACGCTTTTTGCAGGTTTGATACCAATTCAAGCATTCGATTTTTTGCATCTTCTGTAAAATATCTTTCTACATAAAGCTTTCCAAGTGCCTCACCAAGTTTCGAATCTGTTTCAGCATAAATACGTTCCCAACGTGGCTTAATTTGTTGTTGCCCTGATATTGCCCGGCTGTAATAGTCAAAATTTGCATTAACAAAAGCATTGCTTAAATAAGGAGCGGCATCATCGGCAACATGAAAATGATAAAACGATTTCCATGTGCTTATCGGAACTGTATTTAGCAAAGTGTTGAGCTTGGTATAATACGCAGGTTGTCCAACATTTACCGAATCTGTTTTTGCATCGATGTTAGATAAGAAAGTATTCCAATCGAAGACAGGCATTTGTTTAGTAAGTTGTGCAACTGCTAACTTGTTGTAGTTGCGTTGAGGATCTCTCAGTTCAACTCTTGTGCGATGGCTTTCTGCCAATTGCTTTTCAAGATCATACACAGCTTGCACTTCTTTGGCTGCAGTTATTGAGTCGTGCCCGGTAAGTGTAAAGATGCGCTGCATGTAAGTCTTATATGCGGTTTGAATTGCACTGGTTGCAGCATCACTTTTAAAATAGTAATCCCGGTCTGGCATGCCTACTCCCGTTTGATAAAAACTCGCAACATTCATAGTACTGTTCTTTTCGTCAGCACCAACGCCCATAGCAGCTATGTAGTGAAATCCCTCTTTATGTCGTTGCGCCTCAAACTGAAGAATACTTTTAGCGTCAGTTAAGCCACTAATTTGCTGTAACAGAGGCTTTACAGGATCATAACCACGTTTTTCAACAGTAATAGAATCCATTCCTGATCCATAAAAATCACCTACTTTTTGTTCGATACTTCCTTTAGTTTGAGCAGTAGATGATACCGAATCAAGAATAGATTTGAGGTTTGCTTTGGTGCGGTTATACAACTCGAGAAAAGAGCCGGCACCAGTTTCTGTTGGAGGAATAACGGTTTTATCAAGCCAACGTCCATTAACAAAACGAAAGAAATTATCGCCTGGTTTTACAGATGAATCGACATACCCTGTTTCAATAAATTTCCGCTGCGATGTGCTATCATTCTTACATGCATAAACAACAAGTAACAATAAAAGAGAGGTACAACTACTTAGCTTCATTTTCATGTTTGCGATAAATTGGAGGAAGTAAAATAGAAAAGTTATAGTTGCTAAAAAAATTATTTTGACTAAAGCATTGAGATTGCATGTCTTATCGCTGCAATTTTTAATCCAGCACATTTATAGAAATATGCTTGCGCCATATGCTCATTATTTTTTTACTAATACATCTGTGGTAGTCGACTTCAGCCCACTGATGAATCATCGTTGCGTCGCACACTTGTACAGGCAATTTTTCATAGCACCTGTAATTCCCTATCGGCTTACTATAAACTAGACGGCAACGGCAGTTAATATGAACTGCTATTACTTACTTTGTTTGTTTGTTTTAGCTGTAGCTTCTTGTGCAGCCAGCAGGTAAATCAAGCATGCTGTTCCATCCATCGTTGGTTCATTTGTACTGTAGTCACCATAGTCATCCTGATAAACCGCCAACTCACTTTGAAACGATTTGTATTCATCATCATTATACAGCTTTATACCAATCAGGTTATTGTAAACGCTGGTATAAACAGGTCCATCAACTAAGCCGCCATCAATAGGATAATTTTTAAGATGGGTAAATGCAGAATGCGGATCTGCAGGAGTATCGCCACCGGCAGGCAAACCACCTGATTTATCCTGATTACCATTTCCCGTTGTTGAAAAGCTGGTACCGAATATGAAAGGTAAAAACAGTGCAGGAAGGATGTTGATTTTCATAAGCTTTATCAAAAATGTCAGTAAATCTGCGAAGTCAGAAAATTAGCGACATTCGTTCAAAAGCGCTAATCCACTTGCAGTTTAACAATCGTTCGCTATTAATTCCCCTTAGCTTCGCGGCTAGTTTTTCTAAGATTTAATTTATGATTTTAAAGATTTTAACCGTTGCAGGTTTAGCAAGTTTCGAAATCTATGCAGCCATTCCAGCAGGCTTTGCTTTTGGATTATCTCCATGGGCGATATTTTTTGCCAGTGTTACCGGTGGGGTTTTAGGTGTCTTTGTAGCTGCTTTTCTCGGAGACCGTATCAGGCAGTTTTTTTCTAAAAAGAAAATAGTAAAAGAAGAAAAGCCTAAGACAGGTCTTGTTTACAGACTATGGAATAAATATGGAATTATCGGCCTGGGATTTTTAGGAACTATAACGGTTGGTGCACCAGTAAGCCTTGCTGTAGGTATTGGGTTTAAAGCTCCCTTAAAGAAATTAATCACCTGGTGTTGCATTGGAGTGATCACCCGTTGCGTTTCATTTACTTTAATTGGTTATTACGGACTTAAGTTATTTTAAGTGGCTTCCGGAAGATTTTAAATAAAATTGAAATTGCGAGAAATCTAATTTCTTATCTCAAAACGTCTTTCTATAAAAGCCTGATCTTTTTTCAAATTCTTAACCCTGATATCACGATCAAAAAGCCGGTTTAGATTATTGCCGGCAACGTCTTCAAGAATCGATTCAACTCTTACTTGATAATTGCCTGCTTGCCATTTTTTGGCAGGTGTGAAAAATAATTTTCTTTCATTATCATCCGCCTTAATTTGTCCTGCAATAGTGACCTTGTCTTTAGTTACAATTTGAATTGCTTCAGCTAAAAGAAAGTTATCTAAGGGCTCACTGAAAATTAATTCCAAAGGTTGAGTTGTTCCGGCTTTTGGAGGGCTCACTTTCCAGTTAGCAGGATCAGGAGACATGCTGTCTCTCGACGCCACAACAAATTGCTTTTTGTAAGCTTTGCTCAAAGGTAAAGCCTGTTCATCTTTCCAGTTGTTTGAAACCGTAATGGTATAATTTTCACCTCTTTTTAGTGGATTACCTAATTGCTGGTTGGGTATCAACTCCCGTTTTATCCTACCCGGATCAAGCCAAACAGTGAGAACAGTTCTTTCTTTATTCCAAAGTTCGGGTTGCAGGTCCAGAAATACATTAGGCACAGTATCATTGTTATGGTCAAGCAGCGCAATGTTTTTAAGCGATTGGCCTTCGCGCATTGGTTTTGAAAACCGGATGTAGATTTTCAACAGGTTTTCAGGTAAGGTATCAATGGATGGATATATTGCCAATACCTCAGATGCATTGGCAGCACTTGCACCTGGAACTTTAATATTCCCTACGACTTTATTTTTAAAAACGATTTCATACACCAATCCTCTAGAAAGTGGAACGATCGGTTTGAATACTACCTGGCTACCAGTTGTGTTTAAGTTGCCTAGCATTGCATCAACGTTTTTTTCAACCCGAACATGCAGCAGGTCTTTGTTTTCTTTTGCATCATTACCTAACAAACTTGCAGGAATGGAAATGGCAACAGCACGGTCCTTATCCCAGATTAATGAAATCTCTTTTTGTTGCTCCTGCCTACAGGAAAAAAAAGTTAACGCAAAAAAAATCAGGCTACACAAATTGTATAACCTGATTATAGAGTATGGATGAAAATTATAAGTTATTGTCATTGGCTGTCCACAAATCTACATCACCGTTTGCCTTTTTCTGTAACAAGATAAGTTGGCTATCGTCAAGCTTATCCATCTGAAGCACCTTGGTCATATCGGGCATTAAAGTAAAATTAACACCTGCTGTACCTTTTACAGGTTCAGTAAGTGTGCCTTCGAATGCAGCGATGTTTTTATAATCCACTTTTGAGATTTCCCTTGCAGTATTTGCCATAACCAGGAATGACTCCTTTCCTTTGTTTAATGAGATCATATCAATCGGCGTGTTGCCACTTCCCATTTCTGCAACTGTTCTTCCTTTGACGTGCATGCCTGGTTTTAATTCGCTCATTGGAAACAATACTAACGGAGTACAAGTGTAACTGGCAACGAGGTATTTTTTTCCATTAATTTCTGTGGTAGTAAACGTTTTGATCGGTGCAGCTGTTTCATATCGGCCATGAGCAGCATGGTAAATTTCAAGTGTAGCCTCATCTTGTTTATCAGTAAAAGGAA
>JAOQAJ010000051.1 GCA_025963675.1 Segetibacter sp.
AACAGGCTTATCGAAGTGATATTACCAGTAAAACAATTTTAATTTCCGTTTTATCCGTGTCATCCGTGTTCTATTGTTTCGAGAAAACAGATGAGTACACACGGTAGCACTTGTACTTAATCTCAGGAAGTAGATTTTTTTTTAAGTATCGAGCTTAAAAAAATAGGTTAAGCAATAAGTGCTCAACCCGCTTTTCAGTATAAGCATCAATCTTATTGCTGGTCAGTTGTCTCCACCATTCAAGTCCTCTTCAGCTCGAACAAAATAATAAGCCTGGAGCATGAAAATATCACCCAACAATTTTTCAGTACATAACCCAAAAAAAAGCCCCACCGTATGGCAGGGCTTCCACTATTAAAATTCATATTCTATTAATAAAAATCGAAACGGTTATCTTTCACCTCTGCGGCTTTTTTTAATGCTTCTATACTTTGATAACCTGACATTTGTTTCTGTTGCATCTCCATTTGTTTGCGCAACCCTTCTATATCCATATTGGTATTCGCCATAGCGCTAATGCTTTCACCTTTAATTACAAAAACACCGGTATTTCCTGCAATCGGCTCGCTTACTTTATTTTGAAGAGCTTTGTTAAAAGCAGCACCGGCAATTTTAGGTTCGTTACCTATATTAGCAATAAAAGGTTGTGCGAAACTCACGCTGTCAGCACGCATGACACTAACACCTGCACCTTGAGCAACCTGCTCAATTGTACTTCCGCCCTTAAACTTAGAAGCGATAATTTGTTGAGCTTTCTTTTCATTTATAATTAAAGGTTCAGCGGTTGCGCGTGCTTTTGCAACACTCATTAAACCTTTGTCAGAAACACCTGTAATCATCGCCACTATATATTTATCGCCTATTTCCTGCGGCTCGCTCACGTCTCCTGTTTTGTTTTCATAAACCCATCTAACAAACGGACGGCTTTCACCCAGGGCAAGCACCTGGTAATCATTTTGTTTGATATCAGGTACCGATAAAATTGTCAGGTTTTGTTTTCCGGCATTTTCCTCAAATTGCTTTTGATTGCGGCTATTAGCTGCAAATTGTGAAGCCTGATTGCTTGCACTGTTAATGGTTTCCTGGGAAGCTTCGATCGGTTTTGCCAGGTATGCTATTTTGTAAGCTGTTTCCACTTTCTTTTGTTCCAGTACTTCTATATAATGGTAACCACTATATGCCTGATTCTCTACCTTAACTACTTTTTTATCTCCTGCAGCTCCGTAAAAAGCAGTTTCTGCAAACTCTTTACTCAGGTTCGGAAATTGTTCGGACGTGAAGGTGTATTCACCCTTGGTATTTTTGCTTCCTTCATCATCTGAATATTTTAGTACCAATGCATTAAAATCTGCTCCCGATTTTGCAGCAAATTCAACACTGTCAATTTTTGATTTTGCAATACTGTCCGGCAAAGTTGGTTGACCTTTTTCACCTGTCTTTATTAAGATATGTCTTACTTTAACGCTGTCTGGCATGCTCCTGAGGTCAATCATTTTAGCTAGTGTATAATGAGTACCATCTACGTAAGGTCCGAAAACTTCCCCCACCGCTAATTTCTTAATAGTATCAGCATTTGGCACCTGCAATTTAGAACCAAGAACATAGCCATTGAAGTATGGATTATCAGAGCCGTTTCTCGCAAGAAATTGTTCAGGGTCTGTTGCTGTGGCAAATTCTGCTTTTAAGTTATTTACCTGGCTTAACACTTTTAAGCTATCCGCCCCAGAAGGTGAAGCGTTAAAAGCGACATACGATACGCTACGGCTGGCTTCATCTTGTTTAAAAGACTCTTTATGGCGGTTCATATAATCTCTGATATCATCATCCGTTACCTTAACGGAACTATCAGAAATACTTGAATAAGGAACATTTACATAGGAAAAACGCGCTATAAGATTTTGATCGGCAATGGTTCTTTCCGCCATCCATTTTGGTATATAAGCGCTTCCGCTAAGTAAAGCCATATATTTTGCCCGCAAAGTCTGGTTAATGGTGGGAGTGATGTATGCCTCATTAAACATCTCGAGGTTCGGATTATTTTTTTGCTTTTTTAACTGTGCAAAATACTGTTTTGCCTGGTTTACATCATACATCCCGGTTTTAGGATCTGCGAACTGCTGACTTAACCATTGTGGAGGAGTTGGGCCAAACAACACGTCATTCAACTCTTTGCCGGTAAACTGTAAACCTACTTTTTCATATTCCTGGTTCATCACCGCCTCATCAACGGTTTGTTCCCATGCACTACTAATTAGCTGTTCCCGTGGTGGTGCCTGCGCCCCATACATGGCCTGTTGAAGAGTTATCTTTTTCTCAAAATCGTTTTTGTTTATCTTTTGTCCGTTTACTTTACCAACATCTCCACCTGGTTGACCTCCTCCGTTTCGGCGCCCTACCAAAGCGTCCATCAAAATAAAACCAACTAAACTAAGGGCTATAACTGCTATCACCACGGCAGCATATTTATCCCTGATTTTTTGAATAACCGACATATTATTTTATAACTTTTAAAAGTGGACGGCAAAAATAGGGGAATATCTTCTTTATTCAAATGTGGAAAAGTAGATAAAACCCTTATCAATGCTAACTTTTATTTAAACGTGGCATAATATTTTAATGTTAATAACGCTGGCTAAAGAAATTAAATCGATATTTCAAAATAATTAGTTTCCACGGGTCACTGTTGACAACTGACAAATCTGTGGAAAAGACGCCTCGTTTTCTAAATCTGACGTTGGTAGTTCAGGCAAAACTTCAGTTTATTTTTTCAACAATTCTTCAATTGCTTCAACCCTCACGACTTATTCTATTTCTGCTAACACAAAAATCCGTCTCAAAACGGGAGTTTTTTATTCACCTCTCATGCAATCCCCAGTAGTAGGATAACCGCTGTAATCCTTAATTTTAGTATAATATGCATCCTTAACTAATGTGTATATCCGTGGATAAAGTAGAAATTTTACATTTGCAAATAATATAAATAAAAGTTATCCCGCTATTAACATTGGTAGTAGTAATAGGTTTATTTATAAAAAAATGTATTAAAGAATATATTACAATAGTTATGAACATAGCTGAAGCAAAAAATCAAGTCGAAGAAAAAGGCTTTTTAGATATAGAGTTAGATGTGCAGATGGATCTGTTTGCAGAAATTGAAAGATTGAAAAAAGAAAAAAATGCAATCGTTCTTGCACATTATTATGTTGAGGGAGATATTCAGGATGTTGCAGATTTTTTAGGAGACAGTTTGGGGCTTGCACAAAAAGCACAATCAACAGACGCTGATATGATTGTTTTTGCAGGAGTACATTTTATGGCAGAAACTGCAAAAATCTTAAATCCAACTAAAAAAGTTGTGCTGCCCGATTTAAAGGCAGGTTGTTCCCTGGCCGATAGCGCCCCCGCCGCGTTGTTTAAAGCATTTAAAGAAAAGCATCCGGATCATTTAGTGATCAGTTATATCAACTGTACTTCCGACATCAAAGCGCTAAGCGATATAATTTGTACAAGCAGTAATGCAGAGGCGATTTTAAATAGTCTTCCAAAAGAGCAAAAGATAATTTTTGCTCCTGATAAAAATTTAGGTGGCTATCTGAATAAGAAGACCGGCCGAAATATGTTGCTGTGGAACGGGGCTTGTATGGTGCACGAGATCTTCAGCCTCGAAAAAATTACGAAGCTTAAAGTTCGTCATCCAGATGCAAAAGTTATCGCCCACCCCGAGTGTGAGGAGGCAGTGCTGAGAATTGCGGATTTTATTGGAAGTACTACTCAGTTGCTTAAATATGCTGTCACCGACAAAACTGAAGAGTTTATTGTCGCGACTGAAACTGGTATTTTACATCAAATGCGAAAAGATGCACCATTTAAGACCTTTATCCCTGCGCCACCTACCAACAGTTGCGCATGTAATGATTGCCCTTATATGAAGCTTAACTCTCTCGAAAAACTCTATCTATGTATGGAATATGAAACTCCCGAGATCTTGATGGATGAAAATTTGAGGCTTGCAGCAAAAAAGCCAATAGACCGTATGCTCGAAATAAGTAAAGCGGCTGGGCTTCTCGGGTAGAAAATAAGAATATCAATAAAAAAAAA
>JAOQAJ010000085.1 GCA_025963675.1 Segetibacter sp.
TTTTAAGTTGGGATAAAGCCTGGTGGAGTTCTAATTCAGCTGAATTTATTATCAGGTTAAGCTATTAAAAGAAAGGATAATTTTAGCAGGAGAATAAATATGTGCTTTAAAAAATCAAACAGCCATAAATCCTACTATTTCGAAGAATCTACATTTTGCCCTTTTTTTAATTGTTATTATTATTGTTGCCGCTATAAGAAATTGTAGTACAAGTGCTACGGTGAGCACACAAGTTTTTTTGGAACACGGATAACACAGATTGAGAGGATTAGGCAGATTACCCAGGTAAGAAAACCTGAACCAATCGGTTTTTATCCGGAAAAACAGAGTTATCGAAGTGATATTACAAGGGAAACAATTTTAAAATCGGTTTTTATCAGTTTGATCCGTGTCATCCGTGTTCTATTGTTTTGGGAAAAAAGATGAGTACACACGGTAGGTCGAAGTGTGCGACGCAACGAAAGTTGAAAAAACCTGCTTAGCTGGCTACAAAAAGATCATACGTCTTATCTTCCAGTGACCAATATTTTTCGAACCTCTGCAACATTACTTCCCGAGAAATACAGGAAGTAGATACCTGTTGGCAAACGTAGATTTTGTTTAAATAAAGTAGTTCCAACAGGAATGGTGTAAGTGGCAAGTAATCTTCCGTTCACGTCGGCTAGCCTTATCAGATTATATCTATTTGCAGGCATCCGGATAGAAATATTGTCTCTCGCCGGGTTGGGAAAAACGGTTATATGATCAGGTGGCAAAATTACCGTTGACACACCCTCCCTGATTGTGCCCACACCATTTAATACCCAATTGTTTGGATCAACAGCGACACCTGTTACTGTTTTAGGATAATAGAAAGTAAATGTTTGATCATTAGCAGTCTGATTAATTTTAATTGTAGTATCACCCTGTGGAGACATGATCTTATACTCCATCAGGCCAGAGAAAAATGGTGTAACAGCAGGTGTTGACGTAGCCTGGTTTATTTGTAAAACAAGGGTATCGGGTCCGTGTTTTGAATAAGCAACATTATAAACAGGATAGCCTTCACCATAAATTCTCTGATTAAAAAAATCAGTAAGGTTTTTACCACTTACCTGTTCGGCCACAGCTTTAAAGTCTGTCGTCGTAGCAAAGCCATTACCAAACTGTTGCTGGTATTTCTTAAGGGTATTGAAAAAAAGTGCATCATTTTGCATTTCGAAACGAAGGTTGTGCAAAGCTGTTGCGCCTTTTGCATACGTAAGCCTGTAACTAAATATTCTTGCCTCATTATAACTTTCAGAAGGCGGAACATAAACACTGCCACCAGGCTCAGACATTGCATTATTATGGAAATCAGACATTGTCTTCGCGGCAGTCGTGGGAAAAAGTGCAGGAAGACTTTCAACCATTAAGTATTGACTATAGGTGGCGAAACTTTCGTTGACCCAGATATCATTCCAGGTTGCGCAGGTAACGTTGTCTCCAAACCACTGATGTGCCAGCTCATGAGCAACAAGATGTTCTTCAAAATTCTTTAAAGTAGTCATGGTTGCGTGCTCCATTCCACCGCCAATGTCTGCTTGCGAATGACCATATTTTTCCTTATAAAAAGGATAAATGCCAAAAAGCTCACTGAACTTTTCGATAAACCTTGGTGTCTTGTCTAGCTGAGGCTTTACCTGTCTGAAATAAGTAGAGTCATTATAAACAAAGTTTTGAACCAGTATAGAATCTGGTGCTATGGCCGCAGGCTTTGAATAATTATTATATTCCAAATAGTTCCCTACAGCAACACTGGGCATATAATAATTTAAGGGATAGCGGCAAGCCCACCGATATTGCTTTAGGTTATCAGGCAGATTAACGACAGCTTTTAAAAGACCGTTTGAACCTGCTTTAAATGCTGCACCAGTAGTTATCCAGATGTCGGTAGAGTCAATCTTATCGTTTAATAATTGCTTTGCAGGAAACCATTCACGAGCTTGAAAAGACTCTGAAACACTGGCTGTGAAATCAAGTCCGTTTGCATCTGTGCCCGCGGAAAAACCCTTAGCTACATTTCCGCTATAATAAAAAGAAAGGTCTAAAAAAGTACCGACGGCAACGGTGGACTGAAAAGGAATATAAATATGATCGTTGCTTCGGCTAAAGGTTGTTTTTATGTTATTTACAAAAACAGAATCTAATTGCATATTCTGCTTAAACTCGATAGCGAAAGTATCTAACGGCTGGCTGACAATAACATTGTAGCGGCAGATTGACTTTATAAAAGTGCTTTTTGGCTGAACAGTAATATCAAGCTTGAGATACTTGATATCATAAAAGTTCATTTTATTATTTTGATAAAATTCTGCTGCATTAATTCCTGCCTCACTTTTTCTTGCGCGAGTAGCAATCGGCTCATGAATAATCTGACCATTTACTGCTGAAGTAATAAAGAAAATGAATATCGTTAACCACCTGAACATCAGTTACTATTATTTGTGCAATTTATTTTTTTCTTGTCCCCGCTATCGTCCTTAATATCCAAATTAACTTTGGCTTATGAAAATTCAGCTTTGGTCAGTTGGTAAGAGCCATGAAAGTTACGTAAAGGAAGGTATCGAAGATTTTACGAAAAGAATATCGAAGTATTACCCTGTAGAATGGAAAGTACTTGCACCTGCAAAACAAACTTCAAATTCAATTGAAGCCGACATAAAAAAGAGTGAAGCACAAACGGTTTTAGCTGCACTTCAAAAGGATGATTACCTTATACTGCTGGATGAAAAAGGCAAAGCAATTACATCTCCACAAGTTGCCGGCATGATTGAAGCACGAGCTAACAACAGCGTGAGAAACCTTATTTTTCTTATAGGTGGCGCTTTCGGTGTTGATGACGCGGTAAAAACAAGAGCCAATTTCATTTGGTCATTTTCCCCGCTGGTGTTTCCTCATCAGTTAGTGAGATTGATATTATCGGAACAAATTTACCGGGCATGTACTATAATTCGAAATGAAAAGTACCATCACGAATAATTCTTTAACTTGCCCGCCTATGAGTATTACGCTAATCATTATTATTATAACCTGTGTTATTTCTTTTACAGCATTTTCGAATCAGAAGATCACTGATCGGCTTATTTTTTATCCTCCAGCTGTTACAAACGATAAACAATGGTACAGGTTTTTTTCCTGCGCGTTGATTCATGCCGACACAACTCATCTTATATTCAACATGTTTTCATTTTATAGTTTTGGTGAATTTGTGGAAGGCTACTTTAGTGAAATCTTCGGTTCTTTGGGCCCCGTTCTTTATATCGCGTTATACGTTATTTCACAGTTTTTGTGCCTCATACCAACATATGTTAAACACAAAGAGGATTATTATTACAGAAGCTTAGGAGCAAGCGGTGCCGTCTCGGCGATCATCTTTGCGGGTATTTTCTTATTCCCTTTACAAAGATTAGGTTTATTGTTTATTCCAATCCCTATCCCGGGATTCATCTTCGGCTTTATCTACCTCGGAATAACTGCATACTTAGATCGAAAAGGTGCTGGTGGCATAAACCACTCTGCGCACTTATTTGGGGCACTTGCAGGAATTGGTTTGCTGATTGTTTTCGGTTATGCCTTTTCTGATCAAGACCTTTTTCAAAACTTCATTCAACAAATCAGGACTTTTTCGTTTTAAACTTATTTGCCCGCTAATAGAAGATTGAGCAGAAGAAAAAATTGGTCAAAGGAAGACCCGACACGCTTTACATTTATGATGCAGTAGGAATAGAAAAGTAAAAAGTTGAGCCTTCATTTACTTTGCTTTCCACCCAAACACGTCCGTTGTGTGCATCAATAATTTGTTTGCTCAGGTATAATCCCAGTCCCAGTCCTTCTACTTTTTTTGTATTATCTGCCCTGTAATACCGATCGAAAAGATGACTTAATTTTTCCTGCTCGATCCCAGGACCATAATCTTTTACAGATACAACCACATTTCCATTTTCAACCGCCAGCAGCAAATCAACCTTAGTTGCCGCGGGTGAGTATTTGATGGCGTTTAACAGGTAGTTGTTCAATACCTGGCTGATCCGTGCCCGATCAGCATGTACTTCTAAATCTACCACTCCTGTTTTCCTGATTTCGTGGTTTGTGTTAGATAATTGTACGCCGTCAATCACTTCCTTCACTAACTCCCCGAACGAAAATGTTTTCTTATTGAAGTGTAAATTTCCCGAACCGGCCTGGGTGGCGTCGTATAGTTCCTGTATCAAAGACTTTAACCGTTGAGTATTTGAGTCGCTTTTCGCTATGAATTCCTCCGCCGATTTTTTATCATTTTCTTCAATGCATTGCTGCAGAAGCGTATTGCATAAAGTGATATTGGCAAGTGGATTTCTTAACTCGTGTATCACGAAAGCCAACAAATCGTCACGTTGTTGTTCCGATTTGATCTTATCTGTTATGTCGCTTATTACAAGTACAATTTTTTTATTTACCAGTTTACCATCAATAAAACTGCCTTTAAATGCGTAGTGTCTTTTGCTTTCACTATCATCCATCGACTCCATCTGGAAATCTCGTGCCTCTTCATTTTCCACCATCTGATTAAGTTGCTGCTTCAACTTCTCCGATGTAAGCAATGCGTTTTCCAATTCATTTAAATGCAGCCCTTCAACAGATTTCGCATTAATTTTAAAAAGATTATAAAATGCATTATTAGCCTTTACTATTCTAAAATTTAAGTCAGAAACAACCAAAGCATCAGCTATCGACTTTACTACACTTTCCGAAAACTCCTTTGACTCCTTTAGAAACTTCTCCAGTAATTTTTGTTCATGTATATCCTGCATGACCTTAATAATACATTCGTTACCGTCATCATCTTTTGCCAAAATCGATTCGCCAGTTACCCAGATGCAACTTCCATCTTTGTGTATGGTATAATTTCTGTCAACGGCAGAACGATGTTGATTGACTTTTTCAATTTCAATTTCAGGAAGTTGACTTGCCTGGTCTTCGGCTGTAAAAAGTACTCGTATATGCTTGCCGTGTAAATCTTCTTTGGTGTAGCCAAATGCAGTTGTAAATGCCGGATTGACATCGAGTATATAACCATCCTTATCCATTAGCTGTACTGCATTTGCCGTTGCATTGTCAAAAACAGATTTAAACAATGGAGAATTATTAATGACAGGTGCAAGGTTTTCAAACATAATTTAGCAATAAGGATTAAAAACTTTATTTCCTTAAACAACCATATCGTGTGAAGAATATTTTGCTGTATCAGAACGACTTTCTTAATTAAATAAAAGATTATGCCAGAACAGCTTAGAAAAAAAATTCGTAGCAGATGAAGAAATTTCTGCATTCTGCACTTTTTAAAATAGCTCTAATCCGCTTCCTTTCTGAAGACGGAAGAGCAAATGAAATCGTGGTAGAATGTTTTGAGAAGTTTTTTCTTGTAGTGGTAGCGATCAAATAAAGTATTGGTATCTGGCAAACGATCAGCTTCAATGTTACAGGTAAGTTTGAAAAAAGAATACATAAGTTTCAACAAAAGCTTTTGCCACAACTGATCATCCTTTAGCTGAAAATCACAAAACAGCCAGCTGCCGCCAACAAGCAATTGCTCATCAATTTGTTTGAAAACTTGTAAAGACGTTGCTGCCGAAAAATTATCGAAAAGAAAAGAAGTTATAACTGTATCGAACCGGTTTTTAAGCTGCACCTCTTGTATCGGTCGGTTTATAAAATCCACTTTATTCGCGCAAAAATCTCGTTTCTGCGAAAGCTCCATCATTTTCTCTGAAGCTTCGATATAAGTTATATTTAACCCTGAAGAATGTTTTTTGGTAATCTCTTCGAGCATCCAACCAGTACCGCCGCCGACGATAAGGACGGTGCTACCAGGACGAATGAAATCAATCAGGAATTGTTGAGCATTTACAATAGCGCGACCAAAAACAATTTTAGAAAGGCGATCATAATAAGAAGCTATGCTATTGTAATTACCTTTCATTAATAGCAAAAATAGCGGGGATTTTCGCTAACACTAAATTCGAATCCTATCGTTTTTTTTGATTGATTTTGCCCTTTTACTAAAACGAGGTATTATTCTTCATTTTGCAACCAGCAACAGTTTAATAATTAGACATCCTTGCGACGCTCCATTCATCGGTATTATTCCACCTGAGCTAAGAAGATCCGAAGTGTCGCGGGCTTTTCGAATTGAAACTGAAGCTGATGCATGATCGACCGATAAAGTGATTGCGACGCAACGATGATGACATGAAACACAAATGCCGGTACCGAAATAAGACAGAAGTATTTTGACAGTTTTCTTATTTACAATGTAAAACTCCAACCAACTTTTGCCTGCACGTTATTTGAATAACCACTCGTTGAATAACCGATATTGTTTTTAAAAGTGTTGAAGTAAACTGCAGCCTCGAGACCAAGTAACCTAACGCCGCCACCAAAACCTGCCGTGAAGGCACTTGTACTTTCATTGTTTATCTTGATTTTTGCAGAGCCGACATCGGCATTGATGAAAATCTTTTTAAGTAAAAAATATTTCTTCAAACCGACTTTAACCGGGGCTATCGTCAAGCCTCCGGCCGAGCTACTTTTTCGGGCATGAAAACTTGAACTTCCGATCGATCCGATTATATAGGTTGACCCCAAACCTACCCCGGCAAATACTTCACCACCGCCACCAAAATTGTATGCATCATTGAAACTGCTTTTCGGCATCGCATAAATTAAGTTTCCACCAAAGGTTATGGTAGGCTTTTTTACCAGACCTGGCTGTGCGCGGACTGCTGGTGAGAATAAAATAATAAGGACAAAAGGAATCGCAGATTGCAAAAGGTGTTTTTTCATAAAAGATATTTGTGAGATGAAAATAAGTAATATGTGACAGCTAATGATTAATTACCCATAATTTTAAGTTTTATAAAACAGGTTCTATGCTTTCGATGAAAACGCAATATGCTTTTAAAGCATTGATGTATATGGCACAACAGGACAAGCAGAGGCCTATCTTAATAGCAGAAATATCGGAGCAGAAAAGCATTCCGTTAAAGTTTCTTGAAAACATTTTGCTGCAGCTAAAAAAGGCAGGAATCCTCGACAGTAAGAAAGGCAAAGGCGGCGGTTATTTGTTTGCAAAGAATCCTAAGGACATAAATCTGGCCACTGTGATGCGGCTTATAGATGGCCCGATTTCCCTGTTGCCATGTGTGAGTCTTTATTTTTATACGAAGTGCAAAACGTGCGACGAAAATTATTGTGGATTAAATAAAGTCATGCTGCAGGTACGTGACGCATCGCTGGCTATTTTAGAAAACAAAACGGTGGCTGATATTGCTGGTAAGGGTATAATATTTTAACCCACATCGGCGTTAGAGTTGCTAGTCAAATAAAAATAATAAAATGAATGTAAGGACATTGCTACCGATCGTAGCGCTTGTATGCTATCTTCCCGGCAAATCACAAAGCACAGGCAAGAATATGGCAAAGGTTAATTTGTCTGCCTTTGTTGGAAAGGGTTTCGGTGTTCAGTATGAAAGGCAAATAGGAAAAAGATTTACGGTTGCTTTGGGATATAGTAAAATTCCAACATCCAATATTGCCTTCAAATCTTTTATAGAAAGCCAGGTTAATGACCCTAATGTTAAGATCGGTGATTTCAAACTTGGCACATCTATTTTCACACCTGAGGTGAGATTTTATGTTGGCAGGAAAGGTGCCTTTCACGGGTTTTATCTTGCCCCTTATGGAAGGTTTGGCCGTTACAATATTGAAGGACCAATTTCATATACCACATCCACAAATTTTAAAAAAGATCTCGTATTCAGCGGCTCACTTAATTCAGCTACCGGGGGTTTGATGTTGGGAAGCAGCTTCAATTTGAAGAAGGGTTTATATTTAGACTGGTGGATCATTGGCGCCAGCATAGGAAGCGCGAATGGAAATTTCATCGCTCAAACGGCGCTTAGCGAACCAGAGCAGCGGTCGCTAAGAGAGAACCTTGAAAGTATAGACATTCCATTCACTACGATTAAATCGACTGTAACCAGCACTGGTGCTACCATCACTACAACCGGAACGATGGCAGGCGTAAGAGGTTTGGGCATTAACCTGGGAATCAGGTTTTAAACAACAAAAGGCCATAATTTATCAAAAACCAAAAGAGCATCCCATCAATGCTCTTTTGGTTTTTTAATGCTGCAGGTTTTTCAGCATATCTTCTGTCATCCTTTCTATATCATATTCCGGTTTCCACCCCCAATCATTTTTCGCCTCACTATCGTCAATACTTCTGGGCCAGCTATTAGCAATATTTTGCCTGCTATCAGGTTTATATCTAATAGTAAAGTCGGGGAAATGCTTTTTAATTTCTGCTGCAATGTCTCCTGGAGAAAAACTCATAGCGCCAATATTATACGAAGAGCGAACTTTTATTTTAGAGGCATCCGCTTCCATTAATTCGATCGTTGCACGAATAGCATCCGGCATATACATCATCGGCAGGTAAGTATTTTCATTTAAGAAAGATGTATAGTGGCCATTGCTTAAAGCATCATGAAAAATCTCAATCGCATAATCTGTAGTGCCACCACCTGGTTGCGATTTATAACTAATCAATCCCGGATACCGCAAACTTCTAACATCCACGTTGTACCTGTTGAAATAATATTCGCACCATCTTTCACCTGCAAATTTGCTAATGCCATACACTGTGGTCGGTTCTATAACGGTATGTTGAGGAGTATTGTGTTTTGGCGAATCCGGGCCAAAAACAGCAATACTGCTCGGCCAGTAAATCTTCGCCAAATTTTCTTCTTTAGCGACCTCTAACACATTTAATAGACTTTGCATATTGATGTGCCATGCAAGCGTCGGATTTTTTTCACCAGTAGCGCTCAGAATTGCGGCAAGCAGATACACTTGTGTAATGTTGTACCGCAATACCAGCACATGAAAAGTTTCTTTATTCATTATGTCCAACGAAACATATGGTCCCGTCCCTTTCAATAACGGATGTTCCTCTCTCAGATCGCTCGCTATCACCACACCCTCTCTATGCATTTTCCTAAGTTGCAATGTCAGTTCCACTCCTATTTGTCCGCACGCTCCTACCACCAATATTTTTTCGTCTCTGTTTGGCATATGATCTGTCTGTTGATTGTTATTTTTTGGTTCCCGTCACTACAACTCCCTTCATCATTGTTGCGTCGCACACTTGTACCTTGTAGTTTTATGCAACTCCGGTTTCTATTTCAAAGGTTGATTAAAAAATTCAAGCAGCAAAAAATGAAGAGAAGCCGCAGGCTGTTAGCTTCAAGCCGCAAGCTTTAAGAGAATGCAAGAGAAGGTTGCAGTTTGAGGCTAGTAGCTTGTAGCTCACACAGTGTTGATAACCTTGGGGCTCTGATCATTACAAACAACTTTTAAACAGTTATAATAAAAGCCGTTTAGCTTTTCGACTAATTCACAAAAACCTGCTTTCTTTGCTTTGTTATGTCTTTATTCATCACTTCTCTCAACTCGGGCAGCAACGGCAATTGCTACTATGTAGGCAACCAAAACGAAGCAATATTGGTTGATGCAGGCATATCGTGCCGGGAAATTGAAAAACGAATGAAGCGGCTGGGATTGAACATGCAAAAAATAAAAGCAGTTTTTGTATCGCATGAACATACCGATCATATCAAAGGTATCTGTTCGCTTGTAAAAAAATTTCAGATCCCGGTCTACATAACAGCACCTACACTCTTACAATGCAATTTTGCCCTCGACGACCATCTTGTAAAGTCGTTTAGATCTGATGAACCTGTCTTTATTGGCGATCTTGCAATTACCGCGTTTTCCAAACTTCATGATGCCTGTGATCCCTTTAGTTTTGTGATTGAATACAACAACATAAAAGTCGGCGTGTTTACTGATATTGGCGCTCCCTGTAAAAACTTAATCAGGCATTTTAAAAATTGTCATGCCGCCTTTCTCGAATCCAACTTTGACGATATCATGTTGAATGAAGGAAATTATCCCTACTTTCTAAAAAAGCGTATAAGCGGCGGCAACGGACATTTAAGCAACACGCAGGCACTTGATCTTTTCAAAGAACATCGCCCGCCTTTCATGACCCACCTTATTCTTTCACATTTGTCTAAGCATAACAACTGCCCTATTCTTGTGCAGGCGTTATTTGATGAACACGCAGAAGGAGTGAAAATCGTTGTAGCGTCCAGGTTTGAAGAAACACCTGTATTTTGTATCCACAACTCAATTAATCGAAAGTTGACATTTGAGCATACTTCTTTGACGTCTCAATTAGCGTTTTCTTTTGCATAAGCTGTAAAGTCACAAAGAACAGTAGTATCAAAGTGAATTAAAGCTTTCCAATTAAGTAATACCAATGCTGCTCTATTTGTTACCTCTGCTTCTGCTTTTGTTTTCGTTCGTTGTATTTTTCCTTGTGAGAAAGGTATTTCCATTAATAAGCGGATATGGTGCTAAAACAATGTGCTCTAATATTTTCCTTTGCGAAAGACTTCCTCAAGATATTATCAGCAATGAATTAGGTTCGTTTCCGCTCAACCTCGCAAGTTATACAATTGACTATGACGAAAAATCTGTAACGGGGACTGTACTGGGCCTGGCCAAAAAGGAAGCTGTTTATAGAGAAGGTTTAGGTGCTACTGTAATGACTGGTTTAAATGAAAAAGATTTATTTGTTCCCAAACCGACAATAGAAACAAGTCTGCCATTAAGCAGAGCAACGAATAATTGGCCCTCCACAAACCAAACAAAAAAAACAATTTCAACGCGTGTCGATTACCAGCAATTAAACGAAGCGTTAGATGATGCGTTCAACGGAGGATCCAAAAGAGGAACAAGGGCTGTAGTTGTTGTGCGTGATGGAGAAATAGTTGCGGAGAGATACGCAGGAGGCTTTTCAGCCAACTCAAAACTTGCAGGGTGGTCAATGGCAAAAAGTATTACCAGCGCGTTGATTGGCATTTTGGTAAAACAAAATAAGTTGGACATTTTTGCTCCAGCCCCTATTGAAGAGTGGAAAAACGATCAAAGAAGCAACATTACAATCGCGAATCTGCTTCACATGAGTAGCGGTCTACATTGGTGGGAGTACTATGCTACACCCAGCGACGCGACCAACATGTTGTACCAGGAAAAAGACATGGGCAAGTTTGCCTTGCAGAAAAAGCTTAAAAAAAAGCCCGGCTCAAAATTCTATTACTCAAGCGGCTCAACCAACATTCTCTCTTATATCATTCGACAGGTTGTAGGTGAAGCAGATTATTATCGTTTCCCTTACGAACAATTGTTTCATAAAATCGGAATGAATGACACCGTTTTAGAAGTTGATGAAGGTGGCACGTTTGCAGGCTCATCGTATTGTTTTGCAACTGCGTTAGACTGGGCACGTTTCGGTTTGCTATATCTGAATGATGGCGTTTGGAATGGCCAGAGAATACTACCTGAAGGCTGGGTAAATTTTACTGCCACCCCAACGACTGCAAAAACTGCAAAAAAAGAAGGAAGTTATGGAGCTCAATGGTGGTTGAACCGGGCGACTGACCACGCTCCTAAAAAGTATCCTCTTGTACCCGATGATTGTTTCAGATGCCAGGGTTATGAAGGCCAGTATGTATGGGTGATACCTTCAGAAAAATTGGTTGTCGTTCGACTAGCGCTTGAAAAAGGGAATGAATTAGATCCGAATATTTTTCTGCCGACAGTGATTAGAGCATTTAAAAAATAAATACCCTGTAAAACTTGGAGGGATGGCAACGCGTTTGGAAGCAAGACCTACTTTGCTTCCAAATATCGCCGCTGCTTTTTAGCCAATGGTTTGTCCTGTATCAACTTTCGCAGCACCTCTAAATGGCAATGCATGTCAGACATGAAATTGTTATAATCTGAATAGAAAAACTTGCTTCCTTTTTCCTCATCAATCGTCTTTACAACGCAGCCCCTGTTGATAATAGTATCACCAATTATTTCCGTTCCGGTACTGTCATACACATGAAAAGTGAAAGTTAACTTAGAACTGCGGGGAGGATTTTTAAAAAGAAATTTCCCGAGGTTAAATGCAGGAAGTCTTAGCTCACTAGCTACAGCAACAAAATAAGCATTCACACCTGCAGCTTTTTTTTCCTTTACCTGTTCTTTTAAATTGTTATCCCAGTTGCCATCTTTTCTACCTGACGTTACGCTTCGTTCATCTGCTATAAAATCTTTTACCTGGAGTTTTGCCTTCAGTACTTCATACAACTGGTTAAGAAATTCTTTCGGGCTGTAATTATTTAAATCATTATTCCAGACGTGTTGCAAAACAATTGCTTTGTTCTGACTTAAAGACATTTTTGAAAAGGCTAGAAAAATCAATAAAAGAAAGAAATGTGTTTTTTGCATCAATAATAAAATTAGTAGAACCCTTATGATGAACACCGCAAAAACCGTTTCAAAAAGGTGGAATCAACTTGCTTAATCCCTTAGGGATAATAAAAAATCAAGCCGGAAATGCTTTTTGTTGTGATTAGATGATCGTTTTTACCAGGAATATTATGAGCCAAACATCCCGCTACGATGCCACGTTCGTTGCGTCGCACTCTTCAACATTTTTGCTTTGTGGAAAAATTGGAGCGAATATTATGAAAGCTCCGGCTAAAGTTCTATCCACTGACCTTTCGCTGAGCTTTTGAAGATTGCTTCTATAGCTTTCATATTATTAACGGCATCTTCCAGAGGGGTAGGAATATTTGTATTATTTAGAATTGCCTGCGAAAACAGATCACCCTGAATGGTATATTGGTTAGCAACATCAAAAACAATTTCTTCTTTTCCGCCTTTAGAATGAAGCCAGACTTTAGTGGGTGCATCAGTTGGCGCATTGAAAGGTATTTCGATTTCAATACCGGCTTCAGTACCAAGAATGTTGACGCGCTGGTAGGGAGTTAATTGTGTTGAACAGGTGAATGTTGAGGTACCTATACCAAAATCTAATATTCCCGAAGCAATTTGATCAACACCAAAATTGTCATCGAACTCAACCTTTCCGATTGCACTCTGCGGTTCTTTGCCAAAAATAAACCGCGAAAGAGAAACACAATAGCACCCAATATCCATCATTCCACCACCACCTGCATCTTTTTGATTTCGAATGTTATTAGGATCGTCGTTATAATATGAAAAAAAAGATTGTATCGTTTTTAGTTTCCCAATATTACCATCAGTTACCATCTTCTTTGCGTACTGCCACTGCGGATGAAAGCGATACATAAAAGCTTCCATCACCTTAAGATATGGTTTTTGTGCAGCAGCTTTTTGTAATTGGCTAGCTTCTTCTGCCGTTAGAGCAATAGGCTTTTCACATAACACATGTTTGTTTGCTTCCAGCGCTTTCATTGTCCATGGTACATGTAGTTGGTTAGGAAGGGGAATATATACAGCATCTATTTGGGGATCATTTAATAACTCCTCATATGAACCATAAGCTTTTGCTATGTTCAATTTCTTTGCAACCGCCTGCGCGTCTTCCGGTTTTCTTGAAGCAATCGCAGCAATGTCACAAAAGGCGCTTGCCTGCATTCCCGGAATGACTTTTTCACGCCCAATTTTCGCTGTGCTTAAAATCCCCCATCTAACTTTATTCATCGCTTTAATTAATCAGTAATTTATATTCCGTTAAACAACAAAGGGAAAAATTGTCCTTCCATTTTATTTCCTTTTGGAACTACCGGTACACCTTGTAATAATGGTTCATCGGAGTCAGATACAACTCCATCTGCAAATGCATTGATGACGAATGCTCTTCGTGGCCTGGTACTTTTATTTTCACCAGAACCATGCATAGTAAGTGAATGATGAAATATTGCTTCACCGGCCTTCACTGGTGCATGCTTCGCTTTATCAAATTGCTGCTGTTGCTCTTCTGTCAAAAACTCACGTATACCATGGAGGTCGCCAGCCAGATGAGTCTTTGGCAATAAACCCCAGCGATGACTTGCCGGAATGTATTGGAGGCATCCGTTTTCCTCTGTTGCATCGTCCAATGAGCACCAGCAGGTAATATGTGCAACCGGTTTGGTTCTTGTCCAGTACGAATAGTCCTGGTGCCAGGCAAATACCCCACACTTTTTTGCGGGTTTGTAAAAAATCTGGTCGTGCCAAAATCTCACTGGTTTATCTCCCAGCAATTGACTTGCAGCCATTACAAAAGCTGGATTCCACAATACATCATGTAATCCTTTTGTAATACGCCACTCTCCTAAAGCATGAAACAAAATTGTTTGGGGATCAGTAGACTCGTTGCTGTTATATTCATAAAATAACGAATTGTCGTGAAGTGCGGGATCGACCAATTGGAACAATTCATCCCGTAATATTTCAAGCTGCTCTTCATTCAGCAATTTTATCCCAGGTAAATACCCGTTTTCATTAAAGAATTCTATCTGGTCCTTCGAAAGCCTGTATTGATCCCAGTCGGCTGCCTTTTCAGGCCAGGGAAACAAATTCGCCACCTGCTCATGAATTTCACTTAAATCTTTAACCTGCATCTTTTAACATTTTTAAAATTAACTACTATAACCTAGCTGTTAGCTTCTAGCTGCTAGCTTACATTTTTCGCTATTAGTTGTTTTGAGTAAGTGCCATGATCAGCGGATGTAAATATTACGACGTTAGACTATTCTATAAAAACGTGTAAGCTAACAGCTAGCGGCTAACAGCTAGCACCTGGCTCTTCAACTTACAATTCCTTTATCTTCAAATCCTTCCATCTTACTTTTATACCGCCGCCGCTATGAATTTGCAAAGCGATAAATCCTTCGCCCTTTCCAATTTTTTCGTCTTTAAAATAAACCATTTGGTGCCCGTTGAGCCAGGTGGTTACTTCATCGCCAACTACTTTAATTTTCATCTTATTCCATTCTCCCTGCTTTAAATATTTCTCATCTTCGGGCTTTGGTTGTATCAACCAATTTCTTCCGTAAGATTCATAAATGCCGCCGGTATGTTGGTTAATCGGAGCAACTTCTACCTGCCAGCCGCTGATCTTAGTGCCCTGGATACCAGACCTGATAAATACACCACTGTTACCATTTGCCTCCTGTTTAAACTTAACATCGAGAATGAAATTTTTATACTTCTTTTCCGTAGATAAGTAACCGTACTCTTTATCGGGGCCGCTCTCGCATACCAGTTCACCATCATCAACATACCATTTTTCTGTTCCGTGAATAGCCCATCCACTTAAGTCTTTCCCGTTAAATAGTTTTTTTGTTTTCTGTGCAGCTACTACTGATGTTAGGGCAATGAAAGCGCAAAACAGTAGAAATGGTTTTTTCATGCGTTGTTTTTATTTTATTGAAATTGAAAATTGTGTCTTTGATTCTTGATTGTATGGCTTGTCTATTTTCTGTATACTACGAGAATTTTTTAAAACAAGATAGCCGTCAGAATGATATTGACTAATTTGAGTGTGCTTCTGCATATACAATCGTTAAGTGTAGAAAAAAAATGAAAATTAATCGAATTAATTAAATTTAGCCAAGTAAAATTTACTGATGAAACTTTTATTTTTCTGCCCCCGCTGGGGACAAGAACTCACACCATGGAATATTTTTTTGAAAAATGCAAAAGACGCGGGCTACGATGGCATAGAAGCCAGTTTGCCAACAGAAGAAAGTGAAAAAGATGAAATACTAAAAGGCCTGAGAAATTTCGACCTTCAATTTATTGGTCAACATTGGGAAACAGTCAACCCAATGTTTGACGAGCACTACCTGGAACTTGAAATGAGGCTGCGATCACTTGTAGCAGCAAAACCTCTTTTTATCAATACTCAAACCGGCAAAGATTATTATACGTTCGAAGAAAACAAACAACTAATTGACCTGGCAAAAACTATAACTCAAGAGACGGGAATACCTATTGTACATGAAACGCACAGAGGAAAGTTTAGTTTCGCTGCACACATCACAAAAACATACCTTCAAAATATTGACGATTTAAAAATCACTTTAGATATCTCTCATTGGTTTAATACTGCAGAAACCTATTTACATGACCAGGTGGAAGCGGTAGAACTGGCTATCTCAAGGACCGAACATATTCACTCAAGAGTCGGATTTATTGAGGGGCCACAAATAACCGATCCGAGAGCACCCGAATGGAATGAAGTTTTACAAAGACATTTAGAATGTTGGGATAAAGTGATAAAATTGCAACAAGAAAATAACCGTGACTTTTTTACAATAACTTCCGAATTTGGCGCACCACCCTATATGCCCTTACTTCCCTACACCAAACAACCCATCGTGGATCAATGGGAAGTGAATGTGTACATGATGAACTTGTTAAGAGAGAGATATAAGGAAGGTTACTAGTTACGTGTTGCAGGTCCCCAGTTTTATGAATTGTTAACCGAAGGATTATTAAACAATATATTTCATGAATAACATAAAGATTGCTACAGCCCAGTTTGAAAATAAAAGCGGCGACAAAACATATAATTTAAATACTATTGAAAAGCTTGCCGAAAAGGCAGCACAACAGGGAGCGACAGCTGTTGCTTTCCATGAATGTTCAATCACAGGATACACTTTTGCAAGGCATTTAAGCAAAGAACAAATGCTGGAAATTGCAGAGGTGATACCTGGCGGAGAAAGCATTCAAAGGCTAACTGAGATTGCCAGTAAATATAATATTGCTGTCTTAGCAGGACTTTTTGAAAAAGACAAAGAAGACAAACTTTACAAAGCGTATGTATGCGTTGATAAAAACGGGCTTGTGGCAAAACACAGAAAGTTGCATCCTTTTATCAACCCAAACTTAACACCCGGCAACTCATATACTGTATTTGAATTAGCTGGATGGAAGTGCGGAATTTTGATTTGCTACGACAGCAATGTAATTGAGAATGTAAGGGCAACTAATCTGCTTGGAGCGGATATTATCTTTATGCCGCATGTTACTATGTGCACTCCTTCTCCGAGACCCGGAGCAGGTTTCGTTGATCCCAAACTTTGGGAAAATCGAGAAACTGATCCAACTTCTTTACGACTCGAGTTTGATGGCATGAAAGGTCGCGGCTGGTTAATGAAATGGCTACCTGCAAGAGCATACGACAACGCGGCTTATGTCGTTTTTTCTAACCCTATCGGTATGGATGATGACCAGCTTAAAAATGGTTGTTCTATGATCCTTGATCCATTTGGCGATATTATAGCCGAGTGCAGAACTTTGGGAGATGACATCGTTACAGCTGTTATTAATCCTGAAAAATTAACCGATGCCGGAGGATACCGATATAAAAAAGCAAGAAGACCTGACCTGTACGGAAACATTATAGGAGAACCGCATAAGGCAGAGCAACATGTTGTTTGGTTGGAGAAAGAACAGAAGGACGAATAAATTTTTGCGTTTGTTCCCGTTGTTCTTAGCAAGAAAAACAGAATTTAAAAAAGCATTTAAAAAGATGCTGATGCTGTCCTCATCTCGTTCATCAAACGACAATTCTGCTTTTTCTTAAAATGCTCTAAAAAATCATAGATTTAATATTCGTTGACATAATATTACGCCTCTCTCTTTTCAATCTTAAATAAATAGTATGAACACTACCCGACGTGCTTTCCTGAGAAACAGTTCCCTGATTACGGCCGGAGCAATGGCTTTTGGTAACGAAGCTTTTGCAGCAAAAAAAACAAAACAAATAGTTGGAATACAACTTTACAGTGTACGAGACGATATGAAAAAAGATCCGTTGGCTACACTAAAACAATTGCGTGAAATGGGCTACACCCATGTTGAGCATGCGAATTATGTAAACAGGAAATTGTACGGCTGGTCTCCCTCAGAATTTAGAAAAGTGCTGGATGACTTAGGTTTGAAAATGCCAAGTGGGCACACCGTTATGGGGCCTCAACATTGGGACAGTCAAAAGAAAGAGTTTTCAGACTCATGGAAACAAACCGTTGAGGATGCCGCCATCTTAGGTCAATCTTATGTTATAAGTCCATGGTTGGATGCAAGCTTGAGAAAAACTTACGACGACACGTTGCGTTACATGGAAGTATTCAACAAAAGCGGTGAGTTGTGCAAAAAATCAGGAATGAAATTCGGTTACCACAACCACGATTTCGAGTTCAGTGAAAAAATGAACGGAATGATGTTGTATGATATCATTCTTCAAAATACCGACCCTGCTTTGGTTATTCACCAGTTAGACATGGGCAACCTGTATAACGGTGGAGCTAAGACTGAAGATGTCTTGAGAAAACATCCGGGAAGATTTGAGTCACTTCACGTAAAAGATGAAATAAAAAGCGCTGGCGGAGGTGAAAAGTATGAAAGTACTATTCTTGGACAAGGCATCATTAACCTAAAGTCTAATCTTGATTTTGTCAAGAAAGCAGGCGGATCAAAATACCTTATCATTGAACAGGAATCTTACCAGGGTAGAAAACCCTTGGATGATTGCAGACAAGATTTAGTTATAATGAGGAAATGGGGCTATAAATAACGTTTTTAATTTTTCTCATAATAAGAAAGCCATCCAAATTGTTGGATGGCTTTCTTATTTTTAAGACAACAATATCTATCTCCTTCGGGCTGCTGCCCTTGATTGCAATTCTGAAATCGGCATTGTAATCATTCTTCCTTTTGGCTCTTTGCCACGATATGTAATCACACGCAGCATCACTGCGTCTTTAGGCGGCGTGAGTGCCTTGGTATACTTTGGATAGAACCTGTCTGGAAAACTATTATCGAAAGTGTAATAAATATCGAGGTCAGGTATTTCAGTACTTAACTCAATCCGTAATGTCGTATCGGCACCTCCACCTCTGGAGACTTTGAAAGCAGGGTCGTAAACACTTGGAGCATATTTTACTTCCGCCACATCAAAACGTTTAAACTGGTTTTCAACTCTTGGATAAAAATTGTTCCAGTTGCGGCTTTTCTTCGGAGACCACAGCGCCTCTGATATTGCAAGTCCACGTGGCCAGGTCATGTATTGAGCATGACGCATATTGTATACTTGCTCTGTCCATAAATTAGCTTGTCCACCTTTTATATAAATCGGATCTACCCCATCAGGAACAGCTTCAAACTTATATGCTTCATTTAAACGAAGCGTGGCATAAACCCGTGGTTCAACAACCGGGTCGCCTTGCATATAATCAATGTAAGCGAACGTAGTAGGGCTCATTACAACTTCGTGTTTCATTTTGGCTGCTTCTATCCCACCCTTCATTCCGCGCCAGCTCATCACTGCTGCACTTGGGGCTAGACCGCCTTCCAGAATTTCATCCCATCCAAGAAACTTTTTGCCCTTTGACTCGACTATTTTTTCAAGTCTTTTTTCAAAATAGCTTTGAACTTCTTCCATGTTCTTAAGACCTTCTTTTGCCATCAAAGCTTTAATAGCATCACTTTTTTCCCAGAAGTTTTTAGGACACTCGTCACCGCCAACATGTATATATTCAAACGGGAAAAGCGCCGCTACCTGGGTCATTACCTTATCCATGAACTCGTAAACTTTTTCATTAGCAGGGCAAAGCGTATTGTCAATTAGTGCAATTGGAGGAGCGCCATGAGACCAGTCCATTATAACCTCACCAGATCTCACCTGGTATTTATCTGCACCAGGAGTACAAGACAGTTCAGGATAAGAAACCACAGCCGCAAGGCTATGACCAGGAACATCAATTTCAGGAAGAATATTTACAAAACGATCTTTAGCGTATTGAACAAGTTCCCTTATATCGGCCTGGGTATAAAATCCACCATAATCTTTTGGTTCATCAGGCGTCGGTGGAGAAAAGGTTCCGAAATAACCCACCTTTTTTACATTCCATGCGCCAACTTCAGTCAACCTTGGCAGACCTTCTATTTGAATTCTCCAACCTTCATCATCGGTCAGGTGTAAGTGAAGCAGGTTGAATTTAAAACGCACCATTTGGTCGATATAATCTTTCACCTCCTGCTTGGTAAAGAAGTGCCTGCTAACGTCAAACATAAGGCCTCGCCAGCCGAAACGAGGTTTGTCGTTAATAGTGGTAGCCGGTACGGTCCAGTTTACATTTTTCGCTACAGTATTACCTTCGATCTCTTTCGGAAATAATTGCAAAAGCGTTTGCATTCCATAGAACAATCCTGCAGGTTTATAAGCAGTTATTGAAACAGAATTTGGAATAACATTTAGTCTATAACCTTCTGCTCCAAGTGTTGTATCGGCAGATAGTGTTAAACGAATATCACCGGGGGTGTTCAGATTAAGTGGCGAAACTTTTACAGGTATAGCATAACCTGTAGCCACAGATAGTTTTTTTGACAGGTAACCCGCTACCCTTCCCGCATCCGCATCTTGTGAAGACACCTCTATAGCGGTTGTCTTTTTTAATAGAAAATTTCCTTTTCCTGTTTGTAGAGAAGCAGGTTGTGGCAGCACTGACACGAGCGGTGCAGTATTCTGGCTAAAGGCATTAAAGAAAGTAGCCATGACAAGGCCAAGCATCATCGTCTTTTTCATCGTTAATTTACTTTTGTTCTAAAAATGATCTAATAATTGTAAAGGTTTGAATTGTATGTCTAATAGGGTAAAAAGCTTTTTTGCCTGTTGATCCCCAACTTTTAATGCTCCATTAAAAGTTAGTTGTTATAACTATTGCAGCAACCATCGTTAAATAAGCTGTTTTTGTGAACCCGGCAATATTACTATTCCCGGCTTTACTTGCGTCGCACTCTTGTACTTTTTTCTATATTCTGCAAATTAAGCGCTTTCTCATTCGTCTCAACTTAAGTAAGTTTAATTTTCCAATGAAGTTGAAAACTGAGATTATTTCAATAGTCAATTACCGCTTATTTTCGTTTCTATGATTACAGCAGAGATTAAAACATTAGCGCAAAAAATCTGGGACTACCACCATGTAAATAATACGCTGGAAAAGTCTGATTGTATATTGGTTTTAGGAAGTCATGACGTACGGGTTGCCGAAAGAGCCGCCGATTTATTCTTACAACAATGGGCTCCTCTACTGATTTTCTCAGGGGGCCTCGGTCGGTTAACTGAAGATATGTGGACGGAAACGGAAGCCGACAAATTCGCTAAGATCGCAATAGAAATGGGGGTTCCTGAAGAGGCAATTTTAATAGAAAACAAATCGACCAATACAGGAGAAAATATTCTTTTTACCCAAAAGCTGTTAGATCAAAATAATCTTCATCCCCAATCTTTTATTGTAGTTCAAAAGCCATACATGGAGCGGAGGAGTTATGCGACTTTCAAAAAACATTGGCCTGATAAGAAATTGATAGTAACGTCTCCTCAAATATCTTTTGTCGATTATCCAAACGACGAAATTTCCTTGGAAAAAGTGATTCACATAATGATTGGCGATCTTCAACGTATAAAAATATATGCTGAAAAAGGCTTTCAGATTTATCAACCAATACCAGATGATATTTGGCAAGCCTTTGAGAAATTGGTCGCGTTAGGATTTAATGAGCACCTTATTTAGCACCAGGATTTAAAGATTGCGAGGATTTGAAGGAAAAGGCATTTCAGCGCAATCGGCGTTAAAAAAATATGTAGAAAAAGCGTTTTATTGTACTTCTGATTTTTTTCATTTCACTTTTCATTTATTCTTATTCCTTAACTTCAAACTTCTATCGCACATTGTTTTAAATTTTATTTTAGGGTTATAAAAAACGAATGCATGTCAAAACAAAGCAACTCATCGCGCAGAAAATTTCTTGAACAAATTGGGGCAACAGGATTATTTCTGGCGGCCAGCCCACTTTCCAGTCTTGCAAATAAGGAAAAAGCAGAAGAACGGATTTTAAGGTATGAGAAAAAAATATCGCCTAATGACCAGATTAAGATTGGTCTCATTGGTCTGGGAATTCAAGGTAACAATGATGTAAGGCAGGCGTTGAAAGTTCCTGGTGTAGAGTTGGTTGCAGCTGCTGATTTATATACGGGAAGACTCGAACGTGCCAAAGAAGTATATGGTAAAGATCTTTTCACCACCAGGGACTATAGAGAACTTCTTAACCGGAATGATATTGATGCCGTTTTGATTGTTACGAGCGATCATCATCATGCACGAATTACCAAAGATGCATTGCAAAAAGGCAAAGCAGTCTATTGCGAAAAGCCAATGGTGCACAAAATAAGTGAAGGCCAGG
>JAOQAJ010000090.1 GCA_025963675.1 Segetibacter sp.
ATGCTGATCAGCCGGTAAATGGAGTAAAAGAAATGGAGAAAGCAGCAAAAAAATTCGCTGCGAAAACGCAGTAGTTAGCTGCAAGCTTTTCAAGTTATGCTATGTAAACTCGTCTTCAACTTGCAGCTAAAATTTTAGTTACCAAAACCGAAACCGAAAACTCACAATTCACAACTCAAAACATCAACTCCCTATGTTTATCGTCGATAGTTATTTTACTGCGATTGTCTTTTGCTTTATTACCATGCTTTGCTGGGGCTCTTGGGCCAACACGCAAAAGCTGGCAGGAAAAAGCTGGCGCTTTGAATTGTTTTATTGGGACTATGTTTTGGGTATCGTATTATTTTCAATCCTGTCTGCATTTACATTAGGAAGCAACGGCAGTGAAGGGCGGGGTTTTCTTACCGACTTATCGCAATCAGATACATCAAATATCGTTAGCGCAATTATTGGCGGTATTGTTTTCAATGCGGCTAACATTTTATTTTCCGCAGCAATCGCAATTGCTGGTATGGCTGTGGCTTTTCCCGTTGGTATCGGCCTTGCTTTGATACTTGGCGTTATCGTCAACTATATTGGAGCCGAAAAAGGAAATCCTTATGTGTTGTTTTTAGGAGTGCTGTTTGTTTTAGCAGCCATTATTGTAAATGCACTTGCTTACAAAAAAGCCAACCAGGCAGCGCAAAAAGTCTCATCAAAAGGTTTATTGTTATCGTTGGCAGCAGGATTATTGATGTCGTTTTTTTATCGCTTTATTGCCGCCGCCATGGATCTTGAAAACTTTGAACAGCCCGCTGCCGGCAAGATGACCCCGTATACTGCTGTATTTGTTTTTTCTATAGGTATCCTGCTAAGTAATTTTCTTTTCAACACCATCCTGATGAGAAAACCGATTGAGGGAACACCAGTTAGCTATGGGGATTATTTTAGGGGTAAATTTTCAGTACACATGGTTGGCATACTCGGCGGTTTGATATGGGGACTTGGCAATTCCTTAAACCTGATTGCGGCAGGTAAGGCCGGTCCTGCTATCTCTTACGGACTTGGCCAGGGCGCAACTATGATAGCGGCTTTATGGGGTGTATTTATTTGGAAAGAATTTAAAAATGCCCCAAAAGGCACAGATCGACTAATTACAGCAATGTTTTTGTTTTTTGTTGTAGGATTAGGGCTTATCATTTATGCGGGGACGGGCGGGTAAGAAACCACTTTTTTGAAGGCTTTTGTGAACAGGCAAAATAACGATGCTCAGCACCGTTGTGTCACTCACTTGTACAATTGCTTTATGGCAGCTTTTTTCAGTTTTTGCCACCATTCTCTTATCATTTTTGCTTTTTTTTCCGGAATAAAAAAGACACAAAAAATCAAGACTTCATAAAAAAGGCTAACATTTACCAGCTCAGGCTAAAATGAAATAAGTCACAATAGTTGAATAAAACCGAGCTAAGAATGACTTACAAGCGAACAATATAAACTGACATTTGCAGCAACATTTTATTTCTTAACGCCTGAACAGGTAATTTTCTTAACGCCTTTTTTATGAGGTCGTTCTGCACTTAATCAACTTTCGTCAATTCTATTTTTTTGTAAACCGCCTTGCGAATTGAAATGATTACGACAACAGTTCTTGCAAAAGCGACATCAGCCGGTTGGGTTCCGAGCGAAGGCGAAGGAATTCAGAAACATGCGCAGCAGTTTCTGAAACAAGCGGGTGGAGTCGTGTTGTAAGAACGAAGCCCAGCGGCTTGAGCTTTTGCTATCAGATTAATAATCTCTGATAATAGAAAGTCACATTCTATTCCCCACAAACCTTTTCTTCAAAATCATAATAAAGTGATACGACAGTAGAACTGTCATTATAAAAATGGCAAGACCATAAACCCAAGCACCATTTCTCACATAAAATGTCGTACCTGTTATTGCAGGTATTGCGTATTTAATTGCAGCAGGTTCATCCCATGGTCTCCTTTCAACGACGTCTCCATTACTATTTATAACTGCCGAAATACCGGTATTTGCGCTGCGCGCAATCCATTTTCTCGTCTCGACAGATCTTAGTCTGGCATAGTCAAGGTGTTGTTTATGGCCGGGTGTATTAGCCCACCATCCATCATTTGTCATAACGGTCAACAGGTTCGCTCCTTTTTGTACATAGTTCGTAGTATACTCACCATAGATGCTCTCGTAACAGATAATAGGTGCAGTTATATAAGGATTACCACTTGTCTTAAAAACAGCCGCTTCCTTGTCATGTCCATAACCACCAGCAGTTCCACCAAATTGTTCAAAGATTGGTCCCAGCCACAGCATAAAGTCGGGTAATGTTTCCACTCCCGGAACAAGCTTGCTTTTATTATAAAACTGTAGAGGTTGCCCTGCTTTTATTACAACCGCAGCGTTAAAGGTATCATAGTAATTTCCATCAGATTCGTTCTTCCTTGCTGTAATAGTTGCTTTTTCCGGGCCATAATTTCTATAAGTTGCAATACCAGTTTGAAGCGTAATATGGGGATGCCTGTTTATGAAATCGAAGACGGGCACATATTGAGGACTTTGTTGTACCTGATCCTCCCAAACAGTAATCGGAAGGGCAGTTTCGGGCCAAAGCACAAGTCTTGTATTTGCATCAATATTTTTTTCAGATAAATCTATGAGCTTTTTAATTTGCCCTTCGGTCGATGCTTCGTCAAATTTTTCGCTATACGGGTCTATGTTTGGTTGAACTATAACAACATTGGTATCTGATCTTACCTCTACCTTATCGGGATGAACCAAAAAAGACAACAAGACAGGAAATAGCAGAATTACCATTGCGGCCACGCTCGTGACGATTTTAGACCCTTTTGCTTTAACCAGTAAAAAGATCATTACGTTAGATAGTAAGACCCATAAACTTCCACCACTTACTCCGGTAAATTCATACCATTGTATCCAATCCGTGTTTTTAGCAAAAACATTTCCCAGCGTCAACCATGGCCAGCTTAGTTGCCAGTTGAGGTGCACGTATTCGAAAGTCAACCAGAATGCGATGAAACTAAGAAGGCCACTATTGCCTCCATACCTCGTTTTAAAAGTATGAAATCCTAATAGAGGAACAGTCATTAAAAGACTGTTTAAGATGATGGCTAAAATAGCGCCAGGCACAGTCGAGTTCCAGATCCACCACGTGGTTCCTGCGTTCCAGATGAACATGCTTAGCAAAGCGAATAAAAAAAAGCGGCTTTTATTTTGTTCCTTATCGGCTAATAATAATAACGGAACCCATGCAATGAAGATGAGGGGTGTAAAACCGGCATCCGGCCAGGCACATACCAACAGCAGGCCCGACAGAACGCTTAATATTAGGGAAGAGAATTTTTTCAAAAAAATAGTAGTGTTTTTACAGGGCGGCAAGTTCGTTAAAAAAGGAATAAGAACAGGTTAAAGGTGGATGGAAGGCATTATAGTCATTGAGGCAATAGGTCATTAAGTCATTAAGTGTATAAGGCATTAAGTCAATAAGGGGTGGGTAGAGTGGAAAGTAAGGTTAGCAGCTTGAAGCTAAAAGCTCGCAGCTTTCCTCAATTTTATTTGTCTCGTATATTTCCCTGCCTCTATCTTTGCACATGGCAACAAATCCCACTCCCTACAGTAACGAGGTTATTTCATCCAGGTTTTTTGGTGAAGGCCTAACTTTCGATGATGTTCTACTTGTACCTGCATTTAGCCAGGTTTTGCCGCGCGATGTAAATATTACCACTCAACTTACAAAGACTATTCAGTTAAAAATTCCAATGCTTTCTGCCGCGATGGATACTGTGACAGAAGCGAGGCTTGCAATTGCACTGGCAAGAGAAGGGGGAATTGGTATTCTGCATAAAAACATGAGTATCGAGCAGCAGGCAGAGCAGGTGCGAAAAGTAAAAAGAAGTGAAAGTGCTATGATCATCGATCCTGTTACGTTAACTGCAGATGCTACTATCGGTGATGCTTTGAGGTTAATGAAAGAAAACAAGATTGGTGGCATTCCCATTGTAGATAGTGCAAATACTTTGGTAGGCATACTTACCAATCGTGACCTGCGGTTTGAAAGCAATAAGCAACGGAAAGTGAGTGAACTGATGACCAAAGAAAACCTTGTTGTCGCGCCTGAAGGAACTGACCTTAAAAAAGCGGAAATGATCCTCAGGCAACACAAAGTTGAAAAGTTGCCGGTTGTAAATAATGATGGCAGATTGGTTGGACTAATTACTTACCGGGATATTTTACAATTGCGAAATTTCCCCAATGCAGGTAAGGATACTTTTGGAAGATTGATGGTTGGTGCAGCCCTGGGAATTACAAAAGACATGCTTGATCGTGCTTCTGCCCTGCAGAATTTATCTGTAGATGTAGTAACGCTTGATAGCGCTCATGGTCACAGCAAAGGGGTAATAGATGCGCTGAAGAATCTGAAAAAGAATTTTAAAGATTTACAGGTAATTGCCGGCAACGTAGGTACAGCCGAAGGAGCGATAGCGCTTGCTGAAGCTGGTGCTGACGCGGTTAAAGTAGGTATCGGACCAGGTTCGATTTGTACCACCCGTATTGTTGCAGGTATTGGAGTTCCGCAGTTAACAGCTATAATGGAAGCGGCTTATGCACTGAAAGGAACTGACGTCGCTCTTATTGCTGATGGGGGAATTCGGTTTACCGGTGATATGGTTAAAGCACTAGCAGCCGGAGCTAATGCTGTTATGATGGGAAGCATCTTTGCGGGAACGGAAGAAAGCCCCGGTGAAACAATTATATACGAAGGAAGACAGTTTAAAGAATACCGTGGAATGGGGTCTCTTGGAGCAATGGTTGATGGCAGCGGCGATCGTTACTTCCAGGATGTGGAAGCCGATATAAAGAAATACGTACCTGAAGGAATTGAAGGGCGGATTGCCTACAAAGGTCGGGTGAACGAGGTCGTTTACCAGTTTGCCGGTGGCCTAAGAGCAGGTATGGGATATTGTGGGGCACAAACAATTGAAGAATTGCAACAAGCACGTTTTGTAAGAATATCTAATGCAGGAATGCGCGAGAGCCATGTGCACGATGTAGTTATCACCAAAGAAGCACCAAATTATAGCAGGGGGTAGGCCCACGAGTTGCAAGTTGCCGGTTTCTGGGTAGGTGTTTTTTGTTCAGCGTTTTTCGTGAGCAATGAACTGATATAAAGTGTGGAAAGCTAGCAGCTGGCGGCTAACAGCTCGTAGCCTGCCTTCACAAAAGCTTATACATCTTCCCTGGCAAAGACACCAGCACGTTCTGAAATTCAAGGTTCAGCATTGAGGCAGCAACCGTGCTGCTGGTAAGCCCGCTTTTAATGTAGATTTCGTCGATATGAACTGTTTCTTTTTCTTTTAAAATATCTACCAAGATTTGTTCGTCATTGGTTAGTGAGATAAATAGTTCTTTTTGTTCTTTTCGTTTTGGTTTTTTTGAGATCCAACCCAGCGTTTCGATGAGTTGTTGGCTGTCCTGAAGCAAGACTGCTTTATTGTTTTTTATGAGATGATTGCAGCCGGCGCTTTTTGCATCTGTTACTTTTCCGGGAAATGCAAATACGTCCCGGTTGTATCCATTTGCTAGTTCTGCTGTAATCATACTGCCGCCTTTACAGGCAGTTTCAACTACAATTGTCGCGTCTGCCATACCTGCAACTATACGATTCCGCCTGGGAAAATTATGTTTATCAGGTTTGGTCTCTTTTCTAAACTCGGTTAATAAGCCTCCATTTAATACCATTTGCTTAGCAAGGCTTGTATGTTGTGGCGGGTAAATGGTATCTAATCCATGAGCGAGAACGCCGACCGTCTGAAGATTATTCTGAACTGCGGCTTTATGGGCAATCGCGTCTATACCATAAGCCAGGCCGCTTACGATTAACACTTGTTGGCTTTGTAATTCATCTATCAACTGCTCTGTCACCTGGCGGCCGTAGTCGGTATGATTTCGTGTCCCAATGATGTTGATGATTCTGGATACATTTAAATTTGCATTACCGCGATAATACAATAACGTGGGGGGGTCATAGCAATTCAGCAGTCTTTGTGGGTATTCTGCATCTTTGAGAAATAAAGTTTCAATCTTATATTTTTCAATAAATGTTATTTCATCTTCTGCAATGGAAAAGTCTTCAAAGTTTTTTATGCACTTTGCTTTTATAGTACCAATGCCTTCGAGGTTTTCAAGTTCTTTCGTTGAAGCTTTAAAAATATTTTGGCAATCACCAAAATGGTGTACTAAAATTTTTGCCTGAACAGGACCAATATTAGGAATTGTCGTGAGGGCAATTTGGTAGAGCAGGTCATTAGTCATAAGAGCAACGGGAGAAAGTTGTAAAATAAAACTAATGTGTTATTTTGGCTATAAAAAGAAATACCTGTGTTTTCTTTCGGTTTTACCTACAGCTTTACATGTGCCAATTAATAGATATAGCCACGAATCGAATTATGAGTCGCAGATTGTACAGTAACGGAGAATAAGTCGAAGTGTGCGACGCAAGAAAAGTTGCACAGAAGTAACGAAGGCGGGTACAAAAAAAAGAGGAAAACACTTTTCGATGTTTTCCTCAAAATCATTTAAATCATACAAATCCTGGTTCTCATCATTGGCCGACAATTACAAACTCGGTTCTTCTGTTTTGCGCACGGCCTGCTTCGGTTGAATTCTCTGCTATCGGTTTAGTTTCGCCAAAACCTTTAAACGTCAATCGGCTTACGCTTATGCCTTTGCTCACCAGATAATCTACCACTGATTTTGCACGATTTTCAGATAGTTTGAGATTGTCAATAGGTTTACCGACATTATCGGTATAGCCATTAATTTGAACTTTTAAAGTCGGGTTCTCAGTTAATAGCTGCAACAACCTGTTTATTTCGATCAGGCTTATCGGCGGTAACTCTGCCGACTTTGTTTCAAATAATATGTTCTTTAAAACAATGGAAGCATTTACTTCAATCGGTTTTAGCGGAATGTCTTTTTTGTAAGTGCTGTCCGGTTGATTTTTGCTTAACGGATATAACTCGCTGAAAAACAGGTATCCTTTTCTATTTACCGTAAACGTATAATCTTTTCCTACAGGCAGGGTAATAAAGTATTCACCGGTTTCATCGGTTTGAACATTCATCACCATCTTTTGTGTTTTATTATCTACCAACTCAACTGCACTAGGCAGACCTTTGCGGGTTTTAGCATCATAAACTTTACCCTGGACGTATAGCGTTCTGGCAGGCCTGACGTCTGGTCTTAATTCGAAAGTATAGATGTCTAAGCCTCCGCGGCTATCGCTTCTGTCACTCGCATAAAATGCTGTCTTGCCATCTGCCGCTACAAAAAGGCTACCTTCTTCTTCTATCGTATTTATCGGGTAACCTAAGTTTTCAGGAGTGCTCCATTCATTGTTTGGCCCTTTTCTGCATACAAAAATATCATTGCCCCCATAACCTTGCAATCCGTTTGAAGTGAAATACAAAGTAGCATTATCAGCATGAATAAACGGTGCCTGCTCTTTACCGGTAGTATTAATGGTTGGACCCATATTTACACACGGTCCCCATCGTCCATTAGGCTGGCGATAACTCACATACAAGTCTGTGTTTCCATAACCACCCGGCCTGTTGCTGCTAAAATATAGAGCTCGTTTATCGGGGCTCAGGCTGGGAGCGCTTTCCCAACTTTCTGTATTGATGTTTCTGCCAAGATTTTCCGGCTCACTCCAACCGGTTGGAGTATAGTATGAAATATAGAGATCAAAGTCACCATACCCGCCGCGAAAATTATAACCTGCAAAAATCAGCCATTCTCCGTCCTGCGAAATATTAATGGCTCCTTTTGACGGCTCCAGGTTGATGTCTCCATTAATTAATCTTGATTTTGAATATTTTCTTTTATTTAGAATTGTACTCTCAAAAAAGTCTTCGCGATATCCGGCTCCTCTGCGTGTAAAAACAAACAAGCTGTCGTTGATGGTGATAGAAGGGTAATACTCACTTTTTTCAGAATTAACGCTGTCGCCCATATTTACCGGAGTAAAAACATAACTGGTGGAAGGATGTTTATCCTGATATTGAACCGCGAACTCATAACTACGTTTACGGAATTCTCCACTTTTTCTGCTGCGGTCACTTAATTCGGGAATAGTCAGAAATTTATTAATCGCATTTAACGCATCACTAAAACGGCCGAGGCCAGCAAGGTTTATTGAATAAGGAAGGTAGAAAAAACGAAAATAAGCGGTATCTATAGCGCGGCCTTTTTCAAATTGCTCAACTGCCGTTTTATAATCTTTCAATTCGCCATAAACGCTGGCTAAAGAAAGTATGGCGTCAGCATACCCGGGTTCTGTTTCGATAGCCTTTTTTAAACCTGGAATCGCCTCTTTTAATTGTCCATCCTGCACTTTCAGCAAAGCCCTTTCATAAAGATCGATAGCCTTTTTATTAACCTTTTCTGCGTTATATGATTGGGCAGAAGAAGCCGTGGAAAAGCCTAAAAGAAGTAATAATAAAATGTTCTTCATATTGCAATTCGAATAGGAATGAAGGTCGTAAAACCTTTCGTACTGATGTTGTTAAAAATTAAGAACGAAAAAGGTTGTAAGGTTGATATGACGAAAATCAAAAGAGATCAATAAAACTTAAAAAGGGGACGTTTACCTTTCGTTCTGGCCTTTTTAAGGCACGTTTATGTATTTGTGAATTTGGAGACTCAGTTCCCAGCGGGGATTTTCTTTTATGTAATCGATAATAGACGGGGTCATAATGGAAGCTCTTTCCCACTCTGGTTGTAGATACAGCTTACAATTTTTACCTACCTGTGCTGCATGTTTCTCTGCCCATGCAAAATCATTTTTGTTGTAAATAATAATTTTTAATTCGTTCGCTTGTCGCAGTGCTTCTTCAGTAGGCGGCCTGAACTTTTTCGGCGACACACAGATCCAGTTCCAATTGCCGGATAGGGGAAATGATCCCGAGGTTTCAATGTTCGTCTCGAAGCCCTCGCTTTGCAACTGGTAAGTAAGTTCATCGAGATTGTGCATTAAAGGTTCTCCGCCTGTAATCACTGCCAACCTGCCCGGCTCTTTGCTTGCCTGCTCCACAATATCGTTTATTGCTATTTTAGGATGTTTGTCTACGTCCCAGCTTTCTTTTACATCGCACCAAAAGCACCCTACGTTGCAACCAGCAAGGCGGATGAAATAGGCAGCACGTCCCTGGTGGAATCCTTCTCCCTGGATTGTATAAAAAGCTTCCATGACGGGAAGTTTGGTAATAACAGATGTCTGAGCAAAATCCATCGTGCAAAAGTAAACATTTGACTTTAAGTAAGAGATGGTAGCGAAAGGTGCAGAATTGTTTGCCTTTATTTTAACGGTTTTGGATAAAAGCTACAAGCTGTTAGCTTCAAGCTGCAAGCTATTAAAGAAGGCGACAAAAGTTGCCATGAAAAGATCGGTACAAGTGAGTGACACAACCGGAGATGCACAAATAACTAATGCCGGAAAACTAAAAATAGCTTATTTCTCATTTAACCAACTCGAGATATGCTTCGATATTTTCTCGTATTCAATTAAAAAGCCATCGTGGCCATACGAGGAGTCTATCTCAAGATAAGTAGCATTTGGCATGTTATCGGCAATGTGCTTTTGCTCCTGTAAAGGACACAGCAGATCACTTCTAATTCCAATTATCAGCGTTTTTTGTGGCATCGATTCAAGCAACTCTTCCTGGGTTTTATTTCTTCCTCTTGCAATGTTATGGCTGTCCATTGCTTTGGTCAGTAACCAATAGCTTTGAGCATTGAAGCGGTTAACTAATTTGTCGCCCTGGTAATTTATGTAAGACGACGCCTTGAAGTTGTCAATTTTTTCCGGATCGTTGTCAGTCTGTTTTTCAACGAGAATATCATAGTTACGATAAGTCAAAAGCCCAATGGCACGGGCAGCTTTCAAGCCTTTTTTGCCTGCTTCAAAACTTTCATCTTTCCAGGTGCTGTCAGCTTCAATCGCCAGTCTCTGAGCAGTATGAATTGCAATTCCCCATGCGCTTTCAGCGGCCGAAGTGGTTATTAAAAACAGATTTTGAATAATCGTCTTTTCCATCTCACACCATTCCAAAGCCTGGTACCCGCCCATACTGCCGGCCATAAGCAAAAAGATCTTTTCTATGCCCAAATGTTGCCTTAGCAAAATATGAGCTTTCACCATATCCCTGATGGTAATAGCAGGGAACCCGCTAAAATAGGGGCGGCCGGTGGCAGGATTTTCGCTCGTTGGGCCCGTTGATCCATAACACGAACCAATAATATTTGCACAAACGATAAAATATTTCCGAGGGTCAATAGCACCATTATTACCAACTACACCTGGCCACCATTCCGTTACTGCAGAATTAGAGGTAAGGGCATGACAAACCCACACGACATTGCTTTTTTCTTCATTCAATTCACCGTATGTGTCGTAAGCAATCGTGAGATCACTTATGGTTGCGCCGCACTCCGTTTCAAATGGTATGTTACAATTGAGATAATTCATTTATTCTTCCTGTATTCAAAACTCAAAGTAACAGCTTGCATGAATTACATTTGCAAAAATATTTTTATGGTTAATATAGAATTGACCCGGGTTGAAGGAGATTTTGGTTTTGAAGCCAGGGACGCAAGCGGACATGTCGTACGTCTCGACAGTAATCCCGAGCACGGTGGAAAGGGTTTTGGTGTAAGACCTATGCAGTTATTATTGATGGGTTTGGGGGGATGCGCTGGTATTGATATCGTTTCTATCTTAAAAAAGCAAAGACAAATAGTTGAGGGGTTTGATATGAAGATTGAAGGTGAACGTGAGCCGGGAGTCGAGCCATCGCTTTGGAAGACCGTGCAAATTGTTTTTGAACTAACAGGTAATATTGATTTAGAAAAAGCAAGAAAAGCTTGCGCCCTTTCGATGGACAAATATTGCTCGGTTGCAGAAACGATTAGAAGGGGAGGCGCAGAGATCAGCTGGGACGTAAAAGTTCTTGCACCACAAGCTGAAACCAGCCTGTCTTAAAATATTTTTGGGGACCGACACCATAACATTCTCAACATCGTTGTGTCACTCACTTGTACTTGCAGGTACATTTTGCTACTTTTTTCGCAGTATTTAAAGAGAACAAAAAGTGCCTGTTTTTTCCGACTTCTAATACATAAGATTCGATGGAACAACACCCGATAACAAAGGCAATCAGGATAAGAACTACTCAAACAGATGAGATGGAGCATTCATCTCCTTTGTTTTTAACAAGCAGCTTTTGCTACGATGATGCCGAGGAAATGAGGGCAACTTTTGCCGACGAGAATGATAATAACATTTATACTCGCTTTAGTAACCCAACCGTTCAGGAGTTTACCGACCGAATGGTAGCTCTTGAAGGTGCAGAAGCAGGCTTTTCGACATCGTCTGGCATGAGTGCTGTTTTTGCTTCATTTATGGGTCTGCTGAAAAGTGGCGACCATCTGTTGTCATGTAATGCGATTTTCGGCAGCACACATACTGTCATTTCTAAGTATTTGCCCAGATTTGGAATCGAATACAGCTACATTGCTGCAGATGCTAAAGCTGAAGAATGGGAAGCGGCAGTGAGACCAAATACAAAGATGATTTATTTGGAGACGCCTACCAATCCTGGTCTTGACGTTATAGATCTGGAACTGGTTTCTGCGGTAGCTAAAAAAAACAATATCATCTTCAATGTAGATAATTGTTTTGCCACACCTTTGGGTCAACGCCCAATTGATTTTGGTGCAGACCTGGTTGTTCACTCCGCTACAAAGTGGATTGATGGGCAGGGTAGGGTATTAGGTGGTGTAGTGGTAGGCAAAAAGGATCTAATAAAAGAGATCCATGCCTTTTGCAGAAGCACTGGTCCGTCAATGTCGCCTTTCAATGCCTGGGTCTTGAGTCGTAGCCTCGAAACGCTGGACGTGAGAATGGAGCGACATGCAAAGAATGCTTTGCATATTGCAACCTCTTTAGAAAATAATCCCAAAATTTCCGGTTTAAAGTATCCGTTTCTTCCGTCTCATCCTCAGTACGACATTTCCGTTAAACAGATGAAAAACGGGGGCGGAATTGTTTGCTTCGAGTTGCAAGGCGGATTAAGCGCGGGACGTACCTTCTTGAATAGCCTCAAAATGCTAACCCTGACGGCAAACTTGGGCGATACGCGGAGCATAGCTTCACATCCCGCAAGCACCACCCATGCTAAGCTAACCGAAGAAGAAAGACTGGCGGTAAATATCACCCCGGGTCTTATTAGAATTTCAGTTGGATTAGAACACCAGGATGATATTTTAAACGATATTGTACAGGCGATTGCAAGCTGTTGATTGCATTTTAAAAAATAATAATAGGGAGGGAATAAAATCTTACCGTTGATAGGTTAAAATAAAGATATTGTGTTATCTTAAAGCTGACATAACCACTAATTTAGACTGCGTGTAATAATATGAAGATCATGAGAAGTGCCGGGTTGCGAAACAGTTTATATCCTTTCATTGTTTTTGTTTCTATATTTTTTCTTGCTATAACATACTCATTTGGCCAAACCAAACAAAGCTATAGAAATCACGAAGAGATAGAAGTCGGCGGGGGAATGAAGGTAGAGATTTTAAGGTGTACAGGCGAAGGACCAACCGAAGTATGCGACTGCATTTACTTTACCGATAAAAGACAGAATGGTACAAGGATAAAGCAGAATGCCAACCGTATAAAAGAAGAAGAGCGTGCTGCGTTGTTAGCAAAAGGAATAAGCATGCCTCCAACAAAGAAAAGCAACTCTTCTATTGCAGGTTCCGGAGATAACAGAGCTGATAAAACAATTCCACCATCGCTAACTGAAAAACCATCAAAACCTGTCACGGCAGGGCGAACATTAGAAGAAGCTGCTAAAAAAGCAGATTCGGTAGCAAAAGCAAGCTCTCAAAAAATGAGGGAAAGTCTGGCAAAAGTTGCTCCGGAAGGTGATTCGACAGAAATGGACCAGGTATTTATTCCAAGAGTTACAGAAACCGGGGGAACACGACTGGAGTCTTCTGTACCAACAGTTGCAGGTGAGAGTATTAAAAGCAATCCGGTTACAACTATAACGGAAACAACAAAAGATACTATTCCCGCGATCACCCAGAACAATGCAAGTGCTTCACTTATTAAGGATACTACTGCAAAACCTGAAAAGACCACAAATGCAACTGTTGCTAAAAATCTTCCAGAGTCCACATCACAGGCTTCTTCAGAGACAAATGTAAAACCAATCATTACTAATAAGAATGCCGCGGAGCCTGTTGTTTCAACTCCTGTTAAAACCAACATTTCTGATACAATTTCAAAAATGGCAATAAAGGATACTGC
>JAOQAJ010000109.1 GCA_025963675.1 Segetibacter sp.
TCATTCAGCGATGCAGCTAAATGCAATTTGAATATTGAATGCAGCGGAGACAACGAACATCACAAGATTGAAGCCATTTTTAAAGCTTTTGCAAAAGCCATAAAAATGGCTGTAAAACGTGACCCGCTTAGCAATTATCTGCCATCAACAAAAGGAGTGTTGTAATATGGGAACACGGATGACACGGATTGAAAGGATTTATCCGTTCAAATCTATCCAATCTGTGTTCTATTATTCGCGCTTATAAACCTTCACATCCTTCATTACAAATGAAACTTTTCTATTCAACTTTATATCATCGACCCGGTATCCTTGTACCGCAATGATATCAGCAAATAAACCTGATTTAATTCTTCCCAACTTATTTCCATATCCAAAGAAAGCTGCATTTACTGATGTAGCTGATCGTAATACCTCTAAAGGTTTCATTCCATACTCTACCATCATTTCCATTTCACGGGCATTGTCTCCATGACTGAACACGCCTACATCTGCACCCATACAAATTGTTACACCAGCTGGTAATGCCAACTGAAAAGATTTCTTTTTATTTACTATTGAAGCCGGTTCCGGATCAACTCCTTTCTTCCAACCGCGATAGTGTAAAATAGGATCTCCCGCACCCAGCGCCGAACCTGTCCCTAGCGGTAGTCTGCGTATATTTTAATGGCATCAGCACCTTGCCTATTTGTGTTCTTACTTCGCCGGCTATGTCCTCTATTCCTGCAACTTCTGCAGCGCCTTGAGGAAGTTCAACGTCCGGCGATTCCCACCTCGGTCCATAAGTACCTTTGGCTACAATTGCCTTGGTAGCTATGATCATCCCCTGGTCAGGGAATAACACCTTTTTCAATGACTTTTTTCAGTCCTGCGTCATCGTGCATTGCGCCTTCGGTTCCAAGATCTCTGACGGTTGTAAAACCTGCAAGTACCGCATTCAATCCTAAATGCTAAAATCTAAAAACCTGCTTTTAAAGGCAATTCTTATAATTTCTTAAAAAGCAACATAGCCTACCTTTGCGAAAATTTCTTTTTGTTTGAAACATCTTTCGGCAGTCAATAAATATTTCTGGAAATATAAATTCAGGTTTCTTGCAGGAATTTTATTTGTAGCAGCATCCAATTACTTTGCAGTGTTAGCACCACAGGTAGCAAGCTATGTGGTGAACATGGTGCAGGAACGTCTCCCCAATGCCCGACCTGTTGCTACCCGTGCCTTCAACGACCCTTTAGTCGAATGGTTCATCGCTGTTCTCGATCCTATGAAAGGAGATTTCGTAAAGCTGATTACTATTTGCAGCATTACTATTTTGGTGCTTGCACTTATCCGGGGGATATTAATGTTTTTCATGCGGCAGACAATTATAGTAATGAGCCGGCATATAGAATACGACCAGAAGAATGAGGTCTTTGCACACTACCAGGTTCTCGATACTAACTTTTATAAGACGCACAGCACCGGTGATATGATGAACCGGATAACCGAAGATGTCAGCCGGGTGAGGAGTTATACCGGACCGGCAATTATGTATCTGATCAACCTGCTTTCGCTAATCGCTTTTTGCGTGGTTAATATGGTGAGAAAAGATCCTATGCTTACGCTATATGTTTTGGCTCCTTTGCCGATTCTTGCGGCCACTATTTATATCGTCAACCAAATCATTTATAAGAAGAGCGAGAAAATACAATCACTGTTATCAGACCTTACCACTAATGCCCAGGAAAGCTACTCAGGTATTCGTGTTATAAAATCTTTTGTGCAGGAAAAAGCAATGTTCGGATTTTTTGAGAAAAATAGCGAGGATTATAAAAACAATGCAATCGGTCTCGCCAAAGTCGAATCGATTTACTTTCCCAGCATGGCGTTGATGATTGGGCTTAGCACATTAATCACTATTTTAATTGGTGGCATACAAGCTTTAAACGATACAACAAAAGTGGGTGTAATTGTTGAGTTTGTGATTTACATCAACATGCTTCAGTTTCCGGTGAGCGCAATAGGGTGGGTGGCTAGTATGATACAAAGGGCATCAGCATCGCAAAAAAGGCTCAACGAATTTTTACAAACAAAGCCAACAATATCAGATAAAGGCAAAGCTGTTGAGCAGGTAAAAGGAGATGTTGTTTTTGATCATGTTGATTTTATTTATCCGCACACGGGCATTCATGCAATTAAGAATTTTTCACTTCACATAAAAACAGGGCAAAAAATATTAATCCTGGGAAAAACAGGTTCAGGAAAATCTACGATTGCTCAACTGTTGCTACGCTTTTATGATCCGCAAAAAGGGAAAATTACTATTGGCGATATTCCAATAGATTCTTATTCTACCAAGAAATTAAGAGAGCAGATCAGTTATGTTCCCCAGGATGTTTTTTTATTTAGTGACACCGTTGCCAATAATATAAGTTTTGGCCTTGAAGGGGTAAGTCATCCGCAGGAAATTATTAGTAAGGCAGCGAGGCAGGCGAGCGTTGAAAATGAAATAATGCAATTTGCGCATGGATATGAAACCATGGTAGGGGAGAGAGGTGTAACTCTTAGCGGTGGCCAAAAACAAAGAATATCCATCGCGCGGGGATTGATAAAGCAACCTGAAATAGTTGTGTTTGATGATTGCCTCAGTGCAGTGGATACAGCAACTGAAAATACTATTATCTCTAACTTATATCAATACCTGCAAGACAAGACAGCTATCATTATCACACACCGCATTTTTACTTTACTGCAATTTGATAACATTGTTGTTCTTGAAGATGGCAAGATAACCGAGCAGGGAACACACGATCAGTTGATGATAAAAAACGGTTATTATTCAGAACTATATAAAATGCAGACCGTTCAGGCGCATAGTTAATGTATGCAGGCATAAGACGGTTTGTAGTTACCGGCGAAAAATTATAAAGAGCATTTTTTTGAGCCATTCATATTGTTACTATGCGGCCTTCGTTGCGTCGCACTCTTGTACTTTTTATTTTCTCTTCAGCAAATGACGAGTTGTTTTATATTCATTACTTCTTATACATACGATAAAAAAGATGAAGGAAAAGACAATAGTACAAGTGAGTGACACAACGATGTTGAAAGAAGATATAAAGACAGGACGATACATATTATCATTCAAAATAATCTATGTTTTTTTATTATAAATTCCCTACGCAAATTATTTTTCATCTTTTCTTTAAAAATTTTGGTAATTGAAAAGTAATTATATATTTGTGTATCATTGTTTTTAATGA
>JAOQAJ010000124.1 GCA_025963675.1 Segetibacter sp.
AACTCATTCTCGTCAAGCACGCGTTCAAGAATTTTCTTCATTCGGTGACCCCGCAGTAAACTAAGCAAATGTTTCTCACCTTCGTTCTTATCCTCCCACCGGGAAACAAGGCTGGCTAAGTCAGGTCTATTTTTTAAGAACCATTTTAAGCGTTTTGCAAATTCAGGCGCTTGTTCCAATAATTCGTGGTCTATAACTTCGACAGCAAACAAGGGAATTAAGCCTACCATGCTACGAACCTTTAGCTTCACACTTTCGCCGTGTAGCATCTTTAAAGTATCATAATAGAAACTGTCTTCATCATCCCACAGGCCCGAATTTTTATCACCCATACTGGCCATTGCGTTAGCGATGTATAAGAAGTGCTCAAAGAATTTGGTCGCGAGGTTTTGGTAAACCGGATTTGTCGCTGATAGTTCCAACGCTATTCGCATCATGTTAAGTGAGTACATAGCCATCCAACTCGTCCCATCCGCCTGCTCTATGTATCCGCCTTTTGGTAAAACAGCATTCCTGTCGAAAACGCCAATATTATCCAAACCTAAAAAACCGCCCTCGAAAATGTTATTTCCTTCGGCATCTTTACGATTAACCCACCAGGTAAAATTGATTAGCAACTTATGGAAAACCGCTTCTAAAAAGGCTGTATCTCCCTGGCCATTATTCTTCTTATCATTTTTATAAACACTCCATGTTGCCCAGGCATGTACAGGTGGATTTACGTCACTAAACTTCCATTCGTACGCGGGAAATTCACCGTTGGGATGCATATACCAATCCCTGGTAAGCAATAATAATTGTTCTTTTGCAAAAGATGGATCAACTAGTGAAAGTGGGATGCAATGAAACGCAAGGTCCCATGCGGCATACCACGGATACTCCCATTTATCAGGCATTGAAACAATGTCGGCGTTATTCAGGTGGATCCATTCGTGGTTTCTTCCCTTTAGCCTTGACTCAGGAGGCGGTGGTTGTGCAGGATCCCCTTTTAACCATTCGGAGACATCATAATAATAAAACTGCTTACTCCACAGCATTCCAGCTAAGGCCTGGCGCTGCACCATTTTTTCGTCCCCCGATGAAACATCTTTTTGTAAGACTGCATAAAATTCATCAGCCTCTTTAATCCTTTTATTGAAAATACTTTCAAAATCTTCAAAAGGCTGTTTGTTATCTACGCTTAGTCGTAACCGTATCGTTGTGCTTTGTTTGCCTTTTACAAGCAAATCATAGTTCACTGCAACTTTCGTAGCGTCCCCATTAGATCGAACTGCATTTATATTTCCATGAATCAAGAACTCATTAATACCATCTTTTAAGAGTTCGCTATTATTATTCGAACCATACAATCTTTTGTTGTTCGTTTCATTCTCGCAGAATAGTAGAGGAGCTTTGTTTTCAAGATGCAGAGTAAGATGGCCAAGTTCTTCATGATCGATTAATACATCGCCAATCTCAGACGTATACAAATGAGGTTTATAGTCATTGTATCCCCAGGACCAGGTATTGCGAAACCATAATTGAGGTAAGACGTTAATCGGCGCATCTTCACTTCCATGATTGTGTACGGTAATTTTAATTAGCAGGTCTTCTTCACTGGCTTTTGCGTATTCGACAAAAACATCAAAATATCTGTCTTGGTCAAAGATCGCGGTATCTATCAATTCAAATTCCGGCTGCATTTTATTCCGCAACCTGTTTTCCTCAACCAGCCTTTCATATGGAAAAGCCTGTTGAGGATACTTGTACAACATCTTCATGTAGGAGTGCGTGGGAGTGGAGTCGAGATAGTAGTACAACTCTTTTACGTCTTCGCCATGGTTTCCTTCGTTTCCTGCCAAACCGAAAAAGCGCTCCTTAATAATTGCATCTTTCTTATTCCAAAAAGCAAGTGAAAAGCAAAGCAATTGTTCTTTATCGCTGATGCCCGCAATCCCATCTTCACCCCATCTATAAGCCTTGCTTCTGGCCATGTCGTGGGTTAGGGATTCCCATGGTTTACCGTCGGCACTATAGTCTTCCCTAACTGTTCCCCATTGTCGGTCTGAGACGTACGGCCCCCATCTTTTCCATTTGTTCTTACCCTGCTTTTGTTTCTGAAGACGTAGTTGTTCTTCGCTCATAAGTTGATATCTGTTGCAAAAGTAGATATTGTTATCTACTACCATAAGAATGATATGCAGGAATAAGTGGATTGACTTACGTTGTAGTTATTTGTCTATTTCAACTGATAGATTTTGTTTAATGTACACAAGACAACGTAACACGACATTGTTCTAGTGCGGGTTCCGATGGTTTCATAACCAAAGTAATAATGCAGATGAACTCAGATAAATAATAGGAGGCTATAGCTTAACAATTTCTACTCTTCTGTTTTTAGCTTTTCCACTTTCACCATCATTTTCTGCAACGGGTTTTGTTTGTCCCCATCCTTTTGATGAAAGTCTTGCTTTGTCTATTCCCTTTGCAACGATTGCATTCATAACAGATTTTGCCCTGTTTTCTGAAAGTACCTGGTTGGCCGCAGCCGTGCCTACATTATCAGTATGTCCCTCAATGCTCACTTTTAGTCCCGGATTATCTTTTAGCAATTGACCAATCTGATCAATGGTGCCTTGAGAATCCGGTTTTATAATTGATTTGCCTGTCTCGAAGTTGATGTACAGCGCAATGGATCCTGTTGTATTAAGGGCTTGTAACATTTCACCGGCGGCTATATCCTGTTTCATTCCCTCCATCTCTAAAATATTTAATTCAAAATTGCCTCGCTTACCTCCTCCGAAATCATTTAACACGACCCAGACATCTTTACCCCCTGACCTTGTCATAAAGGTCGCAACACCGCCCTCTGAACTATAGTAGATTCTTTTGCCCCCCGTTTTTGTTATGGCATTTTCAAAGTTCTTTACAATTTGAAAAAACGACGGTGCGGTTGCTTCCTCGAGATTGTATACATACTGAAGCGTAGTTTTTGTACCCTCTTTTTTCTCGGTTGTTTCAGCGCTCAGTCTAATTTCCATTTCATCGTAGTTTGATGAACATTCTACAATACTGGTATTAGGCATCCGGTTGAACATTGGGCTATCTTTACAGCCTGTTTTATCTTCTTCCTGTGCATACACCGAAAGAGAAACAAGCAACAGCATAATCAAAGTATAAATCGACTTTCTCATTGTTTAAGTTTTTTAATGAGTGATTGAGAATATGTGTAAAAAGTGAAGTTTTTGGGAGAGTGTAATGCCTTTCGTATTATAAAGCCCGGTCTTTAAAAATAACTCAAAAGCTGGCGAATGCAAAGGCCTTTTTATACATTTTTTCTAATTGCATTTTATTTTATTCGTACTCTTTCAAACGTTTACTTCAGTCTTTTCCAACGATTAATTTCAGGCAGGCCGTTCAGGAGGAATCTAAATCTTGATAGAATTATTCAGTTTTAAAAAAATGTTGCATGATTTTATGCCGGCTGTTCTCATAACCTGATCAACAAAAACAGAATGAGATATTACGAGTTAAAA
>JAOQAJ010000128.1 GCA_025963675.1 Segetibacter sp.
TCCGGTTGTGTCACTCACTTGTACTGGCAGTAATTTTATTCAGCTTGTCCACCTAATCGATATTATAAGGCTATAGCCTAATTACGTTAAAACCGGCTTCATTTATTGTTTAGAAAAACAAGGAAGATGCCTGCAATAGTTGCTGCCATAAGTGCCAAAGTACAATAGTGCGACGCAACGAAAGCATCATAAATATTCTTAGCCGGGGTCCAAAAAAAATAAGACATGACACAAAAAGATCTGCATAAGCAGCGACTGGTAAAAGAAGCACAGGAAGCAGTGCTACGCATGCATACGCGTCGTCACTTCTTAAAGGAGAGTGCAATGGGTTTAGGAGGGCTTGCTTTAAGCTCGTTCTTCGGAAGTTGCAATAGTAAAGCATCGCACAACCCGATAACATTCGATCCGGCACATCCTTTAATGCCTAAATTGCCGCCATTTGCCGCCAAGGCAAAGAGTGTCATCTACCTTCACATGTCAGGAGCGCCATCACAATTAGAGTTGTTTGATTATAAGCCCGAGCTGATGAAAATGGATGGACAAGATTGCCCTCAATCGTTGCTGCAGGGCAAAAAATTTGCGTTCATAAGAGGCGTTCCAAAAATGCTGGGACCGCAGGCAAAATTTGCGCAATACGGTGAAAGCAGGGCTTATGTAAGTGAGCACATGCCACATCTTGCAACAATTGTAGATGAACTAAGCTTTTTAAAAGCAGTTACAACCGACCAGTTTAATCATGCCCCTGCCCAGTTAATGATGAATACGGGGTCAGCAAGATTAGGACGACCAAGTTTAGGTTCATGGGTCACTTATGGGTTGGGCACAGAAAATCAAAATTTACCAGGATATGTAGTATTAACCAGCGGTGGAAAAAATCCCGATGCCGGTAAAAGTGTCTGGGGCAGCGGTTTTTTGCCGAGTGTTTACCAGGGAGTGCAATGCCGAAGTGAGGGTGACCCGGTTCTATTTATAAAAGATCCCGAGGGGATGGATCGGGATTTGCGCAAAGCTTCAATAGACGCAATTAACCAGGTGAACGACGAAGAATATAAACAATACCACGATCCTGAAATTCTCTCCCGTATTTCTCAATATGAGATGGCCTTTAAGATGCAAATAGCTGCGCCGGAGGTCATGAATATAAACAACGAGCCACAATATATTCATGACATGTATGGAACAAAGCCTGGAAAAGCTTGTTTTGCAAACAATGTACTACTTGCGAGAAAACTGGTTGAGAAAGGCGTTCGTTTTGTACAACTTTTCGATTGGGGTTGGGATAGCCATGGCACGGATTCAAGCCTCGCTATTGATATTGGTTTTATAAACAAATGCAGGGAAGTTGATAAATGTATAACTGCTTTGATATTAGATTTAAAACAACGCGGATTACTGGAAGAGACATTAGTGGTCTGGGGCGGAGAATTTGGCCGTACACCCATGATGGAAAACCGCGAAGGCAAACAAAATCCTTTTAAAGGAAGAGACCATCATACTGAAGCCTTTACCATGTGGATGGCAGGAGCAGGTATCAAAAAAGGCTTTAGCTACGGCGAAACAGATGAGATTGGTTATTCTTCTATAAGTGGCAAAGTAGAACCATTTGATATACAGGCCACCATTCTCGACCAGTTAGGGTTTGAGCATGAACAACTTACTTTCGATTTCCAGGGAAGGCCTTTCAGGTTAACAGATACCCGCGGAAAGGTCATAAGTGAAATATTATCTTAAAAAAGATTAATTGTTTTATTCAAACCCAATACGTTTACTCATCTTAATGAATAGAAAAAATTTTTTGAAAAGTAGTACTTATGCTACTACCGCCTTACTGCTTTCTTCCTTAAAACCCTTTGCTGCACCTCAGCCTGTTTCTAATTTCAAGTCAAATTTCAAGCTTCAAATCCTTGCTACTAACTGGGGTTTTGCAGGAACGTTAGATGAGTATTGCGCTAAAGTTAAAAAGGATGGCTACGATGGTATAGAAATTTGGTGGCCGACGGAAAAGCCTGCGCAGGATAAATTATTTACTGCACTTAAAAAATATGGATTAGAAGTAGGCTTCCTTGCTGCAGGTAGTCAGAGTAATTATGAGGAGCACTTTGATACCTTTAAAAATATGATTGGAGCTGCTGCAAATAATACTATTCAAAAACCTTTATATATCAACTGTCACTCCGGACGGGATTATTTCAGTTATGAAGACAACAAAACTTTAATCGATCATACGACCCAACTGGCAAAGCAAACTTGTATAAAAATCTGTCATGAAACTCATCGCTCTAGGACGCTTTATTCTGCACCAATTGCTAAAAAGTTTATAGAAAATAATCCTGCATTACGAATCACTTTAGACATATCACATTGGTGTAATGTCCATGAAAAGCTTTTGCAGGATCAGCAGGAGAAATTTAATTTAACTCTGGAAAGAGTCGACCATATTCACGCACGCGTTGGGCATCCTCAAGGACCCCAGGTAAATGATCCACGGGCGCCGGAATGGGATGCTGCTGTTAAAGCGCATTTTAGCTGGTGGGATAAGGTGGTTGAAATGAAGAAAAAAAAGGGCGAAGGGCTTACTGTTCTAACTGAATTTGGTCCACCTGATTATATGCCCACTGAGCCTTTCACAAGAAAGCCTCTATCTGATCAATGGGCGGTAAATCGGTATATGATGGAATTATTTCGAAAAAGATATAGTTGACATCTCGCATAGTTAAGCAAGAGTCAGCTGAAGCATAGTATTAAGATCGAATCAAAAAACTTAAGTTTCACGCAGCTCAATTCTCCTGGCCTTTTTTCTCAAGCATCCTAAATTTATGACTGAACTTCTCGGCCACTTTCATCCCATAATTGTTCACCTGCCAATAGGTGTTATATTGGTTGGCATATTATTGCAATGGCTATCAACAAGACAAGAATATTCTTCATTAAAGCCTGCCATTCCCCTGGTATTATTATTAGGAACCGTCTGTGGCATTATATCTTGTATTACCGGTTATATGCTTTCAATCAATGATGATTATGATGCTAAGATGATTAACTGGCATATGTGGATGGCGATCGCAACGGTGATCGTTTCATTTGTCTTGTATCTAAAGGAGAAAAATTGGAAAATTCAAATACCAC
>JAOQAJ010000138.1 GCA_025963675.1 Segetibacter sp.
AGCTTAAGGATTGAAAACAGAACCAGGTCGCTAAAAGTATATTTATAAATTGTTGCTTCACATTCAGCATACAACTATAAGTCAGTATTTTTCTTTTGGGTTATTTGAAGCTGACGTTTTTCAATTGCCACAACTTGTAACCACTTTAACGTCGTGCAGTAATTCTTTCCTTTTCAAAAAATAGAACTAACAATATGGGTAAGATCGTTGATAACTGGCTTTTAAGAAAATCTATGTTACAGCAGATTCTGCTATTATTTTTCTTATACTTATTTATTGGAATTCCGGTGATGTGGCTTTTTGACTTTTTCTTGCTGGAGGAAACTAAAGCTTTTGGATACTATGTTCTTGACGCTGCTATCCTGTCTTTGATACTAACTATAACTTTCAGGGGGAAGGCGATTAAGGCTTTGATACTAAAAAGAGAATAAATTTTAGATTCGAAAGAACTACCAGGCAGCCCTTTTAAAAATTGGTAATGGAGGTTCAGTCTTCAACGATAGCTCAGATTTTATAACTCACGACAATGGAAATATAAAGCACAACGGCCGACAGCGTTTTTATTAGATTGTAGATGGAGTTAAGCTATTGAAGTCAAAAAAAACCAAACCTGTGAATGCATCTTTTTTAAGACTATTTCTAAAAAGCTGCAATAAAAATATGTAGTACAAGAGAGTGACACAACCGGAGTTGAAGAAAGAAAAACTGATGGTAACATAAAAAATACGGGGCGAACTGAATTTGTGATAGACTGAATTGCAGCTTAAATAATTCTTGCTAAAATAAAAAAGGCTGCCAAAATTGGCAGCCTTTCTATTTATTAGCATTTTAAATTTTATGCTTTAAAAGAATAACCATCCCTATATTCTCTTCTTACAAACTGGTTTGCTTCGTCGAAATTTGTGACTTTCATATTTACAGCATCCCACAATAATTTCTTCCTTCCAATAAAAGTTTTACCTGTTGGATCTTTGAGGTTCCAGCTACGTAAAGCAAGGTTTGCAAAAAGTACAGTCTCGGTAAGCGGACCGGCATAATCGAAATGAGAACTTGTTTTTCCTTTGCCATAACCGGCTATTGCGGCGTTAACCCATTGCGCATAGTGGCCTTCAATACTGCCTGGGACTCTTTCAACTGTTTGTTTAACATTGACTACATCTTTCGATCTTGAAGTAGGTAACAATGTGGGCACTTCACCATAACATCCGCATATCATTTTTCCTTTGGTACCTTCTATAATAGCCCCACCGTCAGCGTTACCCATTGGTTCATCGGCACCTAACTCTTCTGGTCTCTCAGGTCGGATGTTGCCATCCATCCAGGTAAGTTTTACATCTGGTTTTCCTTTTTTTCCCGGAAACTTCATTTTGATAGACGAAGCCGGCGGACAGCTTTCAGGATGATAAGCAGGTGTCCACATTTTCTCGTAAATATCTGCCACACTACATTCTACTTCTGACGGATAACCAAGACCAACTACTTTAAACGCCGGATCGATGATGTGGCAACCCATATCACCTAATGCCCCGGTTCCAAAATCCCAATACCCGCGCCAGTTGAAAGGAACAAATGCTGTATGATATTCGTGATGCTTTGTCGGGCCAAGCCACAAATCCCAGTCAAGCTCTTTTGGTATTTCATCTTTGGTTGTCGGATAGCCATTACCTTGTGGCCAAACAGGGCGATTGGTCCAGCAGCGTATGGTATGTGCATCACCGATCAATCCTGCGTTATACCAGTCCTGCATCAGCCTAACACCGTCGCCAGATGAGCCCTGGTTACCCATTTGCGTCACTACTTTATATCGCCTTGCAGCCTCGGTAAGCACCCTTGCTTCAAAAATATCGTGGGTCAACGGCTTTTGTACATACACGTGCTTTCCCATTTGCATTGCCATCAATGCAGGTACCGCATGTGCATGGTCGGGGATCGAAACCGAAACAGCATCGATATTTTTTCCTTCCTTCTCGAGCATCTGTCTGAAGTCTTTGTAATAACTAGCCTTAGGAAAAGCTGCTCTTGTTTTTACCGATGCACGATCGTCAACATCGCACAACGCCACAATATTCGCATTGCCCGATTTGTAAAAATTGGCAATATCACTGGTTCCTTTGCCGCCTGCCCCTATCGACCCGATATTTAGCTTATCGCTCGGAGCAACAAAACCTCTCCCTAATACATGGCGAGGTACAATAAAAAAACCGGCAGCAGCGACCGAGCCGGTTTTTATAAAATTTCTTCTTGAATTATCCTGTGTGTTTTTTTCCATATGACAATGTTTTATAGAGAAGCAATTGAAAAATTTGTGTAATTAAGTACATTTTAATGACTTTTTTAATTTTTTAGATATTGACATATACAAAATCGGCCAAAATTTACTTTTTATTAGAAAAAAAAGAATTTCCCTGTGATAAAACATGATTTAAAATCGGGGCGAGAAAATTATAAAGCAACCATAAAGCTTGTGCAAATTCAGTTCCCTAAATCGAGGGTATGTTTATTTATCAATAAGTTATTTAAGGGTGGCACACTTTTACTGAAATTCAAATTGAACCTTAATTTTATATCTCTAACCTCCGGCAAATTTAAATAACTACTATGAGACCTCTACGATTTTACCTTATGGCAACTTTCACCATTTTATTCTCAAATATCTTATCATCATGTTCTAACCAATACGCTCAATCAAATACTATTACCGAGACATCCGCATACCCAAAGGCTTTAGAACGGGCCATGAAAAATAAACGGTATTTCATGATGCAGTCGGGGTTAAACATATACACTGTGACCTCTATTGATGTGCACAAGGGTAAACAGCAAATCACGGTGACACTGGACAAACCCGACTCAATGCATTTAGCCTGGTTTAAAAATCCGGGTTTACGAACTACCAGAACAGCAGAAGGCAAACCTGCGCAACGTGAAGTACATGTGTTTATGAAGGACTCTACCAGTTATACCCTTGATGAGCCGCACACGATTCCAGTGAATAAAGTTGGAAGGGTAGAATTATTAGATTAAGCTTTTCTGCCCAAAAAACATCAAAGGCACTGAAGTGAACGAATGGACCTGGTGAATTGACCTGAAAAAAGGAGTAACAAAGAATCAATTCACATCTCGTTTAGTATTTCTCTATTAATTCCAGGCATTGCATTTCAACATCTTCGTTTCTGGCGTTGTACTCTATTGCTTTTCGACCAATCAACAAAATAATTAATCCAAGCAAACTACAACCAGCCATAATAGCTGCCATAGGAACTGCTGTTTTATTAAAGAATAATCCAACGAGTGCAGAGGCAATAGCCCCGCAACCCATTTGTACAGCTCCCATTAAAGCGGAAGCACTTCCGGCACCTTTCGAAAAAGGGGCCATGGCGAGGGCAGCGGAATTGGGAAAGGTGAAACCCTGGCAGCTTAGAAATAAAAACATAATAAGAATAGTTCCATAAAAACCAAGTATACCAAGAGCAGTTCCGGCAACGAGTATAATTCCTAAAGACGACTGAGTAAAAAATACAACTCTAATAATTTGAGCGCTATTGTATTTCTTTAAAACAACATTGTTTAGCTGGCTGCTACCGATAAGTCCAACCGCTATTACTGAAAAAATCAATCCATACTGCTGTTCATTAACTTCGTATAGTTCCATAAAAACAAAGGGAGAACCAGCAAGATATGCAAAGAGACCTGCTGAGGCAATGGCGCCGGCAAATGCATAAGTATAAAACTGTGGCTCCTTCAATACGTTTAAGAAACCGGTAAGTATAGGCCTGGGCCGAAGCGAAAAGGAAGGATCTGGTTTTTTACTTTCCGGTAACCAAAAGATAACCGCCAACAAAATTAAAAATGTAACTACCGCAAGTACAATAAAGACAGTTGGCCAACCGAAGGCAGAAATTATATAACTACCGGCTGTAGGAGCTAAAATGGGTGATACCCCTAAAATCAATATGAGTAATGAGAAGATCTTTGCATTTTCTTCCACAGGAAAAACATCCCTCACAATTGCGTTTGGTGCTACCATTCCAACACAACCTCCCAGTGCCTGCAAAAACCGAAAAGCAATCAATGCTTCGACGGATTTTGATAAAGAACAACCTACTGATGCCAGTATATACAAAACTAACCCAATGCACAGGGGCGTTTTTCTCCCAAACCGATCTAACAGGGGTCCGCATAATAACTGTCCAACACAAATGCCTATGAAAAAGCTCGATAATGAATAGGCGACATAGTCAACTGTTGTATGCAGGTTTGCAGCAATCGCAGGAAAACCCGGCAGGTACATGTCAATGGAAAAAGGCCCTATTGCACAAAGCAATCCAAGAATCAATATTAATAACGAACGATTTCTTTTCTCCATGCTGCAAAGAAAAGTTATTGGAGAGAAGTAATAAAATTAGAAGTTATCGATTGAGCCAGGTTAGTAGAGGCAATAAGATAACATGGTGAAAGCAAGGGGCTATTCAAAATTATTTTATAACGCGATTTGCTCCTATTTTTTCTCAATACTCTTATCCAAACCCCGCCCGACCAGGTACCCGGCAACAGCACCGATGCCGGCACCAATGAGCAGCCACAAAACGTCCAGACCTCGGGTAAAGTATGCTACGGCTAAACCAAGTACAGCCGTAAGTATAGATATAACAAAAGCTGCACTGCGCTTTACTTTTCGGTGTGTAGTATGAGATGGGCCAACATGATGATGAACATGCTGGTGATGTTTCGGTCTGTTTCTACTCTGGGGCATACAGTGTTTTTAAGAAAGTTACCAAAAGCAGATGAATAAACGTAAATAATGATGGAAGTGGCAATTCTACTTTCAGCAAAAAATTAGTAGCGGGTTGGATTAGGTTATTTAAAGAGAATCTTCATTTTCATTGAATCGAGTTAGTACACGGCATGTTTCAAAATAGATATAAGTAGATTTGCCACTTTCAATAATCAATTTGGTATGAAACATTCAAATCGTTTTAGCGCTTTCCTTATTCTTATATTTTCTATCACCTTGTTTTCTGCCTGTTCATCAGCAAAGCGTGCGATGTCCAAACAAAGTAAGCAGTTCGCAAAGGGAGCTGACGTTAGCTGGCTTCCACAAATGGAAGCAAGCGGATTTAAGTTTTATAACGACCAGGGAGTGGAAGAGGATTGCCTGAAAATATTAAAAGATCACGGAATAAACACGATCAGGTTGAGAACATTTGTAAACCCTTCGAACGATGAAAGAAGTGGTCATTGTAGTAAAGATGAAACAGTCGCAATGGCTGTGCGGGCACAGAAAATGGGAATGAGAATAATGATTGATTTTCACTACAGCGATAGCTGGGCGGACCCGGGGAAACAAAAGAAACCTGCGGCTTGGGAAGGCCATGGTTTCCCTCAATTATTGAATGACGTCTACACATATACTGCCGATGTAATGAACGCCTTAAAAGCAAAAGGTGTATATCCTGAATGGGTTCAGGTTGGCAATGAAACACCTGGAGGAATGATCTATCCTGAAGGCAAAACTTCGAACTGGAAGCAACTGGCGCAGTTAATAAATAAAGGGTATGAAGGTATAAAAGCGGTAAGTCCGAAGTCAAAGGTGATCCTGCATGTCGACCAGGGGAATAATAGCCAGCGTTTCAGGTCATGGTTTGATAGTGCCACAGCCAACAATGCGAAATACGATGTTATCGGTCTCTCCTATTACCCATACTGGCTCAAAGGAAATCCTGATTATACCCTGTCTATTGATGATTTAGGAAATAACCTTAATGACATGGCTTCGCGCTATAAAAAGGAAGTTATGGTGGTAGAAGTTGGAGGCGAAGACTTTAAAGCGCAAAATACCTATGACATGCTGGTAGCAGTTCAAAAAAAGGTAAAGGAAGTGCCCGGTAAAAAAGGTTTAGGTGTAATCTATTGGGAGCCTGAAGGAGCCAAAAGCTGGAGTGGATACGGCTTAAGCGCCTGGGGAAGTGATGGCAGGCCAACGAAAGCTTTAGATGCATTTTTACAATAACGGCTAAAAATAGTGAATCCAATTTCTAAGGGTACTCGTATTAGTCGCGATCGTAGTTTTATAAGTTTGAAAAAATAATTTATTAAAAAGCAGGTTTAATAAGAGCCTGTAGGAAATTTTTTGAAGCAAGCTTTCACAGTATAATCAAGCATTGTTGTGTCACACCCTTGTACGCATTCATATCTACTCAACGGCTCCGCCTAACTGGTTTGCCGCTTCTTCAATCGCAGCGCCTGTAATTAAAATAGAGACGTTGCTCCTTGTTCCATTAATAACAAAATGTTGAACGGAGCGTCGCAACAATGATCCATTATTGCTCATATCTCGAGACCAACATTTCTTTTACTTCTGCTATTATAGATTAGATTTAACCTTGCAAATGCTGTATAAAGAATTTGAAATCTGTTATTGTTTAGCAATCATAAAAGTGAAGCTGTAGAGCTAATGAGATCTGAAGAAGAAATAATGAACCTGATTTTGTCAGTTGCTACAAGTGACGACAGAATTAGGGCAGTTTTACTTACAGGATCAAGAGCAAACCCCAACACTGCAAAAGATATTTTTCAAGACTTCGACATTACGTATGTGGTCACAAACTTAGAACCTTATATCACCAATCATTCCTGGATTGATGTGTTTGGAGAAAGACTGATTTTACAAATGCCAGATGAAATGACCATAGGCGAAAAAGACGCCAATGCCTTTCATTATCTTATGCTTTTTAGCGATGGAAATAGAATTGACCTTACCCTGTTTCCTCTCGATACAATTGAATCTAAATTTGAACGTGACCCCTTTACAATTGTGTTATTAGATAAAGATCGATTGTCTGAAAAATTTGCTTCCTTACCTGTCAACAAATTCCTCATCACCCCGCCGACCCAACAACAGTTTACAGATTGTTGCAATGAGTTTTGGTGGGTTTGTACTTATGTGGCAAAAGGACTTTTTAGAGATGAAATTACTTATTCGAAGGAAATGCTTGAACTACATGTAAGGGTAATGTTTTATAAAATGATTGAATGGAATATCGGTATAGAAACAGGCTTCGCAGTATCAATTGGAAAAGGCGGACGACACATACAACAATACCTCGATAAAGAACTTTACAATAAAATTCTTTCCACTTATTCTGACGCCCATCCCGAAAATATTTGGAACGCTCTGTTTGTAATGACTGAGCTGGTAGCGGATGTTGCAAGAAAAATCGCACAAAAAATGTCTTTCAATTATAACCAGGACGAAGAAGATAATGTGATACAATATTTAAAACGCGTTCAAACTATGGCCGGCAAGAATAACACGTCTTAAAGTAGGAAGAACAAAACGTTATCTTGCTTTTACTAATCTGCCAATAATGACTACCTTTTTTAAAGCTTGCCTGTTTTATCTTCTATTTAATACCATTACTGCCAATGGACAATCTAAAAACATTTTTGATTCAAGTATTGCAAAAGCCCGTTGCAGAGTAATCATCGATAACGATTTTAGCGGCGACCCTGACGGATTGTTTCAGTTGGTTCATCACTTATTATCACCATCGGTTGAAATAAGGGCCATCATAGGCTCTCACTTAAACGTAAACGACGGGTTTGACAGATCGAAAACACAGGCAGACAATGCAGCAAAAGAGGCGCGGGAAATTTTAAGTATGATGAAGCTAACAGGCACAGTGCCTGTCATCGCAGGATCTAATACGGCCATGATTAACGATAGTACTCCTGTGCAAAGCAAAGGTGTACAATTCATCATCAAAGAAGCGTTGCGGACCGACACAAAAACTCCGTTGTATGTTGTGTGTGGTGCAGGTCTGACAGAAATTGCAAGTGCTGTTTTAACGCAACCAGAGATCGCAAAAAAGATAACACTCGTCTGGATTGGCGGTTCAGAATACACAGATCTTGCATTCCCACCACCTAATTATTCTTCGCCTGAATACAACCTCAATATAGATATCAATGCCGCTAAGGTCATCTTCAATAAGTCCTCAATATCAATATGGCAGGTGCCAAGAAATGCATATCGGCAATGCTTATTATCGTACGCTGAGCTACTGGTAAATGTGAAAACCAAAGGAGCAGTTGGAAACTACCTTGCGGGCAAGATTGAAGGAATAATGAAAAGGCTTTTAAAATTTGGACTAAACGTTGGCGAGACTTATGTAATTGGTGATAGTCCGCTCGTGCTGCTTACTGCACTTCAATCTTCGTTTGAACCGGATCCTTCCTCCAGCAGGTATGTTATTAAGATGGCGCCCCGAATCAATGACAAGGGCGAATACCAGTTTAATGAAAATGGAAGAAACATCAGGGTTTACGACTGGCTGGATACGAGCCTGATGTTTAAAGACTTTTTTGCCAAGCTTTCGTTGTTTTCGAAATAGAATCATTTTAAAACGTGAAACAATGTTTACTTACCCGGTTAAAACATTTTTCCTGTTAACCATTTTCTCATTATCTGTTCAACCTCTTTTTGCCGGGAAAAAAATCAAAGCAAATCAGGCCCAATATTGTTTTAATTGTATCAGATGATCATGGGCGTGAAGCTGTAGGATGTTATGGAAACAAAGTAGCAAAAACGCCAAACATAGATCAGCCGGCTGCAGAGGGAACCCGTTTTACAAATGCATTTTGCACTGTTTCAAGTTGCAGTCCAAGTCGGTCGGTTATTCTTACCGGCATGCCAAGTCATAGTAATGGAGTGTATGGACTTGAACACCAGGAACAGCATTTGACTTTGTTTGATAACAATTTTAGACTTTGCAGCAGTGTCAACCAATCAACCACAGATTCGGGGCAGATCATTTAAAAACATTGTCGAGCAGGAAAATGTACCAGGATGGGATGAAGTATATGCCTCCCATTCCCTCCATGAAATAATGATGTACTACCCCATGCGGGTCGTGCGCGAAAGGCGGTATAAATTGATTTATAACATCGCGTGGAAATTGCAGTACCCTATGGCACTCGATCTTCTTCAATCATATACGTGGCAACATGCTATTAAAAGCAATAACAAAATGGTTGGAAAAAGGTCGGTTCAATCATACCTGCAAAGACCAAAGTTTGAGTTGTATGACCTCGACAACGACCGAACGAATTGCCCAACCTTGCAGGATTAGCAAACTTTAAAAACGACTTGAAACGGATGCAGGATAAGCTAAGACTCTTCCAGGAAAAGACCCATGATTTGTGGATTTCGAAATGGAGGTATGAATAATCGTGTTTTGCAGACTAGAAAAAAGTCTATTAAAAACTTCGGTTTTCCTTTACCCAGCCGGCTATATAAGTTGCAATTTCACTGGTAGGAGTTCCGGGAGGAAAAAGTTTTCCGACACCCATTTCATTCAATGTTTTCATATCATCATCGGGTATAATACCGCCACCAGTAAGCAACACGTCGTCCATTTGTTTTTCTTTCATAAACTGCACCACCTTTGGAAAAACAGTCATATGGGCTCCGCTCAAAATGCTTATTCCAATGGCATCCACATCTTCCTGTAACGCTGCATTTACAACCATTTCCGGCGTTTGACGAAGACCTGTGTAAATGACTTCCATACCTGCATCACGAAGCGCGGTAGCGATCACTTTTGCTCCACGGTCGTGGCCGTCAAGTCCAACTTTTGCTACCAATATTCTAAGTGGTCGTTTCTTTTGAAGGGTCATTTACAAACTTTATTAAAGTATGTAAAAATAGTAAGGATTGCGCTATCGCCTAAACTCATCTTTCTTTTCCTTTATTCCTGGGGATAATCATTGCATTTACCTTATCATTACCGTCTTCGTATAAAGTAATCTTTACCCCTTGTTCCCGCCCATGAGCAGTTATCGTGCGGTGCGTAAAAATAATTAGTGCTTTTTCAATATTTCAATAAATTCTTCTATTGTTATACAACTAACTTTAGGGAAGTTAATTTCTTTAAGGATGTTAAAATGCTTGTCATTAGTGACAATATAATCAGCATTCGCTGCTATAGCACAATCAACAAATTTATTATCATCAGGATCAACGGTGATTAGATTCCATTTATAATACACAGCAGTTCTAACAACATGGTTCGATTCATTAAAGAATCTATCAATCCCTTCCGCTTTCACGTTTTGAAACTTCTGCCGAAAAACTTCGAAATACTCAAACGCGATGTCAGTTGATACGTAAAGTTTATAAGAACCTTTGACTAACTCCTGGAAAACAGAATTATATCTTGAAAAAGGATTAAGACATTGCACGAAAACATTACTATCTATAACTACTTTCACCTATAGGGAGTTCTAAAATGTTCATCTTTCCAACTTTCAATAATTTCTGGTGTGTAGCCTTTCTCTAAAGATTCTTTTCCAATTTCTTTCATCAATTTATTTGCTAAATATTCTGACAGCAACTGTTTGATCTCATACAATTCTTCCTGCGATTGATTTTCATGAAACAATTTCAATATCTCCAATTGAGCATTGCTTAGTGCTGGCATATCTAATTTTTTAAATTACAATTTACAAAAATCATACTGTCTTAACTCAAAAGCTTCAATCCCGTCCTTATCCTTTTTATCGTTTCTTCTTTACCTATCAGTGCTGCAATATCAATTACCGCCGGACCAAATTTTCCACCGACCAGCATTATTCTAAACGGCAGTTGTAGTTCACCCATTTTTATGTTTTTCTCCGCAGCAGTTTCTTTAAACAATGTTTCTATCGCTTCTGCAGTCCAATCTTCAAGCACCGTAAGTTTTTCTGCAAGTATGTCGAAAAACATTGCTTTATCATCATTCCATTTTGGCTTTATAGACGCTACATCAATTGTTGCAGGAGCAACAAAAAAGAATGAACCCTGCTGCCAAAAGTCCGTCAACAAAGTGCAGCGGTCTTTCACCAACTCAATCACTTTGTCCAAATTTTCATCTTCTTTCAACTCTAAACCGTTTCCTGTAAATACTTCTTTCACCTTCTGCCTTAAACCTTCAGCCTTATACCTTTTAATCCATTCATGATTAAACCATTTTGCTTTATCATAACTAAACTTGGCGCCGCCTTTATGTACATGATCCAAAGAAAATCTTTCAATTAATTCTTCAATTGTAAACAATTCCTGTTCTGTACCATCATTCCAGCCAAGCACTGCAAGTAGGTTTATAAAAGCTTCAGGCAAAAATCCTAATTCCCGAAAACCTGTTGTTAATTCTGCATTCTTAGGATCTTTCCAGTTCATAGCGAATACGGGAAAACCCAACCGATCACCATCGCGTTTGCTCAACTTACCATGACCGTCCGGCTTTAGTATAAGCGGCAGGTGAGCCCATTGCGGCATCTCATTTATCCAACCCAAATATTTCCAAAGTAAAATGTGAACAGGTGCACTCGGCAGCCATTCTTCACCTCGAAAAGCATGGGTGATCTTCATCAAATAATCATCTACAACAACAGCAAGATGATAAGTAGGCATGCCATCAGCTTTTAGCAGAACCTTATCATCAGTAAGTGAAGAATTGAAAGATACCTCTCCCCTAATCATATCAGTGAAGGTCAAGGTTTCATTTTCCGGCATTTTTATCCTGATAACATAAGGCAGACCTTCGCCAAGTAACCTGCCAACTTCAGCCTGACCCAGGCTCAATGAATTTCTCATCTTCTCCCTGATGGTATGGCCATATTGCGGCGAAGGATTTTCTTCAGTTTTAAATTTTACACGCATCTCTTCAAGTTCCTGCGGCGTATCAAATGCATAATAAGCATTTCCCTGTTTTACCAGCTGCTCTGCATATTGCCTGTACATATCCTTCCTCTCGCTCTGCCGATAGGGAGCATAAGGGCCACCATGCAAAGGACTTTCATCAGGTACAAGACCACACCATGTTAAACATTCCTGTATATATTCTTCCGCCCCTTCTACAAATCGTGTCTGATCAGTATCTTCAATACGTAAAACGAACGTACCATTATGTTGTTTTGCAAATAAATAGTTATATAAAACCGTTCTTACACCACCAAGGTGTAATCCGCCGGTTGGAGATGGAGCAAAACGAACTCTTACTTTCTTATCCATAATACGGCAAAGATAAACCTTGATAAACCTTTAATAAAAAGCATTTTAATTTCAAAAGCTATGAAATGAAGACTGTTTACAAGTTGGATGTAGGTAATATAGCCGGGCGCAAAACGTTTCTAAACCTGGTACAAACTACTACCAGGCAAAAAACTTTTTGCACCCTGATAACTTTATCTATACTGCTTACGATTTTCTCTAATCGGGCTTTTAGTCAACTAACTTACAATGAACTAAAAGTGCAATATGACTCGGTATGGACTTTTAAAAACCTGCAAATAATACCTGTGAGATTTAAAGGTGGCGAAGGGGCACCTGCTATGGGTCATGCGCTAAGTTCGAAACCGCTGTTGTTGGCGGACGCGTTGCAGAAGCGTAAAGTAAAGTTGCAGGAAATGCAGTACGAAAAAGGCGCTGATGTGAATTGGCTTCAGGTTACCAATCATTCTAAACAAGATGTAGTTATACAAAGTGGAGAAATTTTAGGTGGCGGAAAACAAGATCGCATGGTCTCCGAAACACAAGTAATCACACCTGGATCTACTGATTATGTACATGTCTATTGCGTGGAGAAAAGACGCTGGCAGAATAAACCAAAGCCATTTAAAACCGCCGGTGTAGCAAATAGTGACCTTCAAAAAACAATGCATGTAAAAGGCCGCCAGGCAGAAGTATGGAAGGAAATTGACAGGCAATTTGCCGTCAACAACCAAAAAAGCGAAACTTATTCTTACCTGGAACTGCCGGGTAACAGGGCGCAGGAAGACACCGATTATATTAGGTATTTTGTAAAAAAGTACAGTGAGACAGATAGCATGTTTGCAGGTTTTATTTTTATTACCGGCAATAAAATAATGAACACCGAACTATTTTCATCTGCTGAACTTACCAACATTTCATTTGGAAATATGCTTAGTAGTCACGTACAAACTGTTCGCAGAAATGGGGCGCCTCCAACGGTGCCGCAAGCACGCGTGTCTACATTTATGGACAAGGTTATACTGAATGAACCCTCGCAAAAAATTTATGTACCGACACATGGGAAGTTACAAATCAGTGATGGAAGGGTGATACATCTCATCGCTTACGATGATTAATGTTTTTATGGATCAATCATTAGTTACAGTTATTAGCATTGTTGCGACGCTCCGTTCATCTGCAGTAATGCTATTTATCTCCGCCCTTTGCCGTAAAACATTTCCATTTTGAAATTCTTCAATTATCCTTTTAGCGATATCTTTTAGAATTGAAACAAATGATTAATAACGAGGTACAGTACAAGTGAGTGACACAACAATGTTGCATGAACAATTATCTGTTGATTTCAAAAAAAAGGCATAAAAAAAGCCACCGTATTAAGATACAGCGGCTAACCCTAAACAACCAATTGCCGAAATTCTTATAATCGTTTTGATTTTGATTCTATACTTGTTTTCCTTCACGAGCAGTTTTCACCTGGTTGTTGCCAAACCGGTATTGAAAGATTAATTGCGTCGGTCGACTGTCGTAACCGCCGTTGATATCTAAAAATGGTAAATCAATCTTTGATGAGTGCCATGTAGTAAAATTTACACTTCGGATCTTCACCAGGTAATTTCCTGATTTTACTTTTTCGAACTGATAACTACCGGTGTTGTCGGTAACTGCTGCTTTATAAAGTGTACTATCTTTTGCAGTAAGCAAGTTTATTGTAGCTGCAGCCAAAGGCTTTGATGTATTATCGGTAACGGTTCCTTTTATAGTTGAAGTGGTTTGTGCGATAGCCGCGATATCAAATAATACGGTGTTATAGTATTTAAAAAAGCGTTCATAATGTTTGCTTGTGGCGCAAAACTATGATGGGACAATGCGTGGGAGAAGTGCATTAGGTATGAACGGTTGTAAAAGAATAATGA